>NZ_JBGVHV010000069.1:0-10507 GCF_045122575.1 Anaerotignum sp. | reverse complement strand
GGCTTTACAGAAAGCATTTTCACTTTCGTCAATAATATCAATACCCCCGATGGCGGTACCCATCTGGTGGGCTTTAAGGCAGGCCTGACCAAAACACTGAACGATTACGGCAAAAAACTGGGCATCATCAAGGATGCTGATAAGAAACTTTCCGGCGAAGACGTCAGAGAAGGTATCACTGCTGTGGTTTCCATCAAGGTGGAAGACCCTCAGTTTGAAGGCCAGACAAAGGCAAAACTGGGTACCAGCGAAGCGAAGGGTGCTGTGGAAAGTATTCTCAGCGAATATCTGACCTATTTCTTAGAGGAAAATCCTTCCATCGGTAAAACAGTCATCGAAAAGGGTATGATGGCTTCCAGAGCCAGAGACGCGGCGAGAAAGGCAAGGGAACTGGTTCGTAGAAAGACAGGTCTGGAAAATACAAGAATGCCCGGCAAACTGACAGACTGCACCAGCCGTGATCCTTATGAATGTGAAATCTATATCGTCGAAGGGAATTCCGCCGGCGGTTCTGCCATCAAGGCCAGAGACCCCAAAACACAGGCGATTTTGCCTCTGCGCGGTAAAATTCTGAACGTAGAAAAGGCAAGACTGGACAGAATCCTCAATTCCGAAGAGATCAGAAATATGATCACAGCCTTTGGTACGGGTATCTCTGAAGATTTTGATATGGAAAAACTGCGCTATCATAAGATCGTCATCATGACTGATGCCGACGTGGACGGCGCACATATCAGAACGCTGCTTCTGACTTTCTTCTATCGCTATATGCCACAGCTGATCGAAGCGGGCAAGGTATATATTGCCCAGCCTCCTCTGTATCGCGTGGAAAAGAATAAACAGCATTATTATGTGTATGATGATGCCCAGCTGGAAACTCTGTATCAGGAAATCGGCAGAACAGGCATCAAGGAAGTGCAGCGTTACAAAGGTCTGGGTGAAATGGACTTTGACCAGCTGAGAGATACCACCATGGCAGTGGAACATAGAATTCTGAAACTGGTTACCATTGACGATGCTGTATTAGCCGATCAGATCTTCAGTATGTTAATGGGCGACGAGGTAGAGCCTAGAAAGCTGTTTATTGAAGAGAACGCACAATACGCAGAAATGGATTTCTAAACGAGCTGAGCTCGTAAGAAAAAAGCTCAGCCTGCGGCTTCAAGCTTTTTTCTTGTTTGAAACAGATGACAAACAGATGAGTTCCATCGACCTTTGGTCTTGAAACTCCCTGTTTTCCTCGGCGAAAAGCGCGGTTTCCGCCTGCGGATTCCAGTTGGAAAACTAACTCACTGCCCAAGACGGGGCAGCAGACAAAGTCTGCTTTGCGAAGCAAAGTGATGAACATTCGTTTTCCAAGCCTTTCCGCTGTCCGATAAATTGAAATTTAACTCCTAAGCAAAAACGAAGTTTTTGCAAATCAGGGTCCAGGGAAATGATTTCCCTGGCAGGGTTTGGGGCAGAGCCCCAAAAGAAGAGGTGAATTTATGAGTAATGAAAATGAAAACAGAGAAATCGACAAGGTCATTACGATAGATATCAATAAGGAAATGCAGAAATGCTACATCGACTATGCCATGAGCGTAATCGTTGCCCGTGCATTGCCCGATGCCCGGGACGGCCTGAAGCCCGTACAGCGTCGTATCCTGTATTCCATGAACGAAATGAATCTGGATCCCAACAAGGGCTATCGTAAATCCGCCCGTATCGTCGGTGATACCATGGGTAAATATCACCCTCACGGTGATTCCTCCATTTATCAGGCCATGGTGCGTATGGCGCAGAATTTCTCCATGCGTTATATGCTGGTAGACGGTCACGGGAACTTTGGTTCCATTGACGGCTACGGTGCTGCTGCCAGCCGTTATACCGAAGCACGTATGTCCAAGATCACAGCGGAAATGCTGGCGGATATCGAAAAAGACACCGTCGATTTCGTGCCAAACTATGACGAAAACGAAAAAGAACCTACCGTACTGCCTTCCCGTATTCCTAATCTGCTGGTGAATGGTTCCAGCGGTATCGCCGTAGGTATGGCGACCAATATCCCTCCCCACAATCTGGGCGAAGTGATTGACGGGATTGCCTGCATGATTGATAACAAGATTGCCGACAAGGATACAGATGTGGAAGAACTGATGGAATACATCAAAGGTCCTGACTTCCCCACAGGTGCAAATATTCTGGGCAAAAGCGGCATCCGCGCGGCATACAGAACCGGCCGCGGCAAGATCATCGTGCGTTCTACTGCGGAGATCGAAGAACACAATGGCAGAGAACGCATCGTTGTGACCGAGATCCCTTATATGGTCAATAAACTGCGTCTGATCGAAAAGATCGCAGAACTGGTCAAGGATAAACGTGTGGAAGGTATCAGCGATCTGTATGATGCTTCCGCCGGGGATGATATCAAGATCATCATTGAAGTGAAGAAAGATGCTAATGCCAACGTGATTCTGAACCAGTTGTATAAATATACATCTTTACAGGAATCTTTCGGTGCAAATATGCTGGCACTGGTTGACGGAAAACCTGTGGTGCTGAATCTGAAGGAAGCACTGGAAGTATATCTGAAGCATCAGGAAAACGTGGTGACCAGAAGAACACGTTTCGATCTGGATAAGGCAGAAAAAAGAGCCCACATTCTGGAAGGTCTGCGTATCGCCATCGATAACATCGATGAAGTGATCCGCATTATCCGCACAAGTTATGATAATGCGAAAGAAAGACTGATGGAACGTTTCAGTCTGTCCGATGTGCAGGCACAGGCCATTCTGGAAATGCAGCTGAGAAGACTGCAGGGTCTGGAAAAAGAAAAGATCGATGCGGAATATGCAGAACTGCAGAAGAAGATCGCTTACTACAAAATGATCCTGGCGGACAGAAAACTGATGCTGTGTGTCATCAAAGATGAAATTGTAGCCATCGGTGAAAAATACAGAGACGACAGAAGAACAAAATTGATCCAGAATCCCGGTGAGATCGATGTGGAAGACCTCATCGATGAAGAAACCTGCGTATTCACTCTGTCCAATCTGAACTATGTGAAACGTACCCCTCTGGATACTTATAAGAGCCAGAACCGCGGCGGCAGAGGGATCATCGGTATGCAGACAAGGGAAGAAGACTACGTAAAAGACCTCTTCCTTGCTTCCACCCATGATACGCTGCTGTTCTTTACAAATAAAGGTAAGGTTTACCGTATCAAGGGTTATGAAATTCCCGAAGCAGGCAGAACTTCCCGTGGTATCGCTATCGTGAACCTCTTGGAAATCAGTTCTGATGAAAAAATCATGGCTGCCATTTCTGTGAAGGAATTCAGCGAAGAAAAATATCTGGCCATGATCACCAAACAGGGCATCATCAAGAAAACAGATATGTCCAGTTTTGCAAATATCAGAAAGAGCGGTCTGATTGCCCTGAACCTCAGAGAAGACGACGACCTGATCTCTGTCATGACCATTGAAAAAGATGATCAGATCTTCGTTGCCACCAGAAAAGGTATGGGTATCAAGTTCAATGAACAGGACGCAAGACCTATGGGCAGAACGGCAACAGGCGTGAAGGCAATTACTTTGAACGATGGGGATTATGTGGTTTCCGCATTGAAGGTTGACCCCAACGGTCAGATTTTGAATGTAACAGAAAAAGGCTTCGGCAAACAGACAACTGTGGAACAGTTCAACCTGCAGTACAGAGGTGGTAAGGGTCTGAAGATCCACCAGCTGACAGAAAAAACAGGGGAACTGACAGGCGTTCTGATGATGGGCGAAAATGAAGAACTGATGCTCATCACTTCCGAAGGTGTCATCATCCGTCTGAGAGCAAAAGATATCTCCAGCTACGGCCGCGTTTCTCAGGGTGTCAAACTGATGAACCTGAACGAAGGCGTTTCCGTTGTGGGTATCGCAAAAATTTCCGAAGAGGATATTGAGGAATCCACAGAGGAACCTGAAATTATAGAAGAATAAGAAACAGGAGAAGGTATATGAATATTTACATTGACGAGTCTGGCTCGATTAATAATCATTCTCCGGAAAACAAATTTTTTGTAATTGCAATGGTTCATGTAAAAGATAAAAGAGGGTTAGAGAAGGCCTATAAAAGATTCGTATCTTCTAACATAGCTAGGTAAGCGTCATGTGTTGGCGTCGCTATTAGGCAATGGTATCTCGAAATATAAGACCAACCTTAAGGGTTGGTCTTTTTCTGTTTAAATTGTGTTTTTAGTAACTATTTATTTATAATGAATTGTGCTAAACTAAATATAGAGGAAAAAGGAAGGAGGAATCCCATGCGCCGACGTATTTATGAGATCATTGAAAAAGGTTCGCCGGATGATAAACTGAGTATGTTTTATGATCGTTTTATGATCTTCTGCATCCTCTGCAGTATCATTCCTCTTTGCTTCAAACATACAACGCCCCTTTTCTGGTGGCTGGATAAAATCACAGTCTGTATCTTTATTGTAGACTATATCCTGCGCTGGGGGACGGCAGATTTTAAAATGCTGGGCAAAAGAAAGGTTTCTTTTCTGAAATATCCTTTTACGCCCTTTGCCATTATCGATCTGGTGACGATCCTTTCTTCTCTGACACCGCTCAATGCTACCGTAAAAGCCTTCCGTGTCCTTCGTTTGCCGAAGTGTATGAAAACCCTGAAATTCCTTCGTTATTCCAAAGGATTTCACTTGATGCTCAGGGTTTTTCAGAAGAAAAAGGATGATCTGCTGACCGTTTGCTATCTGGCAGTGGGCTATATTCTGGTTTCTGCCCTGATCCTGTTTCAGGTGGAACCGGAAACCTTCCGAAATTTTTTTGATGCCGTTTACTGGTCTGCTATTACGCTGATGACTGTCGGTTATGGCGATTTTTATCCTGTGACCAATATCGGCAAGGCCATTGCCATCATTTCCTCTTTTCTGGGAGTCATGGTCTTTGCTTTGCCCACAGGTATCATCACGGCAGGGTATCTGGCAGAACTGGAACATAAAAAAAGTAAATAACGTCATAACAGCCCCTTTTTCCTGTGAGAGAAAGGGGTTTTCTGTTTTTTGTCGAATACAAAAAGTATAAATACAAAAAAGGAGGAATGGGTATGAAGAAACTCGTAGCATTTTTTATGACAGCAGTGATGGTATGTTCCATGGGTATGACAACAGCTTTTGGGGCTACGGCAAAGCCTTCTTCTGATAAAGTTTCTGTCAATGGGAAAGTGGTCACACCACAGGTGTATAATATCGATGGATATAATTATTTTAAACTTCGTGATGTGGCTAAATCTTTTTCTGGCCATGGAAATCAGTTTAATGTAGGCTGGGATGAAAAAGCACAGAAGATCAAAGTGGAAAGATGGACACCTTATAATGGTTCTGTTGCGATTGAAAAATCTACGGATACTTCTGTGAAAAATGCGATTCCCAATAATGATTTTATCAATATTGAAGATATGACTTTTGTTTATCAGAAAGGGTATACCATTGATGGATATAACTATTTCAAATTGCGTGATCTGACACAGGTTGTAGAATTTGATGTGGGTTGGGATGCAGCAACAAAATCTATTGCCATCGATGCGGATTATATCATTGGTTATGGCGGTCCCGGCTATGATGAAGAAAGAACGATCACCATTGATGAATTTGCAAAAAATTTCAATAAAGAAACAGAAAAACTTGTGGTTCGTGTAGAACCTTATATGGTTTATAAATTTAAAAACTGGGATTTCCAGAAGGAAGTTGTAGTGGAATATCTCGGTGACTATACAGAGCATGGATATGTAGAGTTTCATAATTGTGCATTCAGAGATAATCTGACAACGATCGGTTTTGAAGATGAATTTACACTGCTGGCAGGCTCTTCCATGTTTGCGGATGGTAAGGGGATTGTTCATAAATAATTCTGTTTTCTGAAATGGAGGAAATGGATATGAAAAAAATAATAGCATGTTTCATCACAGCAATAATGGTATATTCTATGGGAACCACAGCTTTCGGGGCAACGGCATATCCTTCGAATGATAAAATCATGCTGAATAAAACGACAGAATTTTATATGCAGCCATATAGTATCAATGGCTACAATTATTTTAAACTGCGGGCAGTATGTGGTATGCTGCAGGGGACAGTCAATGAGTTTGACCTGAACTGGAATAGTAATGAAGGAAAAACAATCATTCGAAAACAGCCCTTGGAAACACCTATTATTTCCATGGACTATGATGGTGTATTTCGTCAGGAAACAGCAATTCCTGTAGATGCAGTGATGGAGGCAGATGGAAAAACGGTAACCTTACAGGCGTATAATATCAAAGGCTATAATTATTTCAAACTGCGTGATCTGGCAGATCTGATTGGATTTAAAGTAGGCTGGGATGCATCTTCCAAAACAGTAAATCTGGATGCACCTTATGGCTTTGTTCAGCCTGCACCGGTGCAGAAACCTGCTGAAAATAAAAATAATGCCAATGGTTCTGTTTCTGTTATCAAACCGGGTTCCAAAGAATATCAGAAGCTGGTGGAAGAAGTAAAAAAATTAACTTCTAACAATTATGTTTCGGAAAAAGGTACGGTTCAGATTTTTACCCGCGGAGAATTTTTTGAACCGGTTACCGTAACATTCAGAGATATAGATGAAAGGATATATTTCGAACGGTGTACCTTCCATAGCACACTGACAGTGAAAGGGGATTATGAACTGGGCGAAAACCTGCGTCTGGAAAACTGTACTTTTGCACACGATTCTGATTTGATTCTGAAATAATGAAACTATAAAACTATAAAACTATAAAACTCTTCCTTTTTTGGAATGGTTTTTCTTTTGCCTGACGAATACAAATAATATGACCATTTCTGAAAGGGGGAATTCTTATGAAAAAATTATTGGCATTTTTAATGACAGCAGTGATGGTATGTTCCATGGGCACCACAGCCTTTGCGGCAACGGCAAAACCCTCTGCGGACAAAGTTGCGGTAAACGGCAATCAGGTTGCAGTGCAGGTATATAACATCGACGGCTACAACTATTTCAAACTCCGTGATGTGGCAAAAATGCTGGTGAATCGTCCTGATGAATTTTCCGTGGATTATGATCCTTTGGCACAGCTGATCGTCATCAACACAGGCTGGGGCTATGAAGGTCCCAAGGAATTTGATAAAGTGGTTTCCACCGGTGTGAAAACGGCAAATCCCGGTAATGGCGATGTTATGGTAAATGAAACGATTCATCACCTGTCCGCCTATAATATCGATGGCTATAATTATTTCAAACTGCGCGATCTGGGCAGTGCTGTTGGCTTCCAGGTAGGCTGGGATGAAGCACAGAAATGCGTAAATATTGTTTCTTCCGATGCGCCTCCTGCAGATATGGTCGTGGATGTTCCTGCAGCGCCTGCAAAAGCAACTGTAGTCAACGAAAAGTTCTATGTAGATGTGGTTGAACCTGTTGGCTACTGGTATGATAACTATACCTTCAACGGTGATGTATTCGTAAGCTGGGGTGCTGGTGGTATCGATGGTCGTGTAAAATTTACAAACTGTAAATTCAATCGTGACCTGATCGTAGCTGGTGCTACGGAGGATAGCTGGGTAACATTGGATAATTGCACCTTTGCTCCCGGTTATGGCAGATATTTTGCGGAATAACATGAAATTTTGATATTACTCCCCGATGGTTCTATCCATCGGGGTTTTTTTATGCTACACTGAAAAAAATGAAAATCCGAAAGGATGTGAATAGAATGGAAAAAACAGCATTGACCTATCTTTGTCCCGATTGTATGGCCTATCTGCGCTTTGACGGGAAGGAAGAAAAATGGGTCTGTGATTACTGTGATGGCAAATTTTCCATGGAAGAACTGGAACAGAGAGGCCTGCAGAAGGAAGAAAGTGATTATGAAGTAAAATCCAGAGCGGAAGCAGAGGGGAATTCTGCCGATGTTTCTTTTGATTATCAGGAAAATATCTCTCAGACGGAAAGCGACCTGAGCCGTATGCGCGGCTATATCTGTCCTTCCTGCGGCGGGGAGATCGTGACCGACGACGTAACTGCGGCTACTTTCTGCGTTTTCTGCGGCAACCCCACCATCCTGCCCAAGCAGCTGGAAGGGGAATATCGTCCTGCGGCCATCGTTCCCTTTGAAACAGATAAGGAAGATGCCAAAAAAGCATTTCTGAACCTCTGCAAAGGGAAGAAACTGCTTCCAAAAGGTTATACCTCTGAGCAAAGACTGGAAAAGATCACAGGGGTCTATGTGCCTTTCTGGCTTTTCGACTGTAAGGCGGATTTTACCTATCATGCCACTGGCGAAAATGTCAGCACATGGGCGGATCCCCGTTTTATTTATACAAAAACCGATCTGTATCATATCCATCGGGAAGGCCGCATGGAATTTGAAAATATCCCTCTGGATGCTTCCGAAAAAATGCAGGATGACCTGATGGATGCCCTGGAACCCTTCCATCTGGAAAAGAAGAAGGATTTCGATATGAGTTATCTCAGCGGTTTTCTGGCTGAAAAATATACATACGAACCGAAAGACCTCTATGACCGTATGACAGGCCGCATCACTCCCGGCGTGGAACATAAGGCCGGGGAAGGCGGCAGGGGATATCAGCGGGTATATGGCGTGAAATGCCACACGAAGTTTTCCTCTGACAAACAGACCTATATGCTGCTGCCTGTTTGGATGCTCATCAGCAAATATCAGGGGAAGGATTATCTCTTCGCCATGAATGGCCAGACAGGAAAGATCGTTGGGGAACTGCCTGTCAGCAGCGGCCAGACCGCAAAATGGTTCGGTATTATTTTTGCCGTTACCTTCCTGATCGCCATGGTCATTGCCATGTTTGTGGTAGGAGGTGTGTTCTGATGAAAAAGAGATTTTTTGTATTTCTGATGGCTTTTCTGCTGCTGTTTTCCGTTTCTGCTTTTGGGGAAGAAATGACAGCGGAACAGCGTGTCTTTGACTATGCGGATCTGCTTTCGGAGGCGGATGAAAGAGAAATGCACCTTTGGATCGAGGAGATGCAGGAAACCTGGAGGATGGATCTGGCATATCTGACCACCAATGACACAGAGGGAAAATCCGTACAGCAGTATGGGGCGGATTTCTATGTGGAGCATGACCTTGGTCTGGGTGAAAATTACGATGGCGTGATCTTTGTACTGGATATGGGCAGCCGCGAAGGGCAGATCATCACCTGCGGTAAGGCTATCGATATTTATACGGATTATTATATCGATCAGATGTGGGATCACATGGTAGGCTTCCTTTCTGATAGAGATTATTATAATGCCTTTTTCAGCCTGTATCTGGATATGAATGAACTGGCAGGGGATTATGAAACATATCAGAAAGACCCTGATTCTTTTCTTTCTGATTATTCCAAAGCACAGAAAACAAGGGGCATCCTGACTTCTGCGGCAGTGGCGGCAGTATTCGGGCTGGTCATTGCAGCTGTTGCAGTCAGCAGCATGCGCAAATCCTGTAAAAATGTGAAACCCTATACCGACGGTAGGGCATATCTGAAGGAAAATGGATATCATCTGTCTGTCAATCGGGATTCTTTCGTTTCTACCCATACCGCAATGATGCCCATTCCCAGAGAGGATGACCACGATCACCATGGCGGCGGATTCCACAGCGGCGGCAGCTGGGGCGGCGGTTCTTCCACCTTCAGCGGCGGCGGACGCAGCTTTGGCGGTGGCGGCGGAAGGTTTTAAGTTTATTGACTTCCTGTTTTTGGAATGTTACAATAAAATATAATGATAAAAAATGAACTGACAGAGGTGTTTTGATATGTTTTTATTTCCTGTAGATGGTATCTGGGAAGTGATCCTGTCCTATGGCCAGACTCTTTCTCTGTATCTGGTATTTGTGATCATGGAAGGTATGATCTCTGCAAAATCCGAATCTCCCGTACCCGGTCTGGTATTTATTCTGCTGACGGTTCTGACGGGCGTGGGTTTAGGTTTTATTTTCCACGATATCGGTTTCTTTTTCTATATGCTGGTGCCTGCGGTGCTTTCTCTCATTGCGTTTTTCTTTACCAGAAGAAACAGAAGAAAAAATATCGAGAAGGGCATGCATTATAACGAAGAAGGCCTGATCGTAGAAGAAATGAGAAAAATGGAAGGTAAAGACGAGTAAGGAAAAAAGCTCTGAACAGGAATGTTCAGGGCTTTTCTAATACCTGCAAGTATGGTATACTGCCATCAAAGGACATTTGTTTACCATAAAAGGAGGGAAGAAGGATGAAAAGAATTGCTGCACTGCTGATGACCATGGTATTTCTGCTGACGGCCTGCGGAAAAGAGGAACAGACCTATACTGCCACGGCAGGGGAACCTGTGCCTGTGGTAAAAACTGTGAAAATGGCTGTGGTAGGGGATATCATGGTGCATGATTATCAGTATAACGAAGCCTATGATCCTGCAACGGGAGAGTATGATTTCATGCACAATTTTCAGGATGCCAGGAAATATTTTGCAGGGAACGATCTGGTCAT
>NZ_JBGVHV010000068.1:0-37278 GCF_045122575.1 Anaerotignum sp. | reverse complement strand
CGCCATGCGCTGGGCTCTGGTGCCGCTGCCGGCAAGGATGAGGGTACGGAAATTTTCTTTTTTCAGATACTGCAGTTCTTCCACGAACAGATCTGCCCGCTGCTGGAAGGAAGGGGTCGAGCGAACAGCAAAATCCGCTACTGCCTTGGGATGGAAATCCGCCGTGCGCTGGCTCAGCCCTGCAAAGAGGACTGTAGCAAAGCCTTCCATCTGCTGCAAAATATCGGCATACCGATAGAGCATATGGCTCTGGCCGGGCAGCAGGTAGCCCTGCTCAATACGGCCTTTTACAGATTCCTGATATTCCTCCGTCAGGATATCCATGTGCTCCCGAATGCGTTCCGGCTCATCGATGCAAAGGATGGTGTTTTCATTCAGATAAGAAAGCAGGCTGACAGTCTCGTCATAAAAATAATCCACATAGGCACCTACGGCAGGCAGGGTATGCTCCGCCCGCAGCAGTTCCGCATCTTCCCCGATATGTTCCCGTAGACGTTCCGCCGCTTCTTCCCAGCCTTTTTTCTCCAGATTTTTCAGCGTTTTTATATATTCCTTTGTGATGCGGTCAGCCGTTTCCGCCGCCTGTTCTTCCGTATAGACCATTTCCCGCATAGGAAAGATTTCCGTTTCCTCCAATCGATCCACAGAACGCTGACTCTGGGCATCCATGCTGCGGATGGAATCGATCTCATCATCCCAGAATTCGATACGAACCGCATCCTCTGCCGTCAGAGACCAGACATCCAGAATGCCGCCGCGCAGGGTAAACTGACCGGGGCTTTCCACCAGTTCCGTCCGTTCATACCCCATGACCACCAGCTTTCTGGTCAGGTCGGAGATCTCCGCCACATCCCCCGGCTTCAGCTTCAGCAGGAAAGAGGAAAAAACGTCTTTTTTCGGATATTTATCCAAGAGAGCCTCCATAGAGGCAACAATGACAGGAGTCTCCCCTTTCAGCAATCGTTCCAGTACAAGGAACCGCTGACGGTTCATTTCCATGCTATGCACATCGGCACTGTAAAAGAGGATATCCTTGGCGGGATAATAGACGCAGTCCTTTTCGAAAAAGGCCATCCCCTCCAGAATTTCCTTTGCCCGCAGTTCACTGTAAGTCAGGATGAAAAGGGGGCTGTTGGTCTGTTGCTTCAGACAACAGGCCAGATGATTTTTTGCAGCATCAATCACCCCTGTGGCAAAAACAGGGGTCTGTTTTTCCTTTATGCTGTGCAATACCTGCTGAAAACTGCCCAGTTCCAGCAGGGGTTCCATGAGGGCTTTCATCATTCCGTCACTTCTTTCGTTGTTTCTGCAGAAATTTCTTTCGTTTCAACGGGTTCTTTTTTCTGTTCTGCTTCGGTTTTTTCCGCCTCAGACCGTTCCTTCTGTTTTTTCATGGTTTTGGGCTTCTGATTCACACGGTTTGCTGCTTCTGCAATGCCGCGGGAAAGCATCAGTTCCACGCCTTTCACGGCTTTGTCCATGCCTTCGTCCATGGCAGGCAGATCATCTTCGTTGAATTTTCCCAGAACGTAATCGGCTAAGTCCCAGCCGCTGGGCTTTTCGCCAATGCCGACTTTGATACGATAGAACTGATCTGTGCCCATCTGATCGATGATATTGCGGATCCCGTTATGGCCGCCGTGGCTGCCCTTTTCACGGATACGCACACTGCCGCAGGGCAGGCTGGTATCGTCAAAAATGACAACAAATCTTTCCAGTGGAATTTTATAGAAATTTACAATTTCTCTTACACTTTCCCCGCTCAGATTCATATATGTCTGAGGTTTTACCAGCAGCACACGCTTGTTGCGAATGGTGCCATCACCGACAAAGGCCTTGTTTTTAAATTTGTCTACTTTGATATCATATTTTTCCGCCAGTCGATCGATAACCTTGAACCCAACATTATGCTTGGTTTCTTCATACTGTCTGCCGGGGTTGCCCAGACCAACGATGCAGTAAAATTCCTGTCCTTTGGATTCCTGATTTTTGAATCTGTCAAATAAACCCATGATTATTCCTCCTATGATTCTATACACAACGAAATGCTCTAATCAAAAAATTAGAGCTGTTCCAAACAATATTATCTTGTTCTTTTCTGCCGTCATTATAGCACAAAAAGAGAAATAAAAAAAGGCGGATGTTTTCACATCCGCCTTTGGAATCTAACTAATATGTAATCAGATCAGATTATTTTACTTCGTTAACCAGTTCTTCGCCAGCCAGGAATGCTTTAGCATTTTCCAGAGTGATCAGAGCCATCTGTTCCAGAGCGTCAACTGTCAGGAATGCCTGGTGACCGGACAGAACGAATTTAGGGTTAGCCAGCAGTCTTGCCAGTGTAGGATCTTTTTCTTTGTCCATGCAGTTTTCGAAGAAGTATTCATGTTCTTTTTCGCAAACGTCAGCACCTACGCCACGGAATTTGCCTGCTTCCAGAGCATCAGCCAGAGCTTCGGAATCAACCAGACCACCACGAGCAACGTTGATGAAGATAACGCCATCTTTCATTTTGGAGATAGCTTCAGCGTTGATCATGTGTTTTGTAGCGGGCATCAGAGGGCAGTGGATTGTGATAACGTCGGACTGAGCATACAGTTCATCCAGTGTTACATATTCCAGACCCAGGTTGGGGTTGGGGAATGCATCGTAAGCCAGGATTTTCATGCCGTAGCCTTTCAGGATGTCGATCATGCACTGACCGATTTTACCTGTACCGATAACACCAGCTGTTTTGCCGTGCAGGCAGATACCTGTCAGACCAGCGATGTCGAAGTTGAATTTTGTTGTTCTTTCCCAGCCCAGGTGTGTGTTTCTGTTGATTGTCATCAGCAGAGCAGCACCCTGTTCAGCAACAGACTGAGGGGAGTAAGCGGGTACACGCAGAACGGGCAGACCAGCAGCTTTTGCAGCTTCCAGATCTACGGAGTCGAAACCTGCGCATCTCAGCAGCAGAACTTTGATACCCAGATCTTTCAGTGTGTTAACAACTTCTGCGGGCAGTTCGTCGTTAACGAAAGAGCATGTAGCATCGTGACCAGCAGCCAGGTGAGCTGTTGCGGGTGTCAGTCTTTCGTTGAAGAATGTGATTTCATAGCCGTATTTTTCTGCCATAGGTTTGAAGCCGTCAACCCAGTAAGATTTTGTGTCGAAAAATGCAATTTTCATTTGAATCTTCCTCCTAAGAAAATAAAAATTTTAATAAATTGTGGGTAGTAAAATTTTTATAGCAAACGGAGCAAATCCCAGACTGCGTATGGGCATATTTCCTGCCTCCGCTTGTTTTACTTTTAACAATATAATCTATTTCACCTACTTTGTCAACCACATTACCAAAAAATTGTAAGTTTTGCCAGTTGGTTTTTTCCGCGAAAATCAAAAAAGCACCAGTTTCCCGGAGGATTCCAACAGGGGTTTTTGGGCATTATTTTTTCTTGCTCCGGAATGAACAATTTTACAGTCAGAACGCAAAAAAAGACCCACTCCTAAGAGTGGGTCTTTGCTTTCATTGCAAATGAAAATCAGTCAAACAGCTGAGAAATAGAAACACCTTTGTGGATACAGTTGATCGCATCTGCAAACATATCTGCAACGGAAACCATTGTGATCTTGTCGATTTTCTTTTCTTCGGGCAGTTCGATGGTATCCAGAACCAGCAGCTCTGTGATTGCGGAGTTGTTGATTCTTTCCAGAGCAGGGCCGCTCAGAACACCGTGTGTGCAGCATGCATCAACTTCAACAGCACCTCTTTCTTTCAGTGCGTTTGCAGCGTTTGTGATTGTACCTGCTGTGTCGATCATATCGTCAACCAGAATTACTTTTTTACCTTCGATATCACCGATGATGTTCATGATTTCGCTGACATTTGCTTTAGGTCTGCGTTTATCGATGATCGCAATAGGGATATTCAGTTTTTCAGCAAATTTTCTAACTCTTGTTACGCTGCCCAGGTCGGGAGAAACTGCAACAAAGTCTCTTTCCAGTTCTTCGCCGTATTTGTTGATGTAGAAGTTTGTCAGCAGAGGGCTGCCAACCAGGTTATCTACGGGGATATCGAAGAAGCCCTGGATCTGTGCACAGTGCAGATCCATTGTCAGCACACGGTCAGCACCTGCACTTGTCAGGATGTTTGCAACCAGTTTTGCACTGATGGGATCTCTTGCTCTTGCTTTTCTGTCCTGACGAGCATAGCCATAGTAAGGCATAACTGCTGTGATTCTTGCTGCGGATGCACGTTTCATCGCATCGATCATGATCAGCAGTTCCATCAGGTTGTCATTTACAGGATAGGATGTGGACTGAATGATGAATACGTCCGCACCACGGATTGTTTCATTGATTTTTACGGAAATTTCGCCATCGCTGAATTTTTCAACTTCGCAATCGCCCAGTTTCAGGCCCAGTTTGCTTGCGATGGATTCTGCCAGCTCTTTGTTGGAATTGCAGGCAAAAACTTTGATGTTGCTAATGCCGGAATTAAGCATGTGTTTGTCCCCCTATAAAAATATCTTTTAGGTAATATAAGCCCATACAATATTATGTTACACCGAAAAGCCGAGAAATTCAACCAAATTTCGACATTTTTTTCAGATTCGTGATTATTTTCTCTTTTCTACCCAGCCTTCGATGATCTGCTGTCTTGCCCTTGCAACGGCCAGCACTTCTTCAGGAACGTCTCTTGTGATGGTAGAACCTGCTGCAATATAAGAACCTTTTTTCACAGTTACGGGGGCAACCAGATTTACGTTGCAGCCAACAAATACGCCGTCTTCTACAACAGTACGGTGTTTTTTCTTGCCGTCATAGTTTACCATAATGCTGCCGCAGCCAAAGTTGATCTTTTCGCCGGCATCTGTGTCACCAACATAAGCCAGATGAGGGATCTTTGTGCCGTCGCCCACATTGGAGTTTTTCACTTCAACGAAGTCGCCCACTTTTACTTTGTTGCCGATATGGCAGTTGGGACGGATATAGGCATAAGGGCCTACCGTTGTTTCGTTGCCGATTTCGGATTCAATGGCTGTGGAATTCTGGAATTTCACACCATCGCCCAGTTTCATATCTGTCAGTCTGGAGTGAGGGCCGATTTCGCAGTCTTCGCCAATGATCGTTTTACCTTCGATCACACAGCCGGGCAGGATCACTGTGTCGCTGCCGATCACAACGTCGCTGCCGATATATGTGTTTGCGGGATCCACGATCGTCACGCCATTTTCCATATGTTTGCGGTTGATGCGGTTTTTCATAATCTGTGCCGCTTCTGCCAGCTGTACACGGCTGTTTACGCCAAAGAATTCATCTGCATCTCTGGCAATGACCGCTTCTACCTTTTCGCCTTCTTTCAGGATCAGTTCCAGACAATCTGTCAGGTAGTATTCCCCCTGGGCATTGTTGTTATTCAACTTGCCCAGAGATGCTTTCAGCGCTTTGCCGTTGAAAATATAGATCCCTGTATTGATCTCGTTGATCAGTCTTTCTGTTTCGGAAGCATCTTTGTGTTCCACGATGCGCAGAAATGCACCATGATCGTCTCTCATGATTCTGCCGTAACCTGTGGGGTCTTCCACCTTGGAGGATACCACTGTTACACCGTGGCCTTCGCAGCGGTGTACTTCCACCAGTTTCGCCAGTGTTTCCCCTGTGATCAGGGGTGTATCCCCGTACAGGATCATCATGTCACTGTTTTCATCGATGAAGTCGCCTGCCATCATCACTGCATGACCTGTGCCCTTCTGTTCTGCCTGCAGGGCAAAGGAAACACCTTCGGATCTGATGCCTTCCTTTACCATTTCTGCCTTATGGCCAACCACAACGCAAACGTCTTCTGCGCCGCAGCCTTTTGCTGTTTCAATCACATAGTCCACCATGCTCTTATTCAGGATTTCATGAAGTACTTTGGGTTTTTTAGATTTCATACGGGAGCCTTCACCGGCTGCCAGAATGATCGCTTTCAGATTTTTCATATATTTTCCTCCTCCGTCAAGCCCTGACGTGAATATTCAAAATGTATACACAACTTATTAAGTATCTCATTTTTCCCGATAAAATTCAATATGCTCTTTTACTAAAAAACCTGAGAAAACAAAGAAAAGTCTTAGACCTTTCGGTCTAAGACTTTCTGATAATTCTTAAAGAACGGTTTCCTTTTTCAGGATCGCAGGCTCTGCAGCAGATGTGCCAATCACTTTCTGGCCTGCAGTCAGAACAACGTATTTGTCCAGGATCGCATTTTCAACCACGCAGTTTTCGCCGATCTGGCAGCCTTCCATCAGGATGGAATTTTTCACAACTGCGCCTACGCCTACGCGAACTTTACGGAATACTACGCAATGTTCCACTTTACCATCGAAAATGGAGCCGCTGCCTGTGATTGTATCTTTTACATCCGCACCTCTGTTGAATTTTGCAGGAGGTTCATCCTTAGGTTTTGTAGCGATGTAAGGATATTCACTTACGAAATGATCTCTTACTTCTTTGTTCAGGAAGTCCATATTTGCTGCGAAATATGCTGCTGTACCTGCACCAACAGAATTCCAGTAGCCATTGTATTCATAGCCATAGATCTTCAGTGTAGGGATGAAACGGATGATAATATCCTTAACCAGATCATATTTGCCTTCAGGGATCGCCTGTTCCAGCAGGTTGATCAGCAGTGTTCTGGAGATCACATAGATACCCAGAGATGCATTTTCAGATTTAGGCTGTGCGGGTTTTTCTTCAAAGCCCATCAGTCTGCCGTCTTCAGCAACTTCCATAACACCGAATTTGGACAGATCCTTACCAGCCATGTTCTGGTATACAACAGTGATATCTGCGCCTTTTGCAACGTGTTCTTTGATCACTTTCTTGTAATCCATTTTGTAAATGGAGTCACCGGATGTGATCACAACATATTCTTCGTTGCTGCGTTTCAGGAATGTCATGTTCTGATAAATGGAGTCCGCTGTACCACGGAACCATGTGGAACCTTCTTTGCTTGTGTAAGGTGTGAATACAAACAGACCGCCCTGTTTTCTACCGAAGTCCCACCATTTAGAGGACATCAGATGGTCTCTCAGGGAACGGGAGTTGAACTGTGTCAGAACAGCAACCTTACCGATACCGCTGCTGGACATATTGCTCAATGTAAAGTCAATGGCACGATAACAGCTGCCTACGGGCAGTGCCGCTGCTGCACGATGGTCAGTCAGAACACCCAGTCTGCCGTCATTGTTACCGCCTGCCAGAATAATACCGATTGCTTTCATTGCTTACACCTCCCTGATTACAGATTTACCGCTTGCCAGTTTACCGTCGGGATAGTCTGCAGCAACTGTTGCACCGGAAATTACACAGTTTTTACCCATTACAACGCCATCGGGAACGATGGAGTTCATGCCCATAACTGTGATGCCTGTATTGTAGATTGCAGGTTTCAGTTCGTTGGGAACATCTTCGCCAACGCCCATCTGCACGTTTTTACCGATCTTACATTTTTCATCAATGACACATTTGTCAACCAGAGAACCTTCACCGATCACTGTGCCTGCCATGATGATGGAATCTTTTACCACTGCGCCTTTTTCAACGATAACGCCGGGGCCCAGAATGGAGCTGTAAACTTCACCATAAACTTCACAGCCGTCAGACAGCAGGGATTCTTCCACTTTAGCATCTGCTGCTGTGTACTGAGGAGGCTGATGATCGCTGTTTGTATAGATTTTCCAGAAATCTTCATACAGGTCGAATTCCGGCAGAGTACGGATCAGATCCATGTTGGATTCCCAGTAGGACTGGATTGTACCTACATCTTTCCAGTAACCCTGGAATCTCCATGCATACATGGGCTGGCCTTCTTCCAGCATTTTGGGGATAATGTGTTTACCGAAGTCACTGTCGGGATGGATAGAGTTATCTTCGATCAGTGCTTCACGCAGTCTGTCCCATGTGAAGATATAAATCCCCATGGAAGCCAGATTGCTCTTAGGATTTGCAGGTTTTTCTTCAAATTCGTAAATCTTGTCGCCTGCTTCTGTATTCATGATACCAAAGCGGCTTGCTTCGTCCATAGGAACTTCCATAACAGCGATTGTCGCTGCTGCACCATTTTCCTTATGACAGCGAAGCATTTCAGAATAGTCCATCTTATAGATGTGGTCACCGGACAGGATCAGGACATATTCCGGATCATAGCTGTCGATGAAATCGATATTCTGATAAATGGCATTTGCTGTACCATTGAACCATTCGCCGGAATCTCCGACTTTTACATGAGGCGCAAGGATCGTCACACCGCCATTTTTCTTATCCAGATCCCAAGGAATACCGATACCGATATGCTGGTTCAGACGCAGAGGCTGATACTGTGTCAGTACACCCACTGTGTCAACACCGGAATTGATACAGTTGCTTAAAGGGAAATCGATAATACGATAACGCCCACCATAAGCCACTGCAGGCTTTGCTACTTTTCTTGTCAGCACACCCAGACGGCTGCCTTGACCCCCCGCCAGTAACATTGCAATCATTTCTTTTTTGCGCATATTGCTAACACCCCACTCTTTTCAGGTTGTATATATATACCAAAGTACACACTTCGATGTATTTATTATAACACATGGCTTTTTTAATGCAAATGAATTCCAATAAAATATTTACCGAAATTTAGTAAAATTCGTCAACTTTTTGCCCAAATGTCACAAAAAGATAGTTAAGATTATGGTACTTTCGTAGGATTATCCCTTCTCCATTCTGTATAAAATATAGAAATACCAGGGGGGGAGATTGCCATTCCAACTCCTGTATACTATAATGATAAACGAAATATATATATGCATAAATCAAGAAAAAAACACCCATTTCAACAGGAATTGAGGCGAAGAAAAATATGACAACATTTAAAAAAGATCAGCATATTTATTTCATCGGCATCGGCGGCATCAGCATGTCCGGGCTGGCTGAAATTCTGGTTGACCGCGGTTGCAGAGTATCCGGCACGGATCTGAAGGAATCTCCTGTGGTGAAACATCTGCAGAGCCTTGGCATTCAGGTCAACTTTGGTCACAGAAAAGAAAACATCACCGATGACGTGGATCTGGTAGTCTATACCGCAGCGATCCATCCCGATAACCCCGAACTGATGGCAGCCAATGAAAAAGGCATCCCTCTGATGGACAGAGCCCATCTTCTGGGTGAGATCATGGGCGAATATGGCAACTCCATCGCCGTAGCCGGCACTCACGGCAAAACCACGACCACCTCTATGGTCTCCGAGATCCTGCTGGCGGCAGACACTGACCCTACCATCACCGTCGGCGGCATTCTGCCTACCATCGGCAGCAATCTGAAGATCGGCCATTCTCCCTTCTTCGTAGCAGAAGCCTGCGAATATTTCGACAGCTTCCTGCAGTTCCGTCCCATGGTCGGCGTGATCCTGAATGTGGAAAGCGACCATCTGGACTATTTTGAAGATCTGGCCCATATCCGCCGTTCCTTCCACGCTTTTGCCCAGCGCGTACCCACAGAAGGAGCTGTCATCATCAATCAGGAGATCGAAAACGTGGAAGAACTGACAGCAGAACTGGACTGCACCGCCGAAACCTTCGGTATGCAGGACGGTGCCACATGGCAGGCAAAAAATATCGTACACGAAAACGACGGCACCAATTCCTTTGATGTATATTACAAAGGCGCATTTTTCGGCCCCATCCATCTGAACGTGCCCGGTGACCATAATATTATGAACGCGCTGGCATCCATCGCTTCCGCCCACTATCTGGGCATCGATGCAGAAGACTGCCGCAAAGGCCTGTTGCATTTCGGCGGCACAGACCGTCGCTTCCAGCGCAAAGGTGAAAAGAACGGTATTCAGGTCATCGATGACTATGCACACCATCCTACAGAGATCAGAGCAGCTCTGGCGGCAGCGAAAAAGGTACAGCATAACAAGACATGGTGCGTATTCCAGCCCCACACCTACTCCAGAACAAAGTTCCTGTTTGATGAGTTCGGCGAATCTTTCGCAGATGCAGATGAAATCATCGTTGCGGATATCTTTGCCGCAAGGGAAGCGCTGGACGAAAGCATCACCGCAGCCATGCTGGCGGAACGAGTGGCCCAGACAGGCAAACCTGCCCGCTATGTAGGTGATTTCGATGCCATCCGCGCTTATCTGGAAGAACACTGCAAAGCAGGCGATCTGCTGATGACAGTGGGCGCAGGGGATGTATTCAAGATCGGCGAAGCGTTCCTGCAGTCTTAATTTCTTGAGGGCTTTGCCCTCAAACTCCCACCAAGGGAGTCACTCCCTTGGAACCCGATTTGCAGCAAACTTCGTTTGTTGCGGAGAATAAAATAATACGCATAAAAATAAGCCCCGAAAAAAATCGGGGCTTTTCTCATTTTCACTCAGTCTTCGGAAGGGAAGATCACTGTGCTTTCCAGTCCTTCGCCGGTCTGCGCCTTTTCCTGTGTTTCCATCACAACAGCATTCTGCTTTGCTTCTTCCTCTGCCTTTTTCTCGTCATTTTTGCCGTCCAGCAGCATGAACAGTGCCATAAACCAGCATACCAGACCAACAAAACGCAGCATTTTTGCTTTTTTCTTTTTATCCATGATATCTTTCCTCTCTTATTTGTGGTAGGGTTCGTTTCTCTGAATTCTTTCAGAACGGTAGATCTGCTCCAGCAGTACCACACGCATCATCTGATGGGGGAATGTCATCTTGGAGAAACTCAGCGCATAATCCGCCCGCTGCATTACCGCAGGAGATAAGCCCAGAGAACCGCCGATGATAAACACCATGTGGCTCACGCCGCCAACCGCCTTTTTCGCCATGAAATCCGCCAGTTCCTCGGAAGAAAGCATCTTGCCTTCCACCGCCAGCGCCACCACAAAGGCATCATCCTTCACATTTTTCAGGATCCGCTGCCCTTCCTTATCCTTGACCTCCGCCTCCTGAGCAGGGCTCATGGTTTCGGGGGCTTTTTCGTCCGCCAGCTCGATGATCTCCAGCTTCATATAACGGCTCAGGCGCTTGCTGTATTCCTGAATGGCATCCCGCCAATATTTTTCCTTTAATTTGCCGACACAAACGATCGTAACCTTCATCGCAGCCTCCTGTTACAGTTCCACTTTCACGCCGTTGCGGAAACGGCTCGCCATATCCATTTTCAGGTGCGTCCCCACTTCGATCTGTTTTTTTCTCAAAATACCCTCAACTGTTTCATAAGCAAGGTGGGGATCATTATTATCCGCACTAAGATGTCCCAGAAAAACATATTTCAGTTTCCCAGACATGATCTCTGTCAGAAGCTCCCCTGCAGCCACATTGGAAAGATGCCCTCTTTCCCCAAGGATGCGCTGTTTCAGATGCCAGGGATAGCTGCCCTTTTTCACCATATCGATATCGTGGTTGGATTCCAGCAGCAGCAGGTCGCTGCCCTCCAGATTTTCACGGATGGTATCCGTCACATGGCCGATATCCGTTGCCAGGGTGATTTTCTTTCCCTCGGCGAAAATATTATAGCCCACCGGTTCTGCCGCGTCATGGGGGATGGAAAAGGGCTTCACGCAGAGATCATTGATGGGACACATTTCATCCCCGTAAATGATCCGCTTGTTGCTGGGTGCAATCTTCCCAAGGCTGCCTTCCATGGCCGCCCATGTTTCCGCTGTGGCAAACACGGGAATATCAAACCTTCTGGAAAGGATGCCCGCCCCTTTGATATGGTCTACATGTTCATGGGTAATGAACAGGGCATCGATATCGCTGCCCGTCAGTTTCAGTTCTGCCAGCCCTTCCTCGATCTTCTTGCCGCTGATGCCCGCATCGATCAGAATTCTGGTATGGTCAGAGCCGATATATGTACAGTTGCCGCTGCTTCCGCTGGCAATGGTGCAAAATTCCAGCCGCAAGATGATCACCTCTTTTCTATAAAATGAGCTTCGAATGAAATATCCGAAGCCCGTTTTGTTTTCTGATTATTCGCCTTTGATACGCGTAATGTCTGCGCCCATGGCATTGAACTTGTCTTCCACATGTTCATAGCCTCTGTCGATATAGCGCACACCGCTGATCTTTGTTTCGCCTTCTGCCGCCATTGCCGCCAAGATCATTGCCGCACCAGCACGCAGGTCTGTAGCAGTTACTTCCGCACCGTTGAAGTGCTTAATGCCGTGGATCGTTGCTTTTCTGCCTTCGATATCCACATTCGCGCCCATTTTGCGCAGTTCATCCATATACTGGTAACGGTTTTCCCAGACATTTTCTGTCAGAACACTTGTGCCGTTGCAGACTGCCAGCAGTGTGGCGATCTGGGGCTGCAGGTCTGTGGGGAAGCCGGGATAAGCCATGGTTTTTACATTGACTGCCCGCAGGGGTTCATCCGCCATTACACGAATGGAATCTTCCCATTCCGCTACCTTCACGCGCATTTCTTCCAGCTTTGCTGTCAGAGAATCCATGTGCTTGGGAATGATATTTTTTACCAGCACATCGCCGCCTGTGATGGCTGCTGCGATCATGTATGTGCCTGCTTCGATCTGGTCGGGAATGATGGTGTACTGGGCACCCTTCAGTTCCTTTACACCTTTGATACGGATCACATCTGTACCGGCGCCTTTGATATTTGCGCCCATCATGTTCAGATAGTTTGCTGTATCTACAACATGGGGTTCTTTTGCTGCATTTTCAATTGTTGTTGTGCCTTCTGCCATAGTCGCAGCCAGCATGACGTTGATGGTCGCGCCTACGCTCACCTGATCCATGTAGATAGAGGTACCGACCAGTTTTTCCGCATAAGCCTTTACCATACCGTCTTCTTCGATAACAGTCGCACCCAGGGCACGGAAGCCTTTCAGGTGCAGATCGATGGGACGTTTGCCAAAGTTGCAGCCGCCGGGCATTGCCACTTCCGCCTTTTTATAGCGAGCCAGCAGCGCACCGATCAGGTAGTAGGAAGCGCGCATTTTCTGTACGCCTTCAAAATCCGCCTTATAGCTTACGCCTTCGTTACAATCGATCTCCAGCGTGTGTTCATCTACAAATCTGCATTTGCCGCCCATTTCTTCGATGGTGTGACAAATATTTCTTACGTCTTCAATGGCAGGCAGATTTTCCAGTACGCTGACGCCTGTTGCCATCACAGCTGCAGGGATCACTGCTACCGCTGCATTTTTTGCACCGCTGACAGTTACTTCGCCTTTCAGTCTCTTACCGCCTTTTACAACGAGTTTATCCATAAAAACATACATCCTTCCAAATTCTCCAAAGGACAATCTATATCACTGAATGCCGAAATATCAGCATTCCTCAAAAAATAGTCGTTTTTTCTATATTTCGCCCTATAACATTCGGATTATATCACAAAAACCATTCACTGCAAAGTATTTTTTTCGCGAAGCCTTGATTTTCGGGGAAAAAGTCGAATTTTGTCACAAAAAAAGTATTGCTTTCGTACAGTCCGCCTTTACTGCTGAACAAAAAAAGACACTCTTCTTAGGTGTCCTTCTTTAATAAAATTGCGGAGATCGGTCAGTACTTTGCTTCGCAAAGCCAGCTTCGCTGTCCCATCGGAGGCTTTACCTCCTAGCTAGCGGCTCTGCCGCAATGGCCCCTTCCCGGGCGGTACGCGATTTGACCTGCGACTCCTCCGTCGGTCGCAGATTTATTCTATTTCTTAAAACAACAAAAAGGAATACCATACGGTATTCCTTTTTCGTGAATTGCGGAGACAGGATTTGAACCTGCGACCTCCGGGTTATGAGCCCGACGAGCTACCGGACTGCTCTACTCCGCGTCAGTATGAACTTTACTTTTTTATTATAGCGCAGGGGAAGGGTTTTGTCAAATCCTCCCCCGATTTTTCGAAAATTATACGCCATCCTTGAAATTTTTTTCCAGTTTTTCCTTCCGTTCCTTCCAGTCAGGCATCAGCTGCCCCATCAGGTCATAAAAGGATTTCCCATGATGGGGATAGCGGAAATGCAGCAATTCATGGAGGATGACCTGCTCAATGCATTCCTCCTCTGCCTTCATCAGCTGCAGATTCAGACGGATGGTTGCCCCCGTCGTGGTGCAGCTGCCCCAGATGCTTTTCATATTTCTGACCTTGATCTGCGGTCTCTTTATATAATATTCTGCCACCAGAGGATATATTCTATCCATGATTTCTTCAAATTTTTTCTCCGCTTCTTCCTTCAGCCAGTCCAGATAGGCTTCCTTCAGGGGATTTGGCCGCAGAGTAGGATTGCAGAAGGTCAGGGTGCCTTCCTCAAAAGAAACATTCCGCTCCCCCTGTTCCAGAATCAGATGGTAGGGCTTGCCCAGATAAAAAACCATTTTCCCGTCATTCAGGCTGGTATCGGGCATTTCGCTTCTGATCTTTTCGATCTCCGCCAGATGCATGATGATCCATGACGTTTTAGAGCGGACAAATTCATCGATCACCTCAAAGGGCACATGCTTCCCCGCAGAAACTGCTACCTTACCGTATTTATTGACGCGCAGATTGATATATTTCACGTTTTTACGGGTCAGTTCATATTCAATTTCTATGCCTTCAAAGGGAATCGAATGACGAGACATAAAAAACCTTCTTTCTTCAAAAATAACCTTTTTATTTATTTTACACTTCAAAAAAAAGATTGTCTACATGATATTCCTGACAACAGAGAAAAAGCAGAGCCTCTACGACTCTGCTTCTCCATTTCTCTGATCTTTTTGTCATGCTTCACTATGGTTCAGAATATCCATAAATTCCTGACCGGTAATGGTCTCTTTTTCCAGAAGGTGTGCTGCAATCTCATCCAGTTTATCTCTATTTTCCTGCAGGATACGATATGCCTTGTCATGGGCCTCTTTTACCAGTGCCACAACTGCCTTATCGATTTTCGCCGCCGTTTCATTAGAGCAGGCCAAGGAAGTATCTCCGCCCAGATACTGATTGGTCACGGTTTCCAATGCCACCATGCCGAACTCTTCACTCATGCCGTAACGGGTGATCATTCCTCTGGCCAGACGGGTCGCCTGTTCAATATCATTGGATGCCCCTGTGGTAACAGAGCCGAATTTCAATTCTTCCGCCGCACGTCCTCCTGTGAATGTGGTAATTTTATTAAAAAGTTCTTCTTTGTTCATCAGGAATTTTTCTCCCTCATCCACCTGCAGGGTATAGCCTAAGGCACCGCTGGTTCTGGGGATGATGGTGATTTTCTGGACGGGGGCAGAATTTTTCTGTTTGGCCGCCACCAACGCATGACCCACTTCGTGGTAAGCGATGATTTCTTTTTCCTCTTTGGAAATGACCGTTCCTTTGCGCTGATAGCCCGCAAGAATCACTTCCACACTTTCCATCAGGTCATTCTGGGTCACCTTCGTTCTTCCCATACGGACAGCACGGAGCGCCGCCTCGTTGATGATATTAGCCAATTCCGCGCCGGATGCTCCTGAAGTTGCTCTGGCGATGGCATCAAAATCAATATCCTCTTCCATTTTGATTTTTTCTGCATGCACCTGCAGGATCGCTTCTCTGCCCTTCAGGTCGGGCAGTTCCACAGGAATACGTCTGTCGAACCGTCCGGGACGCAGCAATGCTTTATCCAGTGTTTCCGGCCTGTTGGTTGCCGCAAGGATGACAACGCCTTTCTTACCGTCAAAGCCGTCCATTTCCGTCAACAGCTGATTCAGGGTCTGTTCTCTTTCATCGTTGCCACCCATGCCGCCTCCGTCACGTTTTTTGCCGATGGTATCGATCTCATCGATGAATACGATACAGGGGGCTTTTTCATTTGCCTGTTTAAACAGGTCACGCACCTTCGCCGCACCCATACCAACGAACATTTCCACAAATTCAGAACCGGAAATGGAGAAGAAGGGCACATCTGCCTCCCCTGCCACTGCCTGAGCCAATAATGTTTTCCCTGTACCGGGAGGGCCTACCAGCAACGCCCCCTTGGGCATCTTGGCCCCTACCTCCGTATATTTCTGGGGGTTATGGAGGAAATCCACAATCTCATGCAATGCTTCCTTGGCTTCGTCCTGTCCTGCCACGTCTTTGAATGTTTTTCCTGTCTGGGCTTTCACATAAATTTTTGCGTTGGCCTTGCCAAAGGACATGGTGGGCCCGCCCATCTTGCCCATGAACCGTTTCGTGATCATGCGCCAGCCAAAGAAAAAAAGAAGGAACATAATGAGCGTGCTGACCAGAGGGGAGATCTCCTTGGGTCTGACTTCTCCGAAGGATGCCCCTGCTTCATACAGACGTTCCACCAGCTGTGGGTCATCCATACGGACAGTGGAATATACCTTCGGCTCACTGCCCTCCGCAAAGATAGTCGTTGTCTGTTCTGCAGGCTCATCCTTCAGGAAGAAATAAATCACATCTTCATTGATCTCCGCCTGAGAAATATTCTTTTCCTGCATTTCTGTCAGAAACACATCATAATTGACCTGCCGGATGCTGTTTTTCGCCATGAAAGGCAGAAAAAACATATTGATGACACCCATGACCAGCAGGGCGATCAGCCAATAATATAATAAAGGCTTCCTTTGATTTTTCATTTCCATATCGATACAACTCGCTTTCCTGTTTCAATCATTTTCAATTATGTAGCCGAAGGGGTACACCTTCGGATGCTACTGAGTATAGCAGGGAAATACATGCAAACTTTGAACGAACTGTAAAAGATTTATGAACACTACCATTTTATTCCTTTTCTCTTCGAATATTGGCTCCCAGTTTCCGCAGCTTTTCATCGATGCGGTCATAGCCCCTTTCGATGTGGTAAATATCACTGATCTCCGTATCTCCCTTGGCCGCCAGCGCGGAAAGGATCAGGGCAGCTCCCGCCCGCAGGTCTGTGGCCCGCACCTTCGCCCCCGTCATGCTCTCCACGCCCTCGATAACGGCACTGCGGCTGTCTATTTTGATATCCGCCCCCATCCGCTGCAGTTCGCCCGCATGCAGGAAACGATTTTCAAACACCGTTTCCGTAATGACGCTGGTGCCTTTTGCCACCGCCATCAGGCTCATAAACTGAGCCTGCATATCCGTAGGGAATCCGGGATAGGGCATGGTCTTTAACTGAATGGGATGCAGCTTTCCCCTGCGATAAACCCGCAGCCCTTCTGCCGTGACCTCTGTTTTTACGTTGCACTCTGCCAGTTTGGCGATGACCGGCTTCAGATGTTCCTCTTTCACATTTTCCAGCAGGATATCGCCGCCGGTGATGGCTGCCGCTGTCATAAAGGTGCCTGCCTCGATACGATCGGGGATCACCCGATGGACTGCCCCATGGAGCGCCGTCACCCCCGTGACTGTAATGGTGTCCGTGCCGTCTCCTTCGATCTGTGCTCCCATTTCCCGCAGAAAATCTGCCAGATCGCAAATTTCAGGCTCTGCTGCCGCATTTTCCACTGTAGTCTTTCCTTTTGCCAGAACTGCTGCCAACAGGATATTTTCCGTTGCTCCCACGCTGGGAAAATCCAGATAGATCTCTCCGCCCTTTAATGTCTTCGCCGCCAGTTCCACCATGCCATGTTCCTGTTTGCTTTTCGCCCCCATGGTCTGAAACCCCTTCAGATGCAGGTCAATGGGACGGCTGCCGATCTGACACCCTCCCGGCAACGGCAATTTCACCTGTCCACAGCGCCCCAGCAGAGCCCCTGCCGCCAGAAAAGAGGCTCGCATCTTCCCTGCGGCTTCAGATTCCTCCTCTGTCCGACCGATGGTTTCTGCCCGCACCGTGACTCTTTCCTTTTCCGCATCAAACCGAACTTCCGCCCCAAAGCCCTGCAGCAGTTCCACCATATGGCACACATCCGAAAGAGGCGGTACATTTTGGATCTCGCAGGTCTCATGGGTCAGCAGACAGGCCGCCAGAATCGGCAAAACCGCATTTTTCGACCCGCTAATCTGCACCCTTCCCTGCAAACCCTTCTCCATACCTGTCACCAGAAATTTTTCCACACCGCATCCCTCGCATCCCGAATTTTTTTCTGATGCTAGTATACCCGCCGAATCCGATGAAACTCCTGCGAAGAAAAAGAATCTTCCTGTAATATTGTCAAATTTTTGAAAAAAATTGAGATAAAATTATACTTTACAAAATCCCGGAATATGATAAAATAAAAAAGTCAAAAAGATGCGGGCGTAGTTTATCGGTAGAATGAAAGCTTCCCAAGCTTTAGAGGTGGGTTCGACTCCCATCGCCCGCTGAAAAACAAAAAAGTCTTAACGCAGATGCGTTAAGACTTTTTCTTTTTTCTGTGATTTATTCCTTATGGAAGATCTGACAGGTATATCCATTAACCAGATACGGTTCTGGCTCTTCCAACAGATAGATGCGATAGCAGGGATCCAGATAGATCGCTCCGTCAGTGGATGCCGTGCTGCGCTCCATTTTGTCATAGCCCAGTTCGATCCGGTGAATGGTTGCCTGCTGTTCCTCGCTGTTTTTCTTCCATTCTCGCATAAAGGTCAGCAAAGCTTCGTCAGAAAAGGCCAGTTCTCTTTTCTCTCCGCTGTCACCGACCACGGGGCAGTATTCAAATTCGATCTGCTTGATGCCCCCCTGGGTCACAAGAAAAGAAAAATAGTTGGCAAATACATTTTCCCGCTTATGCAGGCCGTAAAAATCAACGCGGTAGCCTTCCTCTGTTTCCGTTACCATGGGCTCATCATAGGCACCAAAGAAATAATCCGTGCCGTCCATAAATTTCTGAGCTTCCCACTGGGCATCGGCTTTGGTCATTTCCCCTTTGCCTGCTGCCACCGCTTCTCGCTTCAGCAGCCCCTGTGCGCCATTCAGCGTCAAAGAATCCGTTTTTCCATGATAAATATTCTGGTCACCTCTGACCGTCACTGTTGTTTTTTCCCCGCCGAAGAAAAGACGTTCCAGCGTCTCCTTGCTGTAGTCCGGCAGTTCCACTTCCAGTCTGGACATGGCCGCCGCATTGGTGGGCAGTTCCGTATACATGGTGATCCCATTCTGAGAAAGAACCTCAAAGATGGCACGCTCCTGAGCAGAGGTCATGGTATTTTCCTGTCTTTGTCTGTAATTGAGTCCTGCCAGTGCTACATTTAAAATCACCAGCAGAATGATGACGAATTTTTTCGCATTTCCCCACTCCATGGGCGTCCTCCTTTCTCCGTTATTCGCCCGCCGTTACGCCGGTCAGTTCTTTTTCCTGATCTGTATCCACAACGAAAGTATAGTCATACAGGGTCACCATCCACTTCAGGCGCATACTGCCTGTCAGATCTACATGGTAGCCCAGCGAGATATTTTTGACATCGGTGATATCTTTATCTTCCACCACGTTTTTATAGGTTTTGTTTGCATCATCCAGCGCGTCGATAAACTGTACATTGATATGTTCAGTTTCTTCCGCAGAAGGTTTGAAGTTTACCGCATAGCGGCGATATTCTTTGACCGCCTGATTGCGCAGGGTCACCTCGATGGCATGGGGCGCACCGATGCGGTCTCTGAGGGCCTGAGAAAGATTTACCGGCAGATTGTCCACCGCATAATCGAAGTAGTAGACCACTTCATTATTGATGGTACGTTCAATATCCGCCAGATAAATATCTGTTTTCAGAGAGTTATCATTTCTGAGGAAGTTACAGCAGATCTGATATCCTTCCAGAAGGTCTGTCCGTGTATTCCCCGTATAGTTTTCATAGTTGTAATATTCCAGCACCTTTGTTTCCGGATAATATCTGACCACCGTTTCACTGTCACTGAATACGAAGGTGCCATCCGCATCCTTACTGCTCCAGTCCACCGAGAAATTGTGGAAGAAATTCTTCACGGTATTTTCCAGCGCCGCACGGCTGGCTTCGCCGTCCTTTTCAAAAACAAAATCCCGTTCCAGAGGCGCATAGGTATAGGGCAGATTTGCCCACTGAGGCAGGAACATATTGCGCCACAGTACTGCCGCACTGGTACGCTGGCCGGTGGAAATATACCGCATATCTCCGCCTTTTGTTTCCAGAGATTCATACAGGACTGCAGAAGAACTGCCCGCTTCTCCGCTGAACAGCATACATTCGTTGGTGTCAGAATTAACAAAATACGCCTGACTTTCCTCTCCGCTGCGCATCGCCGGCACGATGGTGATATAGTCGAACCGTTCCAGTTTTTCATTTGTTTTCAGCTCTTTGTAATTTTCCAGATATTCTTCCGACGCGATCATAAAGTCATACTGCATGACGATGCAGGGTCCGGAAAGGATCTCCTTCCATTCGGCAACTTCTTTGCGAGGAGAAGCCTGATTTCTGTACAGAATCTCCCCTAAGGCATTATTTGCCATCTCCAGCATGGCGCTGCTCCCCACTTCATCGGGATAATAGACAGAAAAGGTGCCTTCGCCCTCCCCGATGGCATATCGGGTAGCAAGGAGCACATCCCCGTCCGCCTTCTGCTTGTCCGCAGAAAAACCGTCTACGAGAGAATAAAAAAAGTTATGGCCACTTGTTCCTTGCAGCCATAACTCTCCAGTCTGGTAAATCGCAGTTATGACCAACAGAACAATGACAAAATTCGTAATTTTGTATAATTTCATTTGATCTCACCGCTCTTATATCAAATTTTTCCGTTTTTTATCTTACATTCAGCCCGGGCAAAGCGATCATGCGCTGCAACTGTGTCTTCACTGTCTGGGAAACGCGCTTCACAACGACCTGCTCTGTTTTTCCGCCTGCCGTCATGCCGATATAGTTGTTTCCTCTTTCCAAAGGAAGCGTCACACTGAAGATGCCCATAGAGCCTACCGTCACAGCATCTCTATGGAGTTCCACCATATTGCCGAAACGGTTCATTTTGGAAACCGTGAAAACGACCTTTGTACCGGGGGCCGCTTCGCCGTAAACGATGCGGGCTTCCTCAAAGGTACATTCCACTTCTTCCGTTTTCATATTCAGCCCGCTGGAGATGGTTACAGGCAGCTCAGCCGCCAGAACACTGACAGGAGAAAAACAGAACATCATCGCCATAAAAATGCCGATCAGTTTCTTTCTGTATGCTTTCATGCCTGTCACCTCCTCCGGGAAAATTGTAATCATTCGAAATCGTATCAAAAAGCTCCGAAAGCGCATGGACTTTTTTTCTCTGCAAACAGACTTTTCGCTTATTTTGAGCTTTCTTATATTATACATCGCGAAGGTTACAATTATGTTACAGCCGCCTTACAGTTATCTTACATTATTTTACGAGGGATTCGCGGTTAGAAATCCCTGTAAAATCAACGTTTTCCAACAGTATCAGCTGTTCTGCTCCTCCCTTTCATATTCGAGGATGGGACGTTCTTTCGGGAACCACATGGTCATGGTCGTTCCCTTGCCGTATTCACTTTCTGCCGTCAGTTTACCGCCGTGAGTCTCCATGATCTCCTTGGCGATGGCAAGCCCCAGACCGGTACCACCCATGGCACGGCTGCGAGCTTTGTCTACCCGGTAGAAACGTTCAAAGATGCGGGGCAGGTCTTCTCTGGAAATACCCATGCCCGTATCTTTGACATTGATTTTGAAATATTTTTCGTCTTCTGTAATGAAGATGCGGATGGTTGCCTGTTCCAAACTGTATTTGATGGCATTGGTCACGATATTATTGACCACCTGACCCACACGGTCTCTGTCCCCGTGAACCACTACCATATGCTCATAAGGTCGGAAGGACAGCTGCTGGTTCTTCGCCTCTGCATGGATCTTGTTCTGACGAACAGTCATATTCAGGAAATCGTTCATTTCGATCTCTGTCATATCCAGTCTGACCTGTTTGTTGTCAAATCGGGTCAGCTGCAGCAGGTCACGCACCAGAAATGCCATTCTGTCTGCTTCGCTGTTGATGATGGTCAAAAATTCCGTTGCCAGTTCCTTTTCTTCCATGGCACCATCCAGCAGAGTTTCGGTATAGCTCTTTACCGTCGTCAGCGGGGTACGCAGCTCATGGGAAACGTTTGCCACAAATTCCTTACGCATATCGTCCAGTTTTTTCTGTTCCGTGATATCCTGCAGTACCACTACCAGACCTTCCATTTCCCCCTTCTTGCCATAATAAGGGGTGAAGTTGGCATTGATGAACTGCTTGCCTACGGGGAATGTCACCTTCTTGGAAGGTTCATTGCCCATATCCAGATATACACCGGAATTGATATCAAACTTACGGATAAAATCCGTAAAGGTCATATCCACTTTTCCTTCATGCAGCATGTTGGCTGCTGCAGCATTGGCCAGCATCAGGTTGCCGTCCTTATCAAAGGAAATCACGCCGTCACTCATGTTGTGAAGCAGGATCTCCAATCGGTTCTTTTCGCGGGAGATTTCCGACATATTCTTTGCCAGTTCCTCCGCCATGTAGTTAAAGCTGGAGGTCAGCTGACCGATCTCGTCGGTACTTCGCACCTTCAGACTCTGGCTCATATCCCCTTCCGCAAGGCTTTTCGCCCCCTTGGTCAGGGCAAGGATGGGCCCCGTCAGGGTCTGGGCAAAAACATAACCCATGATAGCCGCCAGCACCAGCGCCATGGCTACAGCGATGATGATCGTCTTAGTCGTTTCATTCAGACTGGTCTGCATATCGCTGGCATCCAGTCTGGTATAGATGATATAGGCTCCGTCCGCGCCGTCAACAGGCACGGCATAGCTCATCCATTCCCGCAGCAGCCCAAAGGCATCGGTACTCTTTTTCTGGGTGGAAAAAGAAGTCATCCCGTTCATGGCTGCAATGATGGACTGATCGGTATATTCGGGATAAGGTGCCTGCGTCACCGTGGTGGAGGCCATGGTGTCCCCCTCTATGCTGAGGATATTCCCCTGAATCCCTACGGCATTGGAAACCGTCTTCAACAGTTCCTGCTGGAAATCCTCCGGCTTGCCGCCCTCGATCACCTGTTCATTGATCTTTTCTGCATATCGCTCCAGTTCGCCTCTGGCCTTGTCGATCTCGATGTTACGAAGGGACAGCAGGATATACGTCCCGCTGACGATCATCACGATCAGCACCAAGCCCAGATACATCACAATGAGCTTCCATTTAATACTACGCATTCGCAAAAGCTTCTACCTCGCGTTTCTTAACAGTCAAAATAATAACCTACGCCTCTTTTTGTCAGGATATATGTGGGCTTGCCGGGTGCATCCTCCAGTTTTTCACGGAGACGACGGATGGTAACGTCCACTGTGCGGACATCGCCGTAATATTCATAGCCCCACACTTTTTCCAGCAGCGTTTCTCTGGAGAAAACCTGTCCTTTTCTTTCAGACAGGAATTTCAGCAGTTCAAATTCACGAAGGGTCAGATCCAGCGGTTTGCCGTCCTTACGCACTTCGTAACGGTCCAGATCGATGTCCAGTCGGCCGAAATTTCCTTCTGCCGCAGGCACTTCTTCCACCGCAGGCTCTTCTCTGTAAACCGTTTTGCGCAGGTTTGCCTTTACCCTTGCCATCAGTTCACGGACACCAAAGGGCTTTGTCACATAGTCATCTGCCCCCAGTTCCAGACCAAGGACTTTATCCAGTTCCTCCGCTCTGGCTGTCAGCATGATGATGGGCGTGTTTTTCTTTTCTCTGATTTTCTTGCAGGCTTCATACCCATCCATTTTCGGCATCATGATATCCAGCAGGATCAGGTCAGGATTTTCTTCCATGGCCATTTTCACGCCTTCTTCGCCGTCTGCCGCCTTGATGACCTGATAGCCTTCTTTTTTCAGATTAAATGCAATGATCTCTACGATATTTTTTTCATCGTCTACGATCAGGATCTTTCTGTCCATTCTTCTTCCTCTCCCTTCGGAAAGTTCCCAAATATATTGATTTACAATATTATAATTATACAGGAAAAAGCCCGAAAAGTAAACATTTCCGTCTGCCTTGCCAAACGGGACAAAAAATGCTATTTTTATAGCAGGAAGAAACCCGTCACCAAACAAGGAGGAGATATCCATGGGTGCAAAAAATAAAGTCATCGCAGGAGATTACACAGGGGCGCATATCGCTATGGCTGCCGGTCAGGTGGTACTGAACATCAGCCTGGGCAACATGATCATTCTGAACAAAAAAATGGTCGCTTCCCATGCTGTGGAAAGCGAAACCAAGGGTACGCATACCGTTTCCCTTACCTTTGCCGACGGCAAAAAAAGTCTGCTGGAACTGGACGATCAGATGTGCAAAGCACTGCTGGCGCAGTTATTTTAAAAGCAAAAACACACGCGAATTCATATCGCGTGTGTTTTCTTTTTATCTTCCTAATACTGTCTTACAGTATGTAATCTCTTCGATAGTAAATAATGATTGATATTCCTGTTTACAAACAGAATCTTCCACGGTCAAATCCAATCTTCCGCATAAATATAATGTTGCAAATCCATCTGAGGTTTTCCCTGTTTGCTGCCCAGTCGCAATCAGTTTTTTCGCAGTTTCCAGTGCACCATAGTTTGACAGCATCTGATTGAATCGTGACGGATTATATTTGCATTCCTTTTTCGCCCGATACATTTTATCTTTAATCTCTTCTTCAAATTTTCTTTTTAGTCTTTCCATAAAATCCATCCCTCTTCAAAGGTCAGTCTTTCATAAATTCTTCTGTCAGTTCCAGATAGCCTCTGCCATTTTTTGCAATTCCGGCCCATTCCAAAATTGCCGCCATTACAAATACCGGATCATATACAGATTGCCCCTCTTCATAGCCTCTAGACACAGCAATCGCACCTACCACCGTATTTTTTTCACAGCCTTTTTCTCCCAGTTTAAAGTTTCTGCCATTCCCTTTCTTTGCACGGCCACCTTGTTCTCTCAAGCATTTTACGATCTCATCAAACACTTCGTACTCGTAATTGGGTTTAATCGGAAGTTTGTCGCTGGAAAAGGTTGTCCCATCTGGTTCTGCGCAAATTTCACAAGGAAGCCCTCTTGACGTAAATACAGTAACTTTTCCCCCGTTATCCTTAATTTTTGCCTTAATAATTTCCGAAGCCTTTTTACTTGTATAGTCTATATTTAAATTACTCATATCAACTTCATCCCTTTCCCTTTTTTCAGGTACTTCACTTAATTCTAATGAAATCAGCAACTCCTCCAATCTTTTTTTTGCTGTGGGATAGGATATCTGCTGTTCTAGCTGTACATCCTTCATGTTTCCTCTGTTTTTCAAAAAAGAAAGCAGAAAATCATATTGTTCCTTTTCAAGTCGATCAAATACACTCAAAGCATATTCTTTTTTCAATTCCATTCCGCAATCAGGACAACACAAAAGAGAGATTTTCAGCGTTCCTTTACATTCCGGGCATTTCGAAAGTATTTGTTTCATAAGGATCACCTCTTATCCCAAGCATATATCAACCCACACTATTTATCAATATAGACTTTAATATTTTTAATATCTATTTTAAGAATATTATCACCATAAAAATAAAAGAAGCCATGTATCAAATTGATACATAGCTTCTGCTTTTTCATATTTCAATTATTTGATTCTTGCTTCCAGTGCAGCTTTCATATCTTCGTAACCGGGTTTACCCAGCAGAGCAAACATGTTTTTCTTGTATGCTTCTACACCGGGCTGGTCGAAGGGATTTACATCCAGCAGGTAACCGGAGATACCAACTGCTTTTTCAAAGAAATAAACCAGAGCACCGAAGTGGTATTCATCCATTTTGTCCATTTCGATCACCATGTTGGGCACGCCGCCGTCCATGTGTGCCAGCATTGTACCTGCAAATGCTTTGCTGTTTACAAAGTGGATTTCTTTATCAGCCAGGAAGTTCAGACCGTCGCCGTCCTGTGCATCGAAGGGAACTACTGCTGCTGTTTTGGGTTCTTTTACCCACAGAACTGTTTCGAAGAAGAAACGCAGACCTTCCTGAATGTACTGACCGATGGAGTGCAGGTCTGTGGAGAAGTTTGCTGTTACAGGGAATACGGCCTTGTTTTCCTTGCCTTCGCTTTCTGCATACAGCTGTTTGAACCATTCACCGAAGGATGTCAGGTGAGGTTCATAGTTTGCCAGGATTTCTACTGTTTTACCCTGTTTGTAGAACAGGTAACGCAGTGCTGCATACTGATAGCAGATGTTTGCTTTCAGATCGGGGTTCATGTATTCTTTTCTTGCATCCTGTGCGCCTTTCATTACAGCGTCCAGATCAACGCCTGCAACTGCCATGGGCAGCAGGCCTACGGGTGTCAGAACGGAGAAACGGCCGCCAACGTCATCGGGGATCACGAATGTTTCGTAACCTTCCTGATCGCACATTGTTTTCAGTGCACCTCTTGCTTTGTCTGTTGTTGCAAAGATTCTCTTTGCTGCTTCTTCTTTGCCGTATTTATCTTCCAGCATTTTTTTGAAGATACGGAAAGCGATGGCAGGTTCTGTTGTTGTACCGGATTTAGAGATTACGTTTACGGAGAAATCTCTGTCACCCAGGATTGCCAGGATATCGTTCAGATATGCGGAGCTGATGTTGTTGCCCACAAAGTAGATATCGGGTGTGTCTTTTTTCAGTTCGTTGTAGTAAGGTGTTTTGATGAAGTCCAGTGCAGTTCTTGTGCCCAGATAAGAACCACCGATACCGATCACGATCAGCACTTCGCTGTTTGCTTTGATTCTTTCTGCTGCTTTTTTGATACGTTCAAATTCATCCTTGTCATAGTTTTCGGGCAGATCTACCCAGCCAACGAAGTCGTTGCCTTTGCCTGTCTTTTCGTGCAGACCCTTATGGCAGCGTTCTACATCCGCCTGCAGCGCATACACCTCGTCCATGTTGATAAAGTCTCCCTGAAGAGAAAAAGAAATACCCATTATGAAAACCTCCTTAATTGTTATATACAGAGGGCCGGATTGCCTCTCTGCAGTTTTATCATCTGTATCTTCCCCTATTATAACACAAAAAAAGTTGTTGCAAAGCCCTTTTGGGACATTTTTTGCAACAACTTTACATTTTTGTCTCACCTTGTATTATTGTGTCCCTTTTACGATGATTTCAGGCACTGCTTCCTGAATGATTTCTTTGGACACTTCTTTTTCCTCAATGACGACGCCGTTGACACGGGTGATCTGGATGGTGCTCTTCTTCTGGCCTGCTTTGCCCTGCTGGATGACCTTCTGATAACTGGAAGGTTTGGTGTCATCGTACTGGGTCTGATAAGTTTTGGGTTCCACCGCGGTCAGCACCTGTGTTTCAATGGTCTTGATGGAAATTTTAGGTTTCTGTACAGGAACGTTGATCACCTGACCAACTCTGATGCTTTTATTCAGATCTGCACCGGGATTCAGTTCCAGCAATTTTTCCACTGTAGTCTTAAATTCGCCGGCGATCAGATAGAGGGCATCGCCGGACTGTATGGTATAACTCTGTGTGGTTTCCGTTGTGGATTTCAGCACGGCAATGGCATCTTCCTGTTCCAGAATCTCCGTAGATTCCACGAATTCATTGACGATCTCCACTTTTTCCACCCAGTCGATCTTTGCATCTTCCGGAATGCCGCCTTCCGGCAGCAGTTCTGTTTTCAGCTGGGTCAGCACTGCATCAGCCGCTTCCTTATTGGCAAGGATGGCCGCTTTGCCGCCGTCCACAGTGATGATGGCTGCTTCTACTTTATAGGTCACCATATTACGCATCTTGGGCAGCAGATGTTCCATGGTGCAGACATCCTTTTTGTTTTTGGAACCGATATGCACGCCTTCCACCTTGATCTCTTCATTGATCTGCACTTTGGAACCAACGATACCCTCCAGCTGGCTTTCCAGTGTTTTTTTTAATTCCTCCGCAGAAACATCGGTGCCTTCTAGGATCCCTACCTGCTCTGTGTTGATGAACACTGCCGAGCCGTTTTTTCTGACACACAGAAAAACAACCAACAGCAGCACTACGATACCGATCAGGTACAGTGCATTCCGATTCAGTTTTCTGCCGCCGCCTTTTTTCACACGTTTTTTCTGCGGCTCCTGCTGTCTTTCTCTGCGGCTCTGTCTGCCGCTGCTTTTCTTGCTTCTGCTGCCTCTGACGGGTTTGCCGCCGCCATAGGGCACGCGTTCTTCCCTTTTGGGAAACATAGTATCGGACACGGGAATTCCCCCTATTCTACAAAAATTGATAGATTTCTACAGATACTATTCTATGATAGGAACGTAAAGATTGCAAGCAAAAGCGAACAATCGTTAAGAAACTGTAATGATGCAAAAGAAAAAGCCTCCCTTGGGAGGCTGATCTTTTCTTATTTGCTTCTTACAAAACGCAGAATGGATTCTGTCTGGTATTTGATATGACCCTGAGCGATAGATGCGCCTTCTTCGCCGTCATGGTTTTCAATGGCACGGATGATGCTTCTGTGGTGTGCCACGATAGTGGACATGGATGTTTCGTTATTCTTTGCCTGTGCCATTCTGTAACGATACAGCTGGATACGCAGGTTTCTGAAGATATTGATCAGTTTATCGTTTTCTGTTGCAGCAAAGATCAGATCGTGGAAATCTTCGTCGATATCAACAAAATGTTCTACATCGTTGTCTGCCACAGCCTTTTCAAAGTCTACTTCCATATTTTTCAGCTGCTGCAGGTCTTCTTTGCTCATTTTTTTGCAGGCAACAGAAGTCGCCAGACCTTCCAGCGCGCTTCTTACTTCCAGAATATTGATGATATCTTTTTCACTCATATCCAAAACCTGTGCGCCTTTTCTGGGAACCAGTTCCACCAGATTTTCCAGTTCCAGCATACGCAGCGCTTCACGCACGGGTGTACGGCTCACGCCCAGTTTTTCTGCCAGCTGGTTTTCCATCAGTCTTTCACCGGGAACCAGTTTGCCTGTCAGGATGGCATCTCTCAGTGTATTGAACACAACATCTCTCAGGGGCAGGTATTCGTTTGTATTGATATTGAATTTTGTATCAGCCATTTTGCTTTTCTCCTCTCAACTCTCTCTGCACACGGTAAGTCTTTGTGGCTACCGCTTCTTTCAACGCAAATTCTCTTTTCACCAGCGCTGCCGCCTTTCTTGCCTTTTCTCTGTCCTTGAACAGGGCAAAAACAGTCGGGCCGCTGCCGCTCATCAAAGCGCCTTCCGCGCCTAATTCCATCAGTCTGGTTTTGATTTCTGCGATCTTAGGATGCATTTCAATGGTCACAGTTTCCAGCACATTGCAAAGCAGTTTTCCCATTTTTGCAACATCGCCTTCTTCCATGGCCGCAAGCATCGCTTTTGTATCGGGGTGGTCTTCGACTTCGTCCCACTTCAGCCCCTTATAAACAGAGACAGTGGAAACGCTGACAGGCAGTTTTGCCAGAACCACGTAACATTCCGGGCAGGGATGGGCCACATTGGTCATGATCTCGCCGACGCCTTCGCACAGCACAGTTCCCCGGCGTACACAGTAAGGGATATCAGAACCCAGTTTTCCAGCCAACTCTTCCAGCTGAGCTTCAGACAGATGCAGATCAAACAGTTTATTCATACCGACCAATACCGCCGCACAGTCCGTACTGCCGCCGGCCAGACCTGCCGCCACGGGGATCCGTTTGTCGATCTCAATAAAAACACCGCCATCGATCCCATAGGTTTCCCGCATGAGATTTGCCGCCTTCCACGCCAGATTGCGCTCGTCAGTCGGCAACCAGGGCAGATTCGTTTTCAGTTTGATCTCCGGCTTTTCCAGTTTTTTCATATAGATACCGTCGTAAAGGGCTACGGTCTGCATGATGGTTTCCAGAAGATGGTAGCCATCCTCCCGTTTGCCGGTTACGTCCAGCGTCAGATTGATTTTTGCTCTTGCCTTCAGTCGAATTTCCTTCACGGCGTGTTCCCCCGTTTTTTCTATACTGTATACATTAACTGATTGTATTGTACACCATTTCAAACACAGATACAATCCGCAACTTGTACAAAAAAGCAGTTTTTGTAAAAAAATGTCCCACAGAACCGATAATAAACCAAATCGCAGTAAACGAAATAAATCACACTCTTTTCGATATATTTTTGTAATTATGCTACAAAAATCTGTCTCTCGCAGACACTGTTTTTTTACTTGCATTTTCGACAAATACTGTTATACTGTGCTTGTAAAAATAATAACAAACTCTTCAGGGCAGGGTGAAATTCCCGATCGGCGGTAAAGTCCGCGAGCGCGCAGGCGCATGATTTGGTGAAAGTCCAAAACCGACAGTATAGTCTGGATGGAAGAAGAGAAAACGAACCGGCTTTCGGTATTTTTTGTGTGCAAAAAAACGGTATATCCTGCTTTTTTTGTGCTGCGGAAAATCCCTGTCTTTTCGTCTGTTTTCTATGCCCTGTATCTGCCTTTTCGGCACATACGGGCTTTTTTATTTCAGCAATATCTGCAAGGATACGGCTTTTTTCCCGTCCCGTTTTTTCCGAAAACAGACACCTTCTCTTTTTGTGCCTTTCCGCCCTGAATGGAAAGGAGTTGTTTTTTCCCATGTCTCACGAAATCTATATGCGCCGCGCCATAGAACTGGCAAAGCGGGGTCTTGGCACCACTGCGCCCAATCCGCTGGTAGGGGCTGTCATCGTAAAGGACGGCCGCATCATCGGCGAAGGCTATCACGCCCACTGCGGCGGCCTGCACGCAGAAAGGAATGCCTTTGCAAACTGCACAGAGGATCCTGCCGGCGCCGACCTTTATGTCACACTGGAACCCTGCTGCCACCACGGGCGTACCCCTCCCTGCACAGATATCATTCTGGAACAGGGGATCCGCCGTGTCTTCATCGGTTCCCGCGACCCCAACCCAAAGGTCAGCGGCAAAGGTGCCGCCCTGCTCCGTCAGCACGGTCTGGAAATCACAGAGGATTTCCTGCAGGAGGAATGTGATGCATTGAACCCCGTCTTTTTTCACTACATGACGAAAAAAATGCCCTATGTGGCCATCAAATATGCCATGACTGCCGACGGAAAGCTGGCAACGGTCACCGGCGCATCCCAATGGATCACCGGAGAAAAAGCCCGCGCCCATGTCCATCAGCTGCGTCATCAGTATCAGGGCATTCTGGCAGGCATCGGCACTGTCCTTGCCGATGATCCCCTGCTGAACTGCCGCCTGCCCGATGGAAAAGACCCCGTCCGCATCATCTGCGACAGCCATCTGCGCCTGCCATTGGATAGCCGCATCTGCCAGACCGCCCAAAAGATCAGAACCATCGTGGCCTATACAGAGGCATCTGCCGAAAAAATCGATGCCCTGAAAGAGACGGGCATCCATCTCTGGCAAATGCCGAACAAAAACGGCCATGTCGCCCTGCGCCCGCTGCTAAAAAGACTGGCAGAGGCGGAGATCAGCAGTATCCTTGCAGAAGGCGGCGGCGAGATCCACGCCAGTCTTCTGGAGGAACATCTGGCACAAAAGGCTTATATCTATCTTGCACCCAAAATTTTCGGCGGCAAAAATGCCAGAACCCCCGTCGGCGGTGCAGGCGTCCCCCTCCCCGCAGACGCCTTCCTGCTGAAACCGACGGACATGCAATATTTCAACGAAGATCTGTTACTGGAATTTGATGTTCTGGAAGGAGGGAAAGCATGTTTACAGGATTGATCGAAGAGATCGGCACCATCCGCCGCGTCGTCTCCGGCACAGAATGGGGCAGCATTGCCATCTGCTGCAGGGATGTCCTGACAGGGACAAAAATCGGGGACAGCATTGCCGTCAACGGGGTCTGCCTGACCGTGACCTCCCTGCAAAAGGACGGCTTCACCGCCGATGTCATGGCAGAAACCCTGCGCCGCAGTGATCTGGGGGCATTGGGCCAAGGTTCCCCTGTCAATCTGGAACGGGCCATGGCCGCTGACGGACGATTTGGGGGGCATATCGTGGCCGGTCATGTGGACGGCACAGGCACCCTGATCCGAAAAACGAAGGAAGGCAATGCCACTCTGCTGACCTTTTCTGCCGCCCCTGCCCTTTTGTACGAAGTGGTGGAAAAAGGCTCCATCGCCATCGACGGCGTAAGCCTGACCGTCGTTTCCGTAACAGCCGAAACCTTTACGGTTTCCATCATCCCCCACACGGGAGCAAAAACGATTTTAACGGAGAAACAACCGGGTGATCCCGTCAATCTGGAAACAGATGTGATCGCCAAGTATATCCGACGCTTCACCACGCCTCAGAAAGAAGAAAAAAACAGCCGTCTCACCCTGTCCTTTTTACAGGAAAACGGATTTTAAAAAAGGAGGAATTTCACCATGCAGTATTCATGCAGCACCATTGAACACGCTCTGGATGAGCTGAGAAACGGACACCTCATCATGGTCATCGATGATCCGGACAGAGAAAACGAAGGCGATCTTGTCTGCGCTGCCCGCTTCGCCACTACGGAAAATGTAAATTTCATGGCAACAGAAGGCAAAGGCCTCATCTGTACGCCTATGTCTGCAGAACTGGCCGACCGGCTGGGACTGGAACAGATGGTAAAAGTCAATACAGATAATCACTGCACTGCCTTTACCGTTTCCATTGACCATGTAAATACCACTACGGGCATTTCTGCGGAAGAACGGGGATATACCTGCCGTATGTGCGTAGACCCCCATACAAAACCGGAAGATCTGCGCCGCCCCGGCCACGTTTTCCCTCTGGTAGCAAGAAAAGGCGGCGTTCTGGTCCGCAACGGCCACACAGAAGCCACCGTTGACCTTTGCCGTCTGGCAGGACTGGAGGAATGCGGCCTCTGCTGCGAGATCATGCGGGAAGACGGCACCATGATGCGCACTTCCGAACTGATGAAAAAAGCCGCTGAATGGGGCATTTCTGTCATCACCATCAAAGACCTGCAGGATTACTGCCGCCGTCACGAAAAACATGTACACAAGGAAGCCGAAGCCGACCTGCCCACCGCCTTTGGTGCATTTCGGATCATGGGCTATGTGAACGATATCACAGGAGAACATCATGTGGCTCTGGTGAAGGGCGAAATCGGCGACGGGAAAAACCTGCTCTGCCGTGTCCATTCCGAATGTCTGACGGGCGACGTTTTCGGCTCCTGCCGCTGTGACTGCGGCCCCCAGCTGTCCGCCGCTCTGCAGCAGATCGAAGCCGAAGGCCGCGGCATCCTCCTTTATATGCGACAGGAAGGCCGCGGGATCGGGCTTATCAATAAACTCAAAGCCTATGCACTGCAGGAACAGGGCAGAGATACCGTAGAAGCCAACGTGGAACTGGGATTTGCCCCCGATCTGCGGGAATACTGGGTCGGCGCACAGATCCTGCAGGATCTGGGTGCAAAGGAACTGCGCCTTCTGACCAACAACCCCGACAAGGTATACGGGCTGGACGGCTTTGGGGTAAAGATCGTGGAACGAGTGCCCATCGAAATCCCGCCACAGCAGTATGATGCGTTCTATCTGAAAACAAAACAGCAGAAAATGGGACATATTTTCTCCCATATCTTTGAATAAAGAGACGACCAAAGGAGGTTTTTACCATGCATAAAATCGAAGGAAAACTGATGGCCAACGGCATGAAATTCGGGATCGTTGCAGCCAGATTCAATGAATTTATCGTAAGCAAGCTCATTGGCGGTGCGGAAGATGCCCTGCTGCGCCACGGTGCTCAGGGAGAAGATATCACACTGGCATGGGTGCCGGGTGCTTTTGAGATCCCTGCCGCTGCAAAGCAGATGGCTCTTTCCGGCAAATACGATGCAGTCATCTGTCTGGGTGCTGTGATTCGCGGTGCTACCAGCCATTATGATTATGTCTGCAACGAAGTTTCCAAGGGCATTGCCCATGTTTCTCTGGAAACAGGCGTCCCCGTACTCTTCGGCGTTGTGACCACAGAAAACATTGAACAGGCTGTGGAACGAGCAGGCACAAAGGCCGGCAACAAAGGATATGATGCCGCGGTTTCCGCCATCGAAATGGTAGACCTGATGAAAAAACTGAAATAAAAATACCATCGAAGAAAGTCACCCCTATAGACAGTTCCTGATTTGTGATATAATAAAGGAAAATGAAATCCTTTTGTAAGGGGGTATGCCTATGTGGGCAATTTACGAAAAAAACAAACAGGCCATCCATGATATCGCCCTGCTGCTGGCGGCGATTCTGGCATGCTTTCTGTTTTTCAAGTATTTATCCCCCATCTTCCTACCGTTTATCATCGGCTGGCTGATGAGCCTGCTGTTCAATCCTCTGGCAGACAGACTGGAAAAGCACGGCGTACCGCGGGGCATCGGCACCCTTCTGGGCATCCTGCTTCTGCTGGCTTTTCTGGGACTGTTGGGCTTCTGGTCCGGGAACAGCCTCCTCCACAAGGCGCAGTCCTATTACGAAAATCTGCCCTATTACATGGATTTTTTCAAAGGAAAGATGCAGGAATTTTGGGCACAGTTTGATACCTTCTGCCGGAAACTGCCCCCCGAACTGCAGACATCCTTCCTGTCCTTCCAGAAGGATGCCACAGGGATGCTGCTTTCTCTGCTCCCGAAAGGGGACGGCAGTGCCTTGGGCGGTGTGTCCAATTTCTTCATTGCCTTCTTCGTGGCTCTGATCTCTGCCTACTTCTTTACCAAAGACAGAGATCTCATCCATAGCGTATATGGAAAACATCTGGCGCCTTTATTGGGTATTTCCGTACACACCACCAAAAACGAACTGAAAGCCTCCGTCTGGGGCTATATCAAGACCCAGTTCATCCTGATGGGATTTACATTCACCCTGACCATCATCGCTATGCTGGTGATGAAATCCCCCTATCCGCTGCTGTTAAGCATCGTCATTGCCCTCATCGATTCTCTGCCCTTCTTCGGCAGCGGTTTTATCCTCTGGCCGGGGGCGATCATCCATCTGCTGACAGGAAATACCTTCCTTGCCATCGGATATATGGTGCTGTATGCTTCCATTCAGATCATGCGACAGATCCTGCAGCCGAAGATCCTCGGCACACAGATCGGTCTGCATCCTCTGCTGACCCTGTTCTCCATGTATTTCGGGTTCCAGTGTATCGGCGTCATCGGCCTCATCATCGGCCCCATCGTTGCCGTGATTTTGAAAGCTTTTTTCAATTGAAAAACCAGACATAAAAAAGACCACCTCGAAAGAGGTGGTTATTTTTATATCGCCATTTGTATACCCCAAAGCACCAAGAGATGCAGGGGATAAAATACATAAAAGAAATATCTTGGCAATTTTTTCGACAAAGCCTGTATCCGCCATTTTCCATCCAGAAAACCAAAGGAAAACAAAGATAAGATCTGCACCCATGCTCCCGTCATCAGGCCATACACGGCATTGATGATGACCTGTCCGTAAAAACACAGGCTGTCCTTCACGCCGTAGAACCCAAAGAAGAAGATCGTCCAGACGCCATACCAGCCATAGCTCATATCCACAAAATAACAGAGGATGAGCAAGGCGCCTGCCAGTCCTGTTTTCCCTTTCTGCCAGAAATGCAGAGCCAAAGCCCCCCATGCCAGCATAAATAAGGGATTCAGCTGGGTCAGCCCAAACAGCTTCATATAAACAGGCTGAGAAACTGCCGCCGCCAGCAGGATGCGCATCAGATACTTTTTAAAATCAGAAGTATATCCCACCCCTTGAGCAATGCCAAAGGCAAACAAAGGAAAGGACAAACGTCCGATGGCACGAAACCCAATGACCGCAGGAAAAAACACTGCTCCGATATGATCCATGAGCATGGTCAGCGCCGCCATGCACCGGATGAACTGCCGCTGTTCTCTGCTCATACGCTGAACATAGGCGTAGAAAGGTATCTGTCCCCTGTATCAGGCAGGAGAACTACGATATTCTTGCCCGCATTTTCGGGACGTTTTGCCACTTCCAGCGCCGCATACAGTGCCGCACCGGAGGAAATGCCTACCAGCAGCCCTTCGTTTCTGGCGATCAGTCTGCCTGCTTCGTAAGCTTCTTCTTCTGTCACCGTCAGTACTTCATCATAAATATCCTGATCCAGTGTGGCAGGCACAAAGTTTGCCCCCATCCCCATCAGACCGTGGGGCGCCGCTACGCCCTTGGTCAGCAGAGGAGAAGATGCAGGTTCCACACCAATGATCTTCACATCAGGATTCTGTTCTTTCAGATATTTGCCTGTACCGGACAAAGTGCCGCCTGTGCCGATGCCCGCCACGAAAATATCCACTTTTCCGTCTGTATCCTCCCAGATTTCAGGGCCTGTGGTATCATAATGAGCCGCAGGATTGGAAGGATTATCAAACTGACCGGGGATAAAGGAATTAGGGATCTCCCTTGCCAGTTCTTCCGCCTTTTCGATGGCACCGCTCATGCCCTTTGCCCCTTCTGTCAGCACCAGTTCCGCACCGAAAGCAGTCATCAGCAGTCTGCGTTCCATGCTCATGCTGTCAGGCATTACGATGATAGCTCTGTAGCCTCTGGCCACCGCCATGACTGCCAGACCAATGCCGGTATTGCCGCTGGTCGGTTCGATGATGGTAGCACCCGCTTTCAGAATCCCTGCTTTTTCCGCATCCTCCACCATGCGTTTCGCCACACGGTCTTTAGCGCTGCCGCCGGGGTTCAGTGCTTCCACCTTTGCCAGCAGGGTTGCCTGCAGTTCCAGTTTCTGTTCCAGATTGGACAGTTCCATCAAAGGAGTTCTGCCGATCAGTTCATCAATACTTTTATAAATCTTAGCCATATTTTTCAGCCTCCTGTTTCAAAATTCATCTCTATCAGTTTAGCACAAAATTTCGCCCTGCGCAGGAAAAATATCAGATTTCCACCAATATCCCAAAAAGAAGTCAGATTCCCAGACGATTCTGCCTTCGTTCTCTTGTACCAGCCCCGTTTTTGTGCTACCATATTGCCAGAGTATGTATACAATTTTTGAAAAAAGGAGAATCAGCATGAAAATCGGTAGAAATGACCCCTGCTGGTGCGGCAGCGGCAAAAAATACAAATCCTGCCACGCGGCATTTGATGAAAAAATCGAATCTTACAAAGCAAAACGGATCCCCGTTCCCAGCCACAAACTGATCAAAACACCCGAACAGCTGGAAGGCATCCGCAAAGCGGGCAAACTGAATACAGAAGTGCTGGATATGATCGCAGAAAAGATCTGCGCCGGCATGTCCACAGAAGAGATCAACACACTGGCTCATAACTACATCGTAGAACACGGCGGTATCCCTGCCTGTCTGGGCTATCAGGGCTTCCCCAAAAGCATCTGCACATCCGTGAACGATGCCATCTGCCACGGTATCCCCTCTGAAAACGAAATCCTGAAAGACGGCGATATCATCAACGTAGACGTGACCACTATTCTGGACGGCTACTACGCTGACGCTTCCCGTATGTTCATGATCGGCGAAGTTTCCGACGAAGC
>NZ_JBGVHV010000067.1:0-2011 GCF_045122575.1 Anaerotignum sp. | reverse complement strand
TCTTCCGATGACGAACGTTTCTCCGCGTATGTATTCAAAACAATCGCTGACCCTTATATCGGTCGTCTGAACCTGTTCCGCGTTATGACAGGTAAACTGGAAGTTGGCATGAGCGTTTATAACGAAGAAAAAGATACAGTTGAAAAAGTTTCCCACCTGTATGTTGTAAGAGGTAAAGACCAGATCGAAGTTGATGAACTGCACTCCGGTGATATCGGTGCTCTGGCAAAACTGACAAATACATCTACACAGGATACACTGTCCCTGAAAGATGCAAATATCATCATCCCTAAAATTGCGCTGCCCGGTTCCGTTCTGTGCATGGCAATCCAGCCCAAAGGCAAAGGCGATGAAGACAAACTGTCTGCTGCTCTGACAAAGATCAGAGAAGAAGATCCTACGATCAAAATGGAAGTAAACCCTGAAACAAAACAGACACTGGTTTACGGCGTAGGCGAACAGCAGCTGGATGTTATGGTTCAGAAACTGAAAGCAAAATACAAAATCGAAGTGGAACTGCTGGATCCTATCATTCCTTACAGAGAAACAATCAAAGCAAAAACTTCCGTTCGCGGCAGATACAAAAAACAGTCTGGCGGTCATGGTCAGTTCGGTGATGTTGTAATGGAATTCGAACCCAGCTACGATACAACAACACAGTATGTATTCGAAGAAAAAATCTTCGGTGGCTCCGTTCCCAAACAGTACTTCCCCGCAGTTGAAAAAGGTCTGCAGGAATGTGTACAGGCCGGCGTTCTGGCAGGCTACCCTGTAGTAGGTCTGAAAGCAACTCTGACAGATGGTTCCTACCATCCCGTTGACTCCTCCGAAATGGCGTTCAAGATGGCTACATCCGTTGCCTTCAAAGAAGGTATCCCTCAGGCAAAACCCGTGATCCTGGAACCTATCGATCATGTGGAAGTTCTGATCCCCGACAAATATATGGGCGATATCATGGGTGACATCACAAAACGTCGTGGACGTATCCTGAGCATGGATGCAGTTGGTGTGAAAAAATGCATCGTTGCAGAAGTTCCTACAGCTGAAATGCACAAATACGCTACAGATCTGCGCTCCATGACACAGAGCCGCGGTGAATACAGAAGCCGTTTCGAAAGATACGAAGAAGCTCCCATGGATGTTCAGAAACGTATCATCGATGCAAGAGCAGCTGAAAAAGATAAATAATGTTGTAAATACAACAGATTTTTCTAAAATAATATGATAAAATTACCACGAGAAGTCAATGATGACCTCTCGTGGTTTTTTATAGCTGGTTTTTACATATTTACATATATTATTTTGCAAAAACAATAGTTTTTGTGTATCAGGTTCCAAGGAGGTGACCTCCTTGGTCATGGGTTCGGGGGCGGATAGCCTCTGAGGAGAAAGGAGGATGTTTATGTATGATATCGGTATCATTGGCAGCGGACCGGCAGCACTTTCCGCAGCAGTCAATGCAAGACAGAGAAATAAATCCGTTTGCGTGTTCGGCAGAAGTCTGGACAGCTCTTTGCTGTTTGCAGCAGAAAAAGTAGATAACTACCTCGGTATGCCAGACCTGAGCGGCGAGGAAATGCTGAATCAGTTTTATGCCCATGCCGTAAAGCGTGGCGTGGAATTCAAAGAAAGCCGTATCAGTCAGATCATGTCTATGGGTGACTATTTTGTCATCAATGCGGATAACGAATTTTTTGAAGCAAAAACCCTTATCCTTGCGATTGGCCTGAACAAAAGCAAAGGGATCCCGGGAGAAATGGAATATCTGGGGAAAGGTGTCAGCTATTGTGCAACTTGTGACGGTATGCTCTACAGAAATAAAAGAGTGGTTGTGGTAGGGGAAAATGAAGAAGGGGAAGCAGAAGCTAACTTCCTTGCAGATGTCTGCGAAAAAGTGACCTATGTTCCGCTGTATCAGCCTGTTCTGAATCTGAAGGAGAATGTGGCAGTTTTGAATAGCAGACCGAAAGCGGTCATCGGCGCAGAAATCGGTGTGACAGGGATCGAAGTG
>NZ_JBGVHV010000066.1:0-11827 GCF_045122575.1 Anaerotignum sp. | reverse complement strand
TGTCAGCATTACCTTGAATTCCATGTCACCCACTTTTACCACATCACCTTCATTCACCAGTTCATCGGGATGTACGATGATGGGAGCGCCTACAAACTGGGAAACATTCAGGGCAGGATCTGTGAATACAGGCATTTCCTGTGCGCCGCCAACGATTTTTGCGCCCAGTTTTTCGGACAGCTCGTTTACGGAGCCCACATGGTCATAGTGGCCGTGGGTCAGCAGGATGTGTGTTACTTTCAGATTGTTCTGTGCGATATAGTTCAGCAGAGGCTGAATGGGGCCGTCGCAGTCAATGATACATGTGATGCCGTTGTCATCGGAAACAACATAGTTGTTTGTGCCCACGGAGCCTGCTGCGTAGCATGCGATTTTCATTTTGATTTCCTCCTTGTTTTTTCGGACATTTTTTCAAATTATAACAACCACAGGGATAATTTGCAATAAAAAGAAGTCCCACGGAAAGTGGGACTTGATATTATTTCAGATTTTCGGGATTCAGGCATTCCAGTTCGGAAACAACGAAGAGCCCATCTTTGCGGATCAGTACATCATCGAACCAGATCTCACCGCCGCCGTATTCGGGTGTCATAATGAGCACCATATCCCAGTGGATGGCGGACTTGTTGCCGTTGGGGGCATCATCATAGCAGTTGCCGGGGGTGAAATGGATGGAGCCTGCGATTTTTTCGTCGAAGAGGATGTTGTTCATGGGTTTTGTGATGTAAGGGTTTACGCCGATGGCGAATTCACCGATATATCTTGCACCTTCGTCTGTGTTGAATACCTTTTCCAGACGAGATTTGTCGTTGCCGTCACATTCCACGATCTTACCGTCTTTGAATGTCAGTTTTACATTTTCAAATGTGAAGCCGTTCATTTCGGAAGGGGTGTTGTAAGTGATAACACCGTTTACGGAATTGCGGACAGGGGCGGTGTAAACTTCCCCGTCGGGGATATTGCAGCTGCCGGCGCATTTTACCGCAGGGATATCCTTGATGGAGAAGGTCAGGTCTGTGCCTTCGGAAACCAGACGTACTTTATCTGTTCTGTTCATCAGCTCTACCAGAGAATCCATAGCTTTGCTCATTTTGCCGTAGTCCAGATTGCATACATTAAAATAGAAGTCTTCGAATTCTTCCAGAGAGGATTTCGCAGACTGTGCCATTGCGTTTGTGGGGTAGCGCAGAACCACCCATTTGGTATGGGGTACGCGGATCTGATGGTGCACGGGGTCATCATAGAAAATATTCTGGATATCCAGTTTTTCTGTGGGAACGTCGTACTGCTCGGTCAGGTTATCCTCGCCTCTTACGCCGATGAAGGCATCCATCTGTTTCATCAGCAGGCTGTCGGCCTCTGCCATCATTTTCTGCTGTTCTTCCGTTGCCCCCAGCAGGATCTCTCTTTCCAGAGAGTTTGTCATCAGTTTTACAAAGGGGGTCGCGCCTACCTGATAAACTTCCTTGATGATCTGCTTCACCAGAGGCAGAGGATGTACGCCGTTGCAGCTGATCCATACCTTTTCGCCTTTTTCCAGTCGGCAGGAATAGTGTACCAGGTTGTATGCTAAAGTCTTGATTCTTTCGTCCATTTTTCTTTTCTCCTTTCTTTTTTCGGGACGCTGTCCCGAACCCTGCCAAGGGAAATCATTTCCCTTGGAACCCTGATACTGCAAAACCATGTATATGGTTTTGCGAATGGGGGTCTGGGGAATCATTCCCCAGCGGGGTGGTGGGGCAGAGCCCCACGGTCTTGAATAGTATTCTACACTGTTTGAGGAAAATATGCAAAAAAATTGACAAGATATTCTGTTGATTTTAAAATAGGAAGAAAGAAAGGAGGGATGGAAAATGAAAGTTGCCATTCCTACAAAAAATGGCAGGATCGACCAGCAGTACAGCCGTGCGGCGGAATTTACGGTGTACGAAGTGGAGATCGAACTGGTACAGAAAAAAGAAATCATCCCTCTGGGAAAAACGAGCGTGGCAGATTTTCTGACAGAGCAGGGCATCAATGCTGTCATCTGCGGCAATATCCGCTCTACCGCGCGAAACATTCTCCGTATGAAGCGCATCGAACTGACCTATGGCGTCATGGGGGAAGCTGACGATGTGATGATCCGATACCTCAGCGGGGAACGACTGGGGGATACCGACGAAAACGCCTACTGGCGAGCAGGAAGAGAAGGGTTGGAATAAGTTATGGCAGTACTGGAACGTTTTTATCCTGATATTTATGTGAAATCTGTGTTTGAAATGCCTCTGGATGATATGAAAAAACTGGGGATCCGTGCTCTGGTTTTTGATATTGACAATACAGTGGCTCCCTTTGATGTGGCAGAGCCCGATCAGGAGATTGTGGAACTTTTTGCATATCTCAGAAAACAGGGATTCAAACTCTGCATCCTGTCCAATAATACAAAGGACCGCGTGCATCTGTTCAATAAAAAGCTGGGGGCTCTGGCTGTACATAAGGCAGGCAAGCCCGGCATCAAAAAACTGAACAGAGCGCTGGAGATCATGGGGGTGACCCCTGACAGCGCGGCAATGGTGGGCGATCAGGTGTTTACAGATATGTGGTGCGGTCACAAGGCAGGTCTTCTGTGCATTATGACTGCGCCGATCTGCAACCGAGACCAGATCCAGACAAAGGTAAAACGCGGTCTGGAAAGACAGGTTATGAAGACATATTTCAAGAAATATGGTAAATAAAAGTGGTTTTTTCAAGTTTTTATTGAAATATACGGCTCAATCTATTAAAATATAGAAGAATATGCATATCTTTTCAGAGAGGATAGGCAGCGTCATTCGGAATAATAAAAATGATTTATATTTATGAGGAGGAAATACTATGATTTCTGCAGGTGATTTTAGAAAAGGTATTACTTTTGAAATGAACGGCGAACCCCACGTAATTCTGGACTTCCAGCACGTAAAACCCGGTAAAGGTTCTCCCTTCGTAAGAACAAAATACAAAAACATTCTGACAGGTGCTACAAGAGAAGAAGCATTCAACCCCAGTGACAAATTCCCCAAAGCACACATCGAAACAAAGAAAATGCAGTATCTGTACAGCGATGGTGAACTGTACTACTTCATGGACAACGAAACATTCGACCAGATCCCTCTGCACTACGATCAGGTAGAAGAAGCTCTGAAATTCACAAGAGAAAACGATGAAGTAACAGTAAAATTCTACAAAGGTGCTCCTTTCATGGTAGAATCCGCACAGTTCGTTGACCTGGTGATCACAGATACAGAACCCGGCTTCGCTGGTAACACAGCACAGGGTGCTACAAAACCCGCTACAGTAGAAACAGGCTTCACACTGCAGGTTCCTCTGTTCATCAACGAAGGCGAAAAAATCCAGATCGATACAAGAACAGGCGAATACCTGGGCAGATCCAAAGAATAATCAATTCAGTTCTGAATTGGCAGGGAGGCTTTGACAAATGGAATATTTTGAAAAAAAGATCACTTATTTAAGAGGGCTTTGCGATGGAAGCGGCTTTGCGGAAGACAGCAAAGAAGGTAAGATCTTCCACGGTATTCTGGATGTTCTGGATGACATGGCTTTCATGCTGGAAACATTCATGGATGATGAAGACATGGTTATGGATGACGAGGATATGGATGAAACAGATGAACCCATCTTCTTCTATTCCTTTATCTGCCCCAACTGCGGCGAAGAAATCGACGTGGATGAGGAGACCATGGAAACAGAAAAAGAGATCGACTGTCCCGGATGCGGCAACAGCATTCCCATGGGTACGGCAGATATCGATGAATTGAAATTTTAACATGCAAATCAAAAATACAGTCTGATTTTTCGGACTGTATTTTTTTGTTGCCGGAAAATGTGTCTGTTTTATTGACAGATGTCCTTCCTTGGGGTACGATAGTACAGAATTATTGCTTAGATGAGACGAGAAGAGTACAGGATATCAAATGAAGAGAGGAGAGAATTTTATGAATAAAGAAAACGAAAAGATCCCTTACAAAATCTATCTGGAAGAATCCGAAATGCCCAAACAGTGGTATAACGTGCGGGCGGATATGAAAAACAAACCGGCACCCCTTCTGAATCCAGAAACACTGGAACCCATGACACTGGAAGAACTGAGCGTGATCTTCTGTGAAGAACTGGCAAAACAGGAACTGGATAATGAAAATGCGTATATCGACATTCCGCAGGAGATCTGGGATTTCTACAAGATGTACAGACCTGCGCCCCTGGTGCGTGCTTACTGTCTGGAAGAAAAACTGCAGACCCCTGCAAAGATCTACTATAAATTTGAAGGCAACAACACCAGCGGCAGCCATAAACTGAATTCCGCCATCGCGCAGGCGTATTATGCAAAAATGCAGGGTCTGAAAGGCGTGACCACAGAAACAGGTGCGGGTCAGTGGGGCACAGCCCTTTCCATGGCCTGTGCATATCTGGGACTGGACTGTAATGTTTTCATGGTAAAAGTATCCTATGAACAGAAACCTTTCCGCAGAGAAGTGATGCGTACATACGGTGCTTCCGTAACCCCTTCCCCCTCCGCTACAACAGAGGTGGGCAAGAAGATTCTGGAGGCTCATCCCGGTACCGGCGGCAGCCTTGGCTGTGCCATCTCCGAAGCAGTGGAATCCGCCTGCAGCAGAGAAGGCTACAGATATGTGCTGGGCAGCGTTCTGAATCAGGTAATGCTGCATCAGTCCATCATCGGTATGGAAACAAAGGCAGCGCTGGATAAATACGGCATCGTGCCCGATATCATCATCGGCTGTGCCGGCGGCGGCTCCAATCTGGGCGGTCTGATCTCTCCTTTCGTGGGCGAAAAACTCCGCGGCGAAAGAGATTATCAGATCATTGCGGTAGAGCCTGCATCCTGCCCCAGCATGACGAGGGGGAAATTTGCTTATGACTACTGCGATACCGGTATGGTGACCCCTTTGGCGAAGATGTATACCCTGGGCAGCGGTTTTATCCCTTCTTCCAGCCATTCCGGCGGTCTGCGTTATCATGGTATGAGCCCTGTGGTTTCCCAGCTGTACCATGACGGCCTGATGGAAGCCCGCTCCGTGGAACAGACTTCCGTATTCGCTGCGGCGAAGCAGTTCGCACAGGTGGAAGGCATCCTGCCTGCGCCCGAAAGTGCCCATGCCATCCGCGTGGCCATTGATGAAGCCATGAAATGCAAGGAAACCGGTGAAGAAAAGACTATTGTATTCGGTCTGACCGGCACAGGCTACTTCGATATGTTTGCCTATGAAAAATTCAATAACGGCGAAATGCAGGACTACATCCCTACAGATGAGGAACTGCAGAAAGGCTTTGACGGCCTGCCCGACATCAACAAATAAAGAAAATCCTGTATCTTCGGATACGGGATTTTTGTTTCTTTATGGGAAAAAGTCTGAAAAAGAAAGAGGAATTGCAGGAAAAAAATCGAAATATTATGATAAGGGGAAATATTGATACATAAGGAGGAATTCTCTATGGCATTTTTTGATAAACTTGGCGAAATGACAAAAATTGTGTCCGAAAAGGCTTCTGACAGTCTGGAAACAAATAAACTGATCAGCGAGATCAACCTGACAAAGGGGAATATTCAGGCATTCCAGAGAGAACTGGGCGAATTTTACTGGGCAAAATTTGCAGTAGGCGAAAAACTGGATGATGAAGCAATGTTTATCTGTGACAAGATCGTTCTGGCACAGGATAAGATCAAGCTGCTGGAAAACCAGATCGACCAGATCAAAGCAGAAGGCGAAGCCAGAAAAGCAGAACGCGCAGCGGAAAAAGCGGAAAAGAAAGCTGCGGAAGAAGCAGGAAAAGCAGCTGAAAAGGCAGAAGAAGCAGAAAAAGCTGCGGAAAAAGCAGGAATTGAAAGACCTGTATGCAGCGGATGCGGCGCATCTCTGGCGGAAGGTGTGAAGTTCTGCGGCCAGTGCGGTACCCCTGCAGCGGCAGAATCTGTGACAGGCACTGTGGAATAAATGTAAATGACAGAACCTCAAATCCGAATGGGTTTGAGGTTTCTCTTTCAGACAAAGGGCAGGAAAGGAGGGGCAGCATGGCAGAACAGAAACAGAATATTCTGGGCACGGAACCCATCGGACGTCTTCTGCTGCAGTTTTCTGTCCCGACGGCCCTGACGCTGATGGTCAATACGATGTATAACATCGTTGACCAGATCTTTATCGGCCATGCGGCAGGCATCAATGGTGTGGCGGCCACCAATGTGACCTTTCCTGTGGGCATTATTGCGGCAGCGCTGGCATTGATGATCGGCGATGGCTGTGCGGCAAATATCAGCCTTTCTCTGGGACGAAAGGAAGAGGAGGAAGCAGATCGGATCTTTGCCAATGCGGTGGTGCTGCTGTTTGCGGCAGGATTTCTGCTGGCAGGGCTGGGGCTTCTGTTTACGGAGCAGCTGGTGGTTTTCTGCGGCGCATCTCCTGCTGTTGTGGCAGAATCGGTGAAATATATGAGTATCACCCTTCTGGGGCAGCCCTTTGCCATGTGCAATATGGCCTTTACGGCCATCATCCGTGCTGATGGCAACCCCCGATATATGATGCGGAGCATGATGATCGGCGCAGGGCTGAATCTTATCCTTGACCCCATTTTTATTTTTGCTTTCCATTGGGGTATTCAGGGGGCAGCGTTGGCAACCATCATCGGACAGATCGTATCCGGCTGTATGGCACTGGCATATCTGCCCAGATATCAGCATTTCCATCTGAAAAAAGAAAACCTTTCTCTGCGGGGCAGGGTCGTGGGGAATATTTTCAAACTGGGTTTTCCCAGCCTTTGTACCCAGACGGCATCGGCGGCTACCCAGATTATTATGAACAACCTGATGCGAAAATATGGTGCCATGACCATTTATGGCAGCGAGATCGCCATCTCCTGCTATGGCCTGATGATGAAACTGTATCAGATCTCCCATGCCATGTTCGTGGGACTGGCTTCGGGGGCATCTCCCATCCATGGGTTCAATTTTGGTGCGAGACAGTATGAACGGGTGCGCCAGACCATCAAAACAGCGGCGAAAGCCTCTATTGTGATCTCAGTGATATGGTTTTTCATCTTCCAGCTGGGGGGCGGCTTTCTGGCCTCCCTGTTTGTGGAAAATGAACCCCTGTATCGGGCATTTGCCGTCCATTGCTTCCGCCTGTATATGGCAGGTTTCTTCGTGTTTGGCCTGCCCAATGTAACCGCCTCTTTCTTTCAGGCTATCGGCAGCCCGAAAAAAGCACTGGTGGTTTCCCTGTCCAGACAGGTGTTTTTCCTCATCCCGCTGGCACTGTTCCTGTCCTCCCGTTTTGGGCTGGATGGTGCGCTGGGGGCAGCCCCCGGAGCAGATGCGCTGACCTTCCTGCTGGCCTTCCTCCTTCTGCGGAGAGAAATCAATGGCTGGAAGAAAAAAGGGATGCTCTCGTAAAACAAGGACTTGCAAGCCGGCCGTCATTCGTATATAATCAAAATATCGACAGTTCGTTTGTACCATCCTGTCGTTAAACAAAACCAGGACTGCTATTCATAATATGATTGTGTATAGAAGGCTTTGCGTTTTGCAGGGCCTTTTTCTTTTATGGGGAGTAGTTTTGTGCTTTGTGAAATCACTTTAGGAGGAAATAAAATGAGCATAAAAACAAAACCTAAAAATGAAGTTACATTAAAGAAAAACTGGTTTATAAGGGAAGAGGAGGAAACCGTGATTCTGCTGCGCAGTATTCCATCCACGGTGGTTTCTCTGTTTGTCGTCAGTGTCATCTGTATGAACCTTCTGGCAAACAAAACCCTTGTGCAAACAGACTGGATCGCGTTGGACGGGGGGATCCTGATCTCCTGGCTGTCCTTTATGTGCATGGATATCATCACAAAATATTTTGGCCCCAAGGCGTCCAATAAAATTGCTATTTTTGCTTCAGCCATCAACCTTCTCACCTGCCTGATCTTTTTCATTGCCAGTGTGATCCCGTCTCAGGCGGATGACTATACGGCATTTAACAGCATCTTCGGCGGAACATGGTTTATCCTGCTGGGCAGTACCATCGCCTTTCTGACATCGGCAGCCATCAACAATTTTCTGAACTGGAGCATCGGGAAGTTGTTTCGAAAAAATCCAGACGGAAAACTTGCCTATGCGACGCAGACCTACATTTCCACATTTGTAGGGCAGTTTCTGGATAACCTGATTTTTTCCCTTATCGTATTTGTTTTCTTTGCCCCCATTTTCTGGGATGGCTTCCATTGGACGGTTCTGCAGTGTGTTACCTGTGCCCTGACCGGTGCTGTGGCCGAACTGATCATGGAAATTTTCTTCTCTCCTTTCGGCTATCGCATCCTGATGAGATGGAAGGAAGAACAGGTAGGTATGGAATATTTATCTTACATCAAGGAGTGCAGCTAATATGAAAGTATTGATCACCGGAACCTCACAGGGGATCGGCAAAGCCATCGCAGAATTTTTTCTGGAAAACGGGCATCAGGTCGTGGGGATCGACCGCCAGCCCGCCGGCATTACCCATGGAGCCTATACCCATCATCAGTGTGATGTCAGAGACAAAGACAGACTGCCTGCCTTGGGGGATGTTGAGATCCTCATCAATAATGCAGGCACGCAGAACGAAGCGGACATCGATATCAACCTGAAAGCGCTGATCTGGATCACAGAGAAATATGGCGTTCAGCCTCACATCAAGTCCATTCTGCATGTGGGCTCTGCCAGTGCCCATACAGGCTCCGAGTTTCCCGAATATTGTGCCAGCAAGGGCGGCGTGCTGGCTTATACCAAAAATGTTGCCCTGCGGGTGGCAGCCTATGGCGCAACCTGCAACAGTATCGATCCGGGCGGCGTGCTGACACCGCTGAATGCCTGCGTGATCGAGGATGAGGAACTCTGGGCGCAGATCATGGAAGAAACGCCTCTGAAAAAATGGGCAACGCCGGAAGAAATCGCCCAGTGGGCATATTTTATGACAGTGACGAATACCTTCTGCACAGGGCAGAGCATCATCATTGATGGCGGAGAATCCATCAATCATCATTTTGTCTGGAAAGACTGAGTGCTGTAAATTTTCATAAGAAACAGAAAGACATCGGAAAAATCCGGTGTCTTTTTTCATATCTATAAGGGAATGGAAAAAAGAGGAGAAGGCTTATGAAAAACTGGAAAACAGGGCTGAAATATCTGGTACTTTTCGGATTGTGTTTTATTGCAGGGCGGATGGTGGCTTCGGAACGTTCAGAGGCCGTAAGCGGCGAAAAACGGGGAGAACTGGCCATACTGATCGATGATTTTGGCTATTGCGGCGAGGGAACAGAGGAGATGCTGGCATTGCCCATTCCCTTTACGGCGGCGGTCATGCCCTTTTCTTCCTGCACAGCGGCCGATGCGGAAGCGGTGCGACAGGCGGGAAAGGAAATTTTCATCCACATGCCCATGGAATCCCTGACCGGGAAGAAGGAATGGGTAGGCGAGAAAGGCGTATTTCGGGATATGACAGAGGCGGAGATCCGAGAACGGGTGGAGGAAGCCTTCTGCATCCTGCCCGATGCGGCAGGGCTGAATAACCACATGGGCTCTGCCATCATGGAGGACGAAAGAAGCCTTTCGGCAGTGCTGGATGTGCTGCAGGAGAAAGATGTGCTGTTTGTGGACAGCGTGACCACAGCCAAAAGCCTTGGCAGAAAAACCGCAGGCGAAAAAGGGGTTTCTTTTCTGGCAAGGGATGTGTTTCTGGACAGCACCGATGCGGTGGAGGTGGTGAAGGCAAACCTGCGGCAGGCGGCGGAAGTGGCGCTGGAAAAGGGCTATGCCCTTGCCATCGGCCATGTGGGACCGGAAGGCGGGGAAATTACGGCGGAAGCCATCCGCGCATTGATCCCCGAACTGGAGGCAGCAGGAATTACATTTGTGACCGTCAGCGAACTGGCAAAATGATACCGTATGTGGTATAATACAAATTTAATAAGTACCGCGAGAGGAGGAGGGAAGAATGTCTCACTGGAATTCCAGAGGGCTGCGGGGCAGCACCTTTGAAGAGATCATCAATTTCACAAATGAACGATACAGACAGTCCAGACTGGCATTGTTCCAGAAGATCCCTACGCCCATCACCCCTGTGAAGATGGATGCGGAATCCAAGACCATCACCCTGGCCTATTTTGAAAAACAGTCCACCGTCGATTATATCGGCGTGGCGCAGGGGGTGCCCGTGGCTTTTGATGCCAAGGAAACGGCGGGCAAAAGCCTGCCCCTCCAGAATATCCATGCACATCAGATGGAATTTATGGAAGAATTTCAGGCACAGCGGGGACTCGCCTTTCTTCTGGTACATTTTTCCGCAGTGGATGAATATTATCTGCTGCCCTTTGAAACACTGAAAACATACTGGGAACAGGCGGCAAAGGGCGGGCGCAAGTCCATTCCCTATGACGCCTTCCAGAAAAAATACAGCATCAGACAGAACGGCAGCCTGCTCCATTATCTGGAAGCGGTCAGCCTGTATCTGGAGGAAACGGAAGAAAAAGCAAGGAAGTGAGAAACGATGCTGAAGAAAACAGCAGTGGAAAATATACTGACAGCGGCACTGGAAAGCGGCGCGGACTTTGCGGAGATCTATGCAGAGGAAGCCAAGCGCAGCAGCATTGCCATGGTCAACGGAAAGATCGAAACGGCGCTGGGCGGCATGGATTACGGCGCAGGGGTGCGCCTGTTTTTCGGCAATCAGGCCATTTACGGCTTTACCAATGACCTGACGGAAGAAAACCTGATCCGCATTGCCAGAGAAGGGGCGGCTGCCATGAAAGGCGACCGCATTTACAACAGCAAGGGCTGGAAGGAAATGGCGAAACGATGCATCAACCCCATTCTGGTGCAGCCGGACAGTATTGCAAAAACAGCTAAAGCGGAAAAACTGAGACTGGCTTCCGCGGCGGCAAAAAACTATCATCAGTTGATCACCCAGACAAGAGCCGGCTATCTGGAAGTGATGAAACACGTTCTGGTGGCCAACAGCGAGGGCATCTGGGGGGAAGAAGACCGTGTCCGTTCCCGTTTTACAGTGGAGGCAGTGGCGTCTTCTGCGACGGAAAAACAGAGCGGCCATCTGGGCCCCGGCGGTTCCGAAGGGTTTGAACTGTTCGACCGTATCGATGTGGAACAGACGGCAAGGGAAGCGGCTCGTATTGCGGTGACGGTGCTGGGAGCAAAGCCCTGCCCTGCGGGGAAAATGCCCGTTGTCATCGATAACGGCTTTGGCGGCGTTATCTTCCACGAAGCCTGCGGCCATGGGCTGGAGGCAACGGCGGTGGCGCGCAATGCTTCTGTTTTTGCAGGCAAAATGGGTCAGCTGATCGCATCTCCTCTGGTAACGGCTATCGATGACGGCACCATCCCCAATGGATGGGGCTCCGGGGAAATGGATGACGAAGGCACCCCTATGGCTCGAAACATCCTCATTGAAAACGGCGTGCTGAAATCCTATCTGGTGGACAGACTGAACGGCAGACGCATGGGCGCGGCTATCACCGGCTCTGCCAGACGGCAGGATTACCGTTATGCTCCCACCAGCCGTATGACCAATACCTTTATTGCCAACGGCAAAAGCACCCCCGAGGAAATCATCGCCAATACAGAATATGGCTTATATGCAAAACAGATGGGCGGCGGCAGTGTGGATCCTGCCACAGGTTCCTTCAACTTCGCCGTTCTGGAAGGATATATGATCCGAAAGGGCAAGATCGCAGAACCTGTCAGAGGGGCAACCCTCATCGGCAAGGGATATGAAGTGCTGCGGGATATCGATATGGTAGGCAATAA
>NZ_JBGVHV010000065.1:0-2524 GCF_045122575.1 Anaerotignum sp. | reverse complement strand
TCTGGGGACAGTAAAAAGTCGTATTTCCCGCGGAAGAAATCAGTTGAAAAATGAAATTTTGAAAATACGGGAACAAAATGAAAAAATGTCCGTCAGAAAAAAGGAAAGGAGGGAAGACCATGAACTGTGAAGCAGTAAGAGGATTGCTTTGGGCGTATCTGGAACAGGAAACAACAGCAGAAGAAGCTGTCAGAATAGAAGAACATCTGAAAAACTGTGCAGACTGCAGAGAAGAACTGGAGCTGCAGAAGGAAATCATGGATTCCCTGCAGAACATTCCTGATGAGGAATTACCTGACGGATTCCATGCATCTCTGATGCAGAAGCTGCAGGCGGAAGCGGCACCCAATGTAGTCCCTTTCCCTGTGAAGAAGAAAAAACAGCCGGTTTGGAAACAATGGGGAATGATCGCTGCGGCAGTGCTGGTGGTAGTGGCTGCGGGCGGTATGAATGGTATGCTGGAAATGAGAAAAAACCAGGCGGATGCTGTGGCGGAAATGAAAGTGGCTGATACGGCAGAACCGATGGACATTTCCGAGGACGGCGTGATTGCGGCGGAAGAAAAAGATGCTGCAGAAATACAGATCAAAGCAGATGGCGAAAAACAGAAAAAGAATGCTCCTGCAGTGGGAGCAGAAACGGCTGCTCCGGCTATAGTGGATCCGGCAATAGCTGCTTATGACATGTCTGAAGCAGCGCCTGAAGTAGCTTCTATTGGGGCTGAGGAGGAAAGCGTGCAGTTTTCCGTTACCCGCTCTGCGAAGCCGGAAGCAGCAGAAGAAATGATTTTGTTGGTGACAGACCAGGCGACGGCAATAGCAGAAATTCAGAAGGCTATTGCGGAAGCAGGCGGTTTTGAAGAAGCAACGGAAACGGAAGGCATTTTTGCAGTCATTCCTATGGAAAACTATGCTGGTTTTGTCAAAGCAGTAGAGGCGATCGGCACTGTGGAGTGGGCGGCAAAAGATGCAACAGAAGCAGGCGGAATGTACCGTACAGTGGAAATTCAAATAAAAAATCAGTGAAAAAAAGACATCCTCATAGTCAGGATGTCTTTTTTTGGTTATTTTTTCAGGGAAGACAGATGTCTTCTTGTCATATTGCTGAAAATAAGATAAACTTATTAGTAATATTCCTCTAAAATTACTTTAGTGTTTTACTTGACTAAAGTGTTTGGGTGGTATAAGATATCCTTAGAATAGGAAGGAGTGGATTTTCGATGAAACAGGCAGAAATGCTTTTGAAGAAAGAAGAACAGGTTATTTTCAGCCTTCGCGCATTATTTGAACAGTACGGCTATAAAAAATTCAAAATGAGCAAATTTGAAGAATACGACTTTTATGCTGATAACAGAAGTTTTTTGAGCAGTGAAACGATTCTGACTTTTACAGGGCTTGACGGTAAGCTGCTGGCACTGAAGCCTGACGTGACTCTTTCCATCGTAAAGAACACCAAAGGCAGCAGAGACGCGGCCGAACGCGTCTATTACAATGAAAATGTTTACCGTGCCAGAAAGGGTGCAGGGGAATATAAAGAAATCATGCAGGTGGGGCTGGAATATATCGGCGAGGTGGATGAATATGCCACACTGGAAGTACTCCTTCTGGCTCAGAAAAGCCTGAAAGCCATCAGCGATCAGTATATCATGGATCTGTCTCACATGGGCTTTGTGGCAGGCCTGATGGAAGAGGTGAATCTGCCTTATGCGCAGCAGAAAGCAGTGCTTTCCTGCATCAGCGAAAAAAATGCCCACGGCATCCGCGCCATCTGTCTGGAAGCAGGTCTGGCCGAGGAAATGACACAGAAACTGGAAGCGCTGGCAAGCCTGTACGGCGATCTGGAATCCACTCTGGAAAAGGCAAAATCCCTTTGCTGCAACGAAAAAATGGAACAGGCTGCAGCGGAACTGGAAGGCATCCTGCGCTGTCTGAAAATCGGCGGCAACGAACAGAATGTGAATCTGGATTTCTCCATTGTGAACGATATGGATTATTACACAGGCATCATCTTCCAGGGCTTTATCAACGGCGTACCTGCAGGTATCCTTAGCGGCGGCAGATATGATAATCTGCTTCACAAAATGGGCAAGGATGCCGATGCCATTGGTTTTGCGGTATATCTTGACCTATTGGAACGTTTTGAATCCACAGAAAAGGAATATGACGTGGATACACTGCTGCTGTATGAAGACGGCGTAGACACAGCGGCTCTGGCAAAGGCGGCGCAGATGCTGACAGATAACGGCCAGAGTGTATTGGTACAGAAAAAGAACACAGGTAATGTGAAATATAAACAACTGCTTTGCATGAAGGACAGGGGGCTTGAGATCGTTGCGGAACTGGATTAACATCGCACTGCCAAAGGGCAGACTTGGCGAAAAGGCTTATGATATTTTTGAAAAGATCGGTTATGGCTGTCCCTCCATCCATGAAGGCGGCAGAAAGCTGATTTTTGAAAACGAAGAAAACGGTGTGCGTTATTTCTGGGTAAAACCTTCCGATGTGGCGGTTTATGTGGAAAGAGG
>NZ_JBGVHV010000064.1:0-4844 GCF_045122575.1 Anaerotignum sp. | reverse complement strand
ATATGAGCGTGGAAAATGGCACAACAGGGATCACGGTTCCTTTCCATAAAGGCGCAGCGAAGTATTTCGCAGAACATGGTTTTACCGTTCCTACAGAATAATAACAGAAAAAATAATGACAGAAAAAAGAGGTATCCTCGCGAAAGGATACCTTTTTTATTTTCTGTATTCCATGGAATAGTTGTTCCAATGGCTGTTTTCTTCTTCAAAATATGCCGTTACGCGGAACCCGGCTTTTTCATAACAGCGGATGGCGCCGACATTGAAGCAGTATACCCGAAGGGAAAGGGAAACCAGACCCATTTCTTCAAAGGCGATGCGGGACAGTCCTTTTACAAAGCGTTCGCCATAGCCTTTGTTTTTGGCCTCCTCGGAGAAAATGAGACGGCAGATGCGCCCTGTTTTTGCTTCTTCGTTGATATCGCAGATCTCCCCTGCGCCGATGGGCGTTTCTCCCGCATAGGCCATGAAGAGGGAGACCCCGTCTTTTTCCGCCTGTCTCCGCACCTGTTCCTTTGTCAGGGGGTGCTGATAGGAGATCATGCCTGCCCATTGGAACAGATAGGCTTCGTCTTTGTTTTCGTTCCATCCGACGATGGCTTCATAATCGGTTTTTGTTGCAGGTCTGATGGTAAGCATAGGTTCCCTCCCGATGGTTTCTCTTGTGCGGCTCTTTGCAATTCATTATAATTAGGATAACACGAAACAGAAAGTGAGGAAATACGGATGCTCAAGAAAATTTATGAAGATCCCAATATTTTTCAGATAGATGTCCCTTTGCCCGATAACCCTCTTCGTAACCTGAACTGCTATATTATTCAGGATGCAGGGGAAACCTTGATTTTAGATACAGGCTTTAACCGCCCTGAATGTGAAGAAGCCCTGCTAGCAGGTCTGGCGGAACTGGATGCGGACTGGAATAAAACAGATCTGTTTCTGACTCATCTCCATTCCGATCATACGGGTTTGGCGCCTGCGGTCATGGGGGACAAGCCCGGAAAAATCTATATCAGCGCCAAAGACCATGATATCCTTGGACAGCATAAGGACGGCAGCCGCTGGGATGCGGCCGATGAGCTGTTCTATCGGGAAGGTTTCACCAGAGAACAGCTGGCAGAACTGCGGATTTCTAACCCTGCTCGTGGTCTGGCTCCTGCCAGATATTTCGAAGCGGAGTATGTGGCGGATGGGGATATCCTGAAAGTAGGTCGTTGGGCATTCGAATGTGTCTATGTTCCCGGCCATACCCCCGGTCAGATGTGCCTGTATTGTAAGGAAAAAAAGATCATGTTTACCGCCGACCATATCCTCTTTGATATTACGCCCAATATCACCCATTGGAGCGAGTCGGAAGATTCTCTGGGGGATTATCTGGAGAGTCTGGTGAAGATCCGCGCCTATGAAATCGGAACGGCACTGCCTGCTCATCGCAAAAATGAAATGGACGTTTATGTTCGCATCAGCCAGATCATTGAACACCATCTGGTGCGCCTGTGTGAAACGGTGGATGCATTGGCGGCCCAGCCCAATACCCATGCCACGGATATCGCTGCCCACCTGAAATGGTCTATGCGAGGCAAGACATGGGCAGAATTTCCTCTGAGCCAGAGATGGTTCGCTGTTGGGGAGACCATGGCTCATCTGGATTATCTCATCGTCCGCGGTATGGCGGAAAAGACCGAAGGGGAAAGAAATTCCTATCGTCTGCTGCTGGATGCGGAGGGATGTAAATCTAAATTAGAGGAAATCTGGAATAGATATAGATGAAACGCAGTATGCGTTTCAAATCGGGTCGAGGGGGTGACCCCCTCGTGGGAGTTTGAGAGCAAAGCCCTCAAGAAAAAGGAGATAACATGGATATTTTAAAGAAATTACAACAGGAATTTGAAATAAAGGCATCTCAGGTAGAGAATACGGTAAAGCTTCTGGACGAGGGCAACACCGTTCCGTTTATTGCCCGTTACCGCAAGGAAATGACAGGATCTCTGGATGACCAGATCATCCGTCAGCTTTCCGAACGCCTGACAGCTCTCCGCAATCTGGAGGAAAAGCGGGAGCAGGTGAAAAATGCCATTGCCGAACAGGGCAATCTGACAGAAGAACTGGCAATGAAACTGGATGCGGCGGAAACCCAGACAGAGATCGATGATATTTATCGTCCTTTCCGCCCCAAACGCCGCACCCGTGCATCCATTGCAAAGGAAAAAGGGCTGCAGCCTTTGGCAGATATGATCTGGGGACAGAAACTGATCGGTACACTGGAAGATTTTGCGGCGGTTTTTGTGGATGCAGAAAAAGGTGTGGAAACCATTGCCGATGCCATTCAGGGAGCAAAGGATATTCTGGCGGAGCAGATCTCCGATGATGCCGACCTGCGGAAGACCCTCCGCGAAGCAACGGTGCAGTATGGTGCTCTCCTTTCCAGAAAAACCAAGGACGAGCCTTCTGTTTACGAAATGTATTACGACTATCAGGAGCCTTTGAAAAAAGCGGCGGGGCACCGTATCCTTGCAGTAAACCGCGGGGAAAAGGAAGGCTTCCTTTCTGTGAAAATTGAAGGGGAAGAAGAAAAACTGCTGCAGCGGATGGAACGGAAGATCATCCGCAAAAACAGTGATACGGCGGAAATCCTGCAGGAAGTCATCGCAGATAGTTACAAACGTCTCATTGCCCCTTCTCTGGAAAGAGAGATCCGCAATGACCTGACGGAAAAAGCGGAGGAATCTGCCATTGGCGTCTTTCGTGAAAATCTGAAGCAGCTGCTTTTACAGCCGCCCATCAGCGGCAAGGTGGTACTGGCTCTCGACCCTGCCTACCGTACGGGCTGCAAGATCGCAGTCATCGACGAAACAGGCAAACCTCTGGAAACAGCGGTGGTTTACCCCACCCCTCCTCAGAACAAAACAGCCGAAGCAGAAAAGAAACTGCTGGGTCTCATTGAAAAATACGGCGTTGACCTTATTTCCATCGGCAACGGCACAGCCTCTCGCGAATCTGAACTGTTTGTGGCGGAAATGCTGAAAAAAACAAAGAGAAAAGTGCAGTACATCATCGCCAATGAAGCGGGGGCATCCGTGTATTCCGCATCCAAACTGGGGGCGGAGGAATTCCCCGAATACGATGTATCTTTAAGAAGTGCCGTATCCATCGGCAGAAGGATCCAGGATCCTCTGGCGGAACTGGTAAAGATCGACCCCAAATCCATCGGCGTTGGCCAGTATCAGCATGACATGAACCAGAAGCGTCTGGGTGAAGCTTTGGGCGGCGTGGTGGAAGACTGCGTAAACAGCGTTGGCGTTGACCTGAATACGGCCAGCCCGGCTTTGCTTTCTTATGTGGCAGGCATCAACGGTACGGTGGCGAAAAATATTCTGAAATACAGAGAAGAAAACGGCAGATTTTCCGCCAGAAAAGAACTGCTGAAGGTGCCCAAACTGGGGCCCAAGGCTTACGAACAGTGCGCCGGGTTCCTGCGTTTGCCGGAAAGCGAAATGGCACTGGACAGAACCGGCGTTCATCCTGAAAGTTACAAGGCGGCGGAAGGCTTATTGAAACTCTGCGGCTATACGCTGGAGGATGTGGCGGCCAAAAAGGTCACAGGTCTTGCAAAGAAGATCAAATCCCCCGAAAAAACAGCGGCGGAACTGGGTATCGGTCTGCCTACACTGGAAGATATCATCCGTGAACTGGAAAAGCCCGGCCGTGACCCCCGTGAGGATGCTCCTGCCCCTGTGCTGCGCAGTGATGTTCTCTCTATGGAAGACCTGCAGGAAGGCATGGTGCTGACGGGGACAGTCAGAAATGTCATTGATTTTGGTGTGTTTGTGGATATCGGCGTCCATCAGGATGGTCTGGTGCATATTTCCCAGATCTGCGACCGCTTCATCAAACATCCTCTGGAAGCGGTGAAGCTGGGGGATGTGGTGCAGGTGAAAGTCCTTTCCGTAGACCTGCAGAAAAAACGCATCTCTCTGACCATGAAAAATATCTAAGAAAATCTTACGATTTCAGCCCTTTGTTGCGAAACAAGGGGCTTTTTGTTATGATGAAAAAAGAAAATGCGGAAGGGAAGTGAGACGAGGGGAGTATTGTTTTTCGGTGGCAGACGAAGATATCCCGGGGAAACCGTTCCGAGGGGAGAATATTTTGGTGAATGGCTGGAACATCCGATTTTGGCAGTGTTGATGCTGTTTTATATCGTATGGATGTTTGTTCGTATCTACGCATTTTGGAAAAGCAGGAAATAAAAGTTGTAAATCTTGCAAAAACATCTTTTTTATCCTATAATAAAACAAGAATCGGTTTGTTTTGTAAGGAGGAATGGATATGTTCGATTTCCAGACAACGGCTTTCCTGCTGGATGCAGCCACACAGGCGCCGGAACAGGTAGGCCCCGGCACAGCCATCATTCCCGTGGCAGTGGGTTTTCTGTTTGCGATCGGTGTTTGCGGTTTTTTCATGCGTTATGCTATGAAAAAAGGTGAATTGGACAGAAAAGGATACGACCCTGATAAATTTAAAAAACGGAAATAAAAAGCGAAGCAAAAGACCTTTTGCTGCAGTCATGGACTGCGGCGGGAGGTCTTTATTTTTTTGCGGAAATACGGGGGAATGTTAAATCTATGGAAAGAAGCGGCGGAGTGCTGTCTGAGATATTTAACGAAAGGATGATATCGTATTTTACATGGGGAAAATATACTGATGCTGTAGTTTTTTAGTGGTTTTATAAGAAGATACAAAGGAGAAGATTTATGAAATTTTATGCAGCATCAAAAAAAGGATTATGTGCATTCCTTGCGTTGTCTGTGACCACATCTGCTGTTCCTGCTTTGGCGTGGGCAAAC
>NZ_JBGVHV010000063.1:0-6175 GCF_045122575.1 Anaerotignum sp. | reverse complement strand
TATATGAGCAAAAAAATCGTACTGACAGGGGGCGGCACAGCCGGCCACGTTACTCCCAATCTGGCACTTCTGCCCTATCTGAAAGCGGAAGGCTACGAAATCGTTTATATCGGCTCTGAAAAAGGGATCGAAAGAACCCTGATCGAAGCGGAAGGAATCCCTTACTACAGTATTTCCACAGGGAAGCTGCGCCGTTACCTTTCCAAGGAAAATATCAAGGATATGTTCCGCGTGGTAAAAGGCATTGCGGAAGCGAAAAAACTCATCAGAAAACTGAAACCAGATCTGGTATTTTCCAAGGGCGGTTTTGTTGCGGTTCCCGTTGTTCTGGGGGCAAAAAGCAACAACGTACCTGTCATCATTCATGAATCCGACATCACCCCTGGTCTGGCAAATAAAATCGCCATGCCCTCCGCAAGGGTGGTATGTTCCACTTTCCCCGAAACACTGCAGTATGTGCCCAAGGGCAAAGGCGTTCACACAGGCACCCCCATCCGTAAGGAACTCTTTGAGGGGGACAGAGAAAAAGGTCTGGCAGCATGTAAATTTACAGGGGAAAAACCTGTGCTCTTGATGATGGGCGGTTCTTTGGGCGCGGTAAAACTGAACAACTGCCTGAGAGAGATCCTGCCGGAACTGGTGAAGACGTTTGACGTGATCCACCTGTGCGGCAAGGGCAATCTGGATGCACACCTGAGAGAACAGGAAGGCTATATGCAGTTCGAATATGTTTCCGACGGGCTGAATGATCTCTTTGCAGCGGCAGACTTCATCGTTTCCCGCGCGGGCAGCAATTCCATCTCCGAATTCCTTGCTCTGAAAAAACCTCACCTGCTGATTCCTCTGAGCGCAAGAGCTAGCCGCGGTGACCAGATCCTCAATGCGGCTTCCTTCGAAAAACAGGGCTTTGCAAGGGTGCTGGATGAGGATGAAATGACTGCGGAAAGCATGCAGAAAGAAATTTTTGCCCTGTATGAAAACAAGGAAAAATATGTTTCCGCCATGGAACATGCGGCTACAGGGGACGGCGTGGAAGCCGTTATGACACAGATCAGAGTTCTGATGGGCTGAGATTTAAGAAACTCTTAAGAATCGCGAAATTGACATGGTTTTGCAGGCGGGAGTAAAATAAAAAGAGACCAGACAGAAAAAATCACCGCAAACAGGAGGAAAGGAATATGAAAAAAAGAGTTATGACACTGGCACTGGCAGCAGTGATGGCCTTCGGTATGGCAGGCTGCGGCGGCAGCACAGCGGCAGAAAATAACGATACCAAAACAGAAACAAACGTGGACACAAAAACCATCCTGCAGGCACAGATGCCCGAGGAAGGCGAAGAGATCGCAGTGATCAAAACTTCCGAAGGTGTGGTGAAGATGCGTTTCTTCCCCGAAGAAGCGCCCAAGGCAGTGGAAAACTTCAAAACACTGGCAAAGGACGGCTATTATGATGGCCTGCTGTTCCATCGTGTCATCGAAGATTTCATGGTGCAGACAGGTGACCCCAAAGGCGATGGCACAGGCGGCGAAAGCTGCTGGGGCGAATCTTTCGAAGATGAAATTTCCCCCAGATTGCATTACTATAAAGGTGCAGTGGCCATGGCAAACAGAGGCCCTTCCACTAACGGCAGCCAGTTCTTTATCGTACAGCAGGGCACAGTGATGGAAGAAGCCCTGAAACAGATCGAAGAAGCAAGAGATACCAACGACGGCGAATTGGGTATGACACTGACAGATGGCAACTATTATACCTTTGGTCAGATCTTCCCCGATGAAGTGCTGAATTACTATAGAGAAGTGGGCGGCGCGGTTCATCTGGAATATGCGTTTGGCAACCCTTACAGCGTTTTTGGTCAGGTGTTTGAAGGTCTGGATGTGGTCGATGCCATCGCGGCAGCGGAAACAGACGAAGCGGATAAACCCGTCAAGGATATCACCATCGAAAGCATTACATTTGAAAGCTATGCAGCACAGTAAGGGAAGGAAGTAGGAGTATGAAAAAAAGGATCCTGATGATGTTTCTGGCAGCTTTTGCGGCAGTGGGCATGACAGCCTGCGGCGGAAAAGATGTGGAAACACAGGAAGTAGATTATGATATGACATTTGAAAACCAGACCGGCATCAACGTTTCCAAACTGGAGATCCGCTATGCGGAAGATGCGGACTGGTCTGAAATCGCCCTGACAGACGGCGAATGGAAAAACAGTTATCAGATGCCTGTTTCCATGCAGGGGCAGATGCCTGTGGCAGAAGATGGCTGGCAGGTGCAGATGACCTTTGCGGACAGTGATTCTCAGAAGGTGTGGGACGGCGTGGAATTTGACGATGATGTGATCCTGACCTTCGCGCTGGATGAGGATATGGAACCTGTGGTGACCAGTGGTGCATCCGCTCCTGCGGAAGATATTGCTGAAACAGAAGCGCTGACAGAAGATCTGACAGCGGAAACAGAAGAATAAGAAAAACGGAGGGCGTTTGGGAAACCGAACGCCTTTTGATATTTGAAAAACAGTGGTAATTCTGCGATTTTTGTTGCAAACTACCTGAAAAAATAGTATTATTTGAAAGAATGGAGTATTCTGTACAAAATTAAGAATTTAAAGATATCAAAGGAGAGAATCAACATGAGTTTATATGAAAGCTGGATCAAAAAAGCATTTACACAGGAAGGCCACAGCGTAGAAGAAATCTGGGCTGATTACCTGCCCAGAGAACAGAAGATCTACGAATACATCATCGGTGAAAAAGTAGAAAAAATCGAAGGCAAAGTTTCCGAACTGGCTGCAAAATTCGATATGACAGACGAAATGATCGTTGCATTCATCGATGGTCTGAATGCTTCCCTGGAAACAGAATTCGATATGGAATCCCTGACAGCAGACAGCGATGTTTGCATCAACATCAATTTCGAAAAACTGTTCAAACTGATGGTAGAATACAAAGCAGAACACCTGTACACACTGCCTCAGTGGGACGGCATCTATGATGCAGAAACAAAGAAAAGACTGACACTGGAACAGAAAAATGCAAGAACAGTAGTAAAAGGCGAAAAAATCGGCCGTAACGATCCCTGCCCTTGCGGTTCCGGCAAAAAATACAAAAAATGTTGCGGTGCAAACGCGTAAGGAGCAGACAATGAAAACGATACTGGCAAAGGTCGACCTGAGCCAGCCGGATTCCGCAGAAGTCATTCAGACAGCTGCAAAAATTTTGCAGGAAGGGGGTCTGGTGGCTTTCCCCACAGAAACGGTTTATGGTCTGGGCGGAAACGGACTGGACAGTGCGGCCTGTGAAAAAATCTATCTTGCAAAGGGGCGTCCTTCGGACAACCCCCTCATCCTTCATATTTCCGAATTTGAGGAACTGGAGCCCATCGTCAGGGAGGTTTCCCCTGCGGCGCAGAAGCTGATGGATGCCTTCTGGCCCGGCCCGCTGACTATGGTTTTCCCCAAGGCGGACATTGTGCCTGAAAAGGCAACCGGTGGTCTGGATACGGTAGCGGTGCGCTTCCCCAGCCATCCTGTGGCAAGGGCTATCATCCGTGCGGCGGGTCTGCCCATTGCGGCACCCAGCGCAAATTCCTCCGGTAAGCCCAGCCCCACAAGGGCATCCCATGTGGAGTTTGACTTAAATGGCAAGATCGACATGATCGTAGACGGCGGTGCGGCGGAATGGGGTCTGGAATCCACCATCGTGGATGTTTCCGGCGAAGTTCCCATGATTTTGCGTCCTGGTGCGGTTACAAAGGAAATGATGGAAGAAGTGGTAGGAACGGTGGAGATCGATCCTGCCATTCTGAAAAAGCCTGCGGCAGACTTAAAGCCAAAGGCACCGGGTATGAAATATACCCATTATTCTCCCAAGGCAGAAGTGATTCTGGTGAAGGGGGAAACCAAAGCCGTTGTGGATGAGATCAATCGTCTGGCGGCGGAGGATATGGCCCATGGATATAAGACAGGCGTGATGGCTACAGAGGAAACCAAAGACCTCTACAAGGCTGATATCGTCCTTTCTCTGGGCAGCAGAGAACGACCCGAACAGATCGGGGCGAACCTGTTCAAATTTTTGAGAAAATTCGATTTTCTGGGAGCAGAAAGGGTCTATTCCGAAGTGTTTTCCGAAGAAGGCGAAGGATTGGCTATCATGAACCGTCTGAATAAGGCGGCAGGCTACCAGACGATCGATCTGGATGAAAGATAAAAAGGAAAAGGAGTGTTTCAATATGTTAGCACTGGGTTGTGATCACGGCGGTTATCCCCTGATGAAAGAAGTGATTGATTATCTGGAAAAGAACGGTATCGAATATAAAAACTTCGGTACATATTCCGATGCATCCGTAGACTATCCTGCATACGGCAAAGCAGTTGCAAATGCAGTAGCGAGCGGTGAATGCGAACAGGGTATCCTGATCTGCGGTACAGGGATCGGTATTTCCATCGCAGCAAACAAAGTAAAAGGTATTCGTTGTGCGCTGTGCGGTGATGTTTTCTCTGCAAAGGCAACAAGAGAACATAACGATGCAAACATTCTTGCCATGGGTGCAAGGGTCACAGGCCCTGGTCTGGCCCTGGAAATCGTAAAAGCTTTCCTGGAAACACCCTTCTCCAATGACGAACGCCACATCAGAAGAATCAACCAGATCGAAGACTAAGAGGTGACAGTATGAGCAAATTATTTGTATCTGAACATCCCCTGATCCATACCAAAATGGCAATGCTGAGAAATCAGGAAACCGGTACAAAGGAATTCCGCGAAATCATCGGGGAAGTGGCATCTCTGCTGTTTTACGAAGCAACCAGAGAACTGCCCCTGACAGAGGTAACTGTGCAGACACCCATTGCGGAAGCGCAGTGTAAAACCATCGATACCAAACTGGCGATCGTACCTATCCTGCGTGCAGGCATCGGTATGACAGACGGTATCCTGAATCTGGTTCCTACCACAAAGATCGGCCATATCGGTCTGTATCGTAACGAAGAAACACTGGAACCTGTGGAATATTACTGCAAACTGCCCGCAGACGTGGAAGAAAGAACTGTGCTTCTGACAGACCCTATGCTGGCAACGGGCGGTTCTGCAGACATGGCGATTGATGCCCTGAAAAAACGCGGTGTGAAAAAAATCATTTTCCTGTGCATTCTGGCTGCCCCCGATGGTGTGGAAAGACTGCAGAAAAACCATCCCGATGTAGATATCTATGCAGCGGCGTATGATAATGAGCTGAACGAACACGGCTATATCGTACCCGGTCTGGGTGATGCCGGTGACCGTATCTTCGGTACAAAATAATTTTTTCACTCGAAAGAGGAGAGATCTAGTTTGACAGAACATAACTGGCTGCTGTATATTGCAGCCTTCGCATGCGCCTTTGCCATCACTCTGGTGACAACGCCCTTCGCAAAGTGGATGTCCATCAAATGCGGTGCCATTGACTATCCGAAGGACAGAGGCGTGCATAAAAAACCAATGCCCCGTATGGGCGGGGTTGCCATCGTACTGGGCTTTATTATTACAGTGCTGATGGTATATCATTTTGATAAGAGCATGAATGCCAGACAGTTTGCAGGCTTTCTCGTTGGCGCCCTTATGATCGCAGGTCTGGGTGTGGTGGATGATATGAAAAACCTGCCTGCGAAGCTGAAATTCTGTGTACAGATCCTGGCAGCGCTGGTCGTTATCATGTCCGGCACCCGTATTCAGGTGGTGCTCTGGCCTGTAACGGCATATCTGCAGAAATTTTCCATCCCCATCACACTGGTCTGGATCGTTGGCGTGACAAACGCCGTGAATCTGATCGATGGTCTGGATGGTCTTGCGGCAGGGGTTACATCTATCGCGGCGCTGAGCCTGATGGTGCTTTGCATTATGACAGGTTCCACTACTGCAGTTGTGCTGACAGCGGCACTGGCAGGTGCGTGTCTGGGATTCCTTCCCAGAAACTTCAACCCCGCAGAGATCTTCATGGGCGATACCGGCTCCACATTCCTTGGCTTTGTGCTGGCAGTGACCAGTATCCTCGGGGTGTTCAAGGGCTATGCCTTGCTGGCTATGATCGTCAGCGTTCTGTGTGTTGGCCTGCCTGTGTTTGATACTATCTGCGCGATGCTGCGCCGTATGGCGAAAAACCAGCCCATCATGCAGGCGGACAGAGGACATCTGCACCATAAACTGATCGA
>NZ_JBGVHV010000062.1:0-2462 GCF_045122575.1 Anaerotignum sp. | reverse complement strand
AATCGCAAAAACAGAAGTGCCGCCAACACCTGTTTCAACAGAAGCCACATTGTCCATGATCCGATAACCGACCTTATCATTGGGTTCATTATAGTCGCTCGCATATCCCTTGCCAAGCTGACCATACATATTATCGCCCCAACCCCACAGGCTACCGTCTTTCTTCAGTACATACAGGTTTGCGTTACCGACTTCCAGATCAATGACACTATCCATGAATTTTGTCAATACCCCATTCTCAGCCTTGAAACCAAAGGGATCTTCATAGTATAGATTAGAAATCCATGCACTGCCGTCCTGCTTCAGAACGACAAACTGGTCATCGATATATACAGAAAAATCTTTCACATTGGAAGCGACTTTCTTTGTGTCATAATAATTATAATGCCACAGTGCGCCATCAGAAAGCAGAACATAATTCCCTTCTGCTGCCACAGCATTGTTGAAATATTTTTCTGGAGCATCCCAGTATTCAGAATCCTGCCAGTAACTGCCGTCTGTTTTGATTTTCCACTGAGTCCCCTGAGTAACATCACCCGCAGCAACAATGCCGCTTTCTGCTTTTACAGGAGTGCTGCTCCACTTACCTTTATGCGATTCCACACTGAGTGTATCATACGAATTCCCAAACCCCCAGGTATAAAGGCTGCCATCGGAAAGTACCGCATAACTGCGATACTTCCCTGCATTGATTTTCGTAATGGATGGTGCTGCCGCAAAAGCCACAGAACTCATCCCCATACAGAATGTCATAAAAAGAGCAAGAAATTTCTTCATATCACGACTCCCCTTTCGTTGTCGCAATCATTTTTCATTATTCGCCGAATTTTGCCGCCGCGTCTTTCAGCATTTCTCTGATAGGCAGGTCATAAGGACATCTTTTTTCGCAGGCACCGCAGCCGATACATGCGCTTGCCTTTACAGGCATGGAATGATATCTGTCCTTCGCCCAGTCCCCCAGACCATATCTGTCCAGATAGCCCTGGAACAGGAATACATTGGGGATGACGATGCCTACCGCACAAGGTGCACAGTAGTTACATCTGCGGCAGAAATTGTTGCCCAGCTGTTTTCTGATTTCTTCCATTTTCGCCAGTTCTTCTTCTGTCAGAGGTGCTTTGTCTTCCACTGCCGCCAGATTCTGTTCGATCTCCTTCAGGTCAAACATACCGGGGATGACAACGGTCACATCGGGGTTTGCACAGATGAAGCGCAGCGCCAGTGTGGCATCTTCGATGGCACCGCCTGCCAGAGGTTTCATGTCGATGAAGCCGATATTTTTTTCTGCACATTTCTTAATGAGGTCTGTGGCCTGTGTTTCCACGATATTGTAAGGGAACATGATGGTTTCCACCCAATCCAGTTCCATTGCTTTTTCAAATACTTCCAGAGAATGGGCAGTCACACCCAGATGACCGATCTTGCCAGCCGCTTTTGCTTCCTGCAGAGCTTCCAGTGCGCCGCCTGCAGCCAATACCTGTTCCAGCTGTTCCATATTGGGATTGTGGATCTGATACAGGTCGATATAGTCTGTACGCAGGTTTTTCAGGCTGGTTTCGATATCTGCCGCCATGGCTTCTTTTGTTCTGGCCATGCTCTTTGTTGCCAGTACGAATTTATCACGGATACCTTCCAGTGCTTCGCCGATGTAGCTTTCGGAAACCGTATAGCCCCTTGCTGTGTCGATATAGTTGATGCCCTTTTCTACCATAGCCTTTGCCAGTTCCTTTGTCACAGCCGCATCTACACGCTGAATAGGGATACCGCCAAAGCCCAGACGGGAAATTTTCAGGCCGGTTTTGCCAAGTGTTACATATTCCATGAAAATGCCTCCTTGTATGTAAAAATTCGTATAATTTTCTAGTTTAAGGATAGCATGAAAATAAATACAAGGCAATAAAAAAGGACTTCAACCCAAATAAAGTTAAAGTCCTTCTATTTATTCTGGAACAGATGTATAATCACTTGCCTCTGCACCGATCAAATTTCCTTCCAGATCATAGGTCAACAATGTCACAATATACGAATCTTTTTCTCTGATAGATACCTCTTTTCGATCTTCATAATCTCCACTGACAATATAATAGCCATCATCCAGATACCCATCGTCGGTTTCTCTTATGGTAAGAATACATTCATCCATTTCCACCACCTGTACATTAGGCTTGTAAAGCGCAATCAACAGTGCAGCCACCAACCCCACAATAATCAAACTCAGGACAATGATAATCTTATTTTTATTATCGACATTCTCCACAAAACTCCCCCCTATATCTCTCGGGCAAAATCGATCAGTTTCCGATACTTATCTTCAAACAGGCTGTTTTTCATATACACATAATTGAACTCGCGGTAAATTTCAAAATCCTCGATATCCAGTTCCACCAGAGAACCTTCCTCCAATTCCTGTCTTACCATAGGGTAATAGGAAAAGGTGATACCAAGATTCGCCTTCACCAGTT
>NZ_JBGVHV010000061.1:0-2301 GCF_045122575.1 Anaerotignum sp. | reverse complement strand
TGCGAAGAAGAAAACGGAAGTGTCTATGCCTGAAAAAGGCACGGCGGAATATCTTTCTGTGGCCTATTCTCATCCCCTGTGGCTGGTGCGCATGTGGGTGGCTTATTACGGCTATGAAGATGCGGAAAAGATCTGCCTGTTCGACAACGAAGCACCTGATGTGACTATTCGCGTGAATACGCTGAAAACAAATAAGGCAGAATTGAAAGAGATGCTGGAAAAAGCGGGTGTAGGAGTAAAAGAAGGGCGAGTTTCCGAAAATGCCCTGCATCTGACAAAAACAGCAGACTTGAGCCGACTGGAAGCTTTCCAGAAAGGGCTGTTCCATGTGCAGGATGAAAGCTCTCAGCTGGCGGTGAAGATTTTAGACCCCAAAAAGGGCGAAAGCATCATGGATATGTGTGCGGCTCCCGGCGGGAAAAGCTTTACAGCGGCAGAACAGATGGAAAACGAAGGAAATCTGATTTCCTGTGATATTTATGAGCATAAGATCGAACTGATGGAGGAAGGGGCGGAACGCCTCGGCATCAGTATGATGGCATGCAAGGTGAAAGATGCGGCGGAAAAAGAGGAAGAACATGAAAGGTTCGACCGTATTCTGGTGGACGCACCCTGCTCCGGTTTGGGGCTGATGCGCAAAAAGCCGGATATCCGCCTGAAAAAAGACGGCAATGAAATTGACAGCCTGACAGCCATCCAGAAAGAAATTCTGGAAAATGCGGCAGGCTATGTGAAAAAGGGCGGCGTACTGGTTTACAGCACCTGTACCCTGTGCCGCAAGGAAAATGAAAAAAATCTGGAATGGTTTTTGAAAAATCACCCCGAATTCGAAGCTGAGGATATTACAGCCTTCCTGCCCGAAGGGTGGAAAACGGAGACAGCAGAACAGGGCTATATTACTCTGCTGCCCCATAAAACAGGAACAGACGGTTTTTTCATTTCCAGAATGAGAAGAAAGGATTAAGATATGGCAAAAATTGATATCAAATCCATGAATGTAAATGAACTGGAGGACCTCTTGAAGGAATTGGGGGAACCCAAATTCCGTGCAAAGCAGATCTTCGACTGGCTCCATGCCAAACAGGTGGACGGTTTTGAGGAAATGACGAACCTTTCCAAAGGACTGCGGGAAAAACTTTCCGAAACAGCATCTATCAATGGCGTGAAGATTGTACGAAAACTGGTTTCCCAGATCGATGGAACAAGAAAATACCTCTTTGCCCTTTCCGATGGTGCGATCATCGAAAGTGTATTGATGAAATATGAGCATGGCAATACGGTTTGTATTTCCACGCAGGTTGGCTGTCGTATGGGCTGTAAATTCTGTGCCTCCACTTTGGACGGTGTGGAAAGAGGTCTGACGGCGGGGGAAATGCTTTCCCAGATCTATGCCATCCAGAAGGACTGCGGGGAACGGGTTCATGGCACGGTGCTGATGGGCAGCGGTGAACCGTTGGATAACTATGATAATGTGGTAAAATTCCTGCGTCTGATCAATGACCCCAAGGGACAGAACATGGGACAGAGACACATTACTCTTTCTACTTGCGGTCTGGTAGATAAGATTTACGATCTGGCAGAGGAAGACCTGCAGATCACACTGGCGGTTTCCCTCCATGCACCCAATGACGGCATCCGTACACAGACCATGCCCATTGCAAAGGTTTACAGCATGGAAAAACTGCTGCAGGCCTGCAGAGATTATGCAGACAGAACAAAACGCCGCATTACCTTCGAATATGCCCTCATTCACGGCGTAAATGACGGGGATGAACATGCGTGGGAACTGGTAAAGAAGCTGCGTGACATGCTCTGTCATGTAAACCTGATCCCTGTCAATGACGTAAAGGAAAGAAATTATGTGAAAAGTACCGCCGAACGGGTGAAACGCTTTGCGTCCATCCTCAATGAAAACGGCGTGGAAACTACCGTCAGACGGAAACTGGGCAGCGATATCGATGCGGCCTGCGGTCAGCTGAGACGGAGCCATATGAAAGAACAGTCGGAAGCAGACTGAGAAAAAACAGATTCACCAGAGGAGGTGGACGACTTGAAAGCAGTTGGGATGAGCGATATTGGCAGATGTCGCAAAAATAATGAAGATGCATACTACATCTCAGCGGGGGAAGACCCAGCAGAGAATTTATATCTGGTGGCAGATGGTATGGGCGGATGCAATGCCGGTGAGGTGGCATCCAGCAGTGCCATCGAAGCCTTTCTTGCCCATTTCTGGAAAGAAATGAAGCATGCCACCAGTGAGGATATGCTGGATATGATGACGGGAGCTATGGCGGCAGCCAA
>NZ_JBGVHV010000060.1:0-4940 GCF_045122575.1 Anaerotignum sp. | reverse complement strand
ATGATTCAGCATCAGGGGCTGCAGATTATCCATAGTTCGGGCAAATTTCGCCTCTGCTGTTTCCCCCGCTTCAAATTCTTCGAATAACCCCCGCAGTTCCTCTTTCTGGTCATCAGGGAGCAGACCGAAAATACGCTCCGCCGCCAGACGTTCCCGTTCCGCCTGGGTCTCCATCCCTGCCGCGTCGTAGGCATAGGTATCCCCCGCGTCGATCTCCACGATATCATGGATGAGGGCCATCATCATGGTTCTTGCCAGATCGATGGGTGCATTGGCATATTCTTTCAGCAGATAGATCATCATGGCCATGTGCCATGCATGCTCCGCATCGTTTTCCTGCCGCCCGTGACCACTGAGATGGGTCTGACGAAGGATATTTTTTTCTTTGTCAGCCTCCAAAATGAAGGCTATCTGCTTTTCAAAACGTTCTCTTTCCATAAAAATTCACCTTCTAAAAATTAAAGAATTTCCCATTCCTGTCTAACAGATATTATACTCCCCCTTTTCCAATAAAAAAAGGGACGCTTCTGCGTCCCTCTTCATTTTGAAATTAGTATTCAGGTTCGATCAGACCATATGTACCGTTCTTTCTCTTGTAAACAACGTTCACTTCGTCTGTTTCACCATTACGGAATACGAAGAAGTTATGACCTACCAGTTCCATTTCCATTACTGCTTCTTCTGCGTCCATGGGTTTTACTTCGAAATGTTTTACTTTTTCGATCTTAACCATAGGTTCGTCATCCAGATCTTCTTCGGGAACCAGAATTGCTGCATATTCTGCTGCATAAGCTTCCGCGCCGGATTTTACCTTTGTGCGCATGCGTTTTTTATAGCGTACTACCTGACCTTCCAGAATATCCACTGCTTTATCCATTGCAGCTGTCATGTCGGGATCCTGAACTTCGGCACGTACAACTCTTTTATTCATAGGTACGGTGATTTCAACAGTGGAAACCAGTTTTTCCAGGCTCAATGTAATGGTTGCTTCTGTGTCCGCGGGGAACAGCTTTGCAACACGATCCATTTTGTGTTCAACCATTTCCTTTGTTTTGTCCCATACATCGATGTTCTTACCAATAATGTTGTAACGCATAAAAACAACTCCCTTCGTGACCCTCTCTTCTTTCTGAGGATCGATGAAATATATCAAAACCGACACGGTCGGTCTGATTCAAAATCAAGCATGGCATCTTTCTTGTCTGCTTACTCTTATAATTCTCCATATTTTTTCAAATCCCTTTTTCTTTTACAAAAAATATTTCGATTTTGAAAATTTTTCCTTTGTCAATACCAAGAAAAAAGTTTGTGGAATTTTTCATTTTTAGTTTCCATAATTCTTTTTACCTCTCTGCCAAAATTTTTCTCAAAAAAAAGAATGGCGGTTTTTCAGGCTTTTCTATTCTCCACAAAAAACACATTTGTTCTTCTTTTTTCCACAGAATTCTTTTCCTCACACTGTGGATAATGTGAACAACTTTGTGGAAAACAGGGGTTATCGGCATTTCTCATGTGGATAAATCATTCTCTTTTTCCCCATTGTCCACAAAGGGATGTTTCTCCACAAAACATGCACAGGATGACATAATATTTGTTTCTCCTGCGATTTCCATAAAAAAATCCTCGGACGATATACATCCGAGGGTTCGTTCTTTTATAAGATTTTACGCCTGCAGTTCTGCCTGCGCATCCATATAATGTGCTTTTGTATTTTCATCAAAGCAGACGATAGTCACCTGTTCGATGGAATCATCCTGATCCAGAAAATGCAGGATCTCTCTGACTGCGATCTTTGCCGCCTGATCCACAGGGAAACGGTAAACACCGGTGCTGATGGAAGGGAATGCAATGGTTTTTACCCCATTTTCCTTTGCCAGCGCCAGAGAATTTCTGTAGCAGTTGGCCAGCAGTTCCTCTTCGCCCCATTTCCCTCCGCGCCAGATGGGGCCGGGTGTATGGATAACATATTTGGCTTTCAGCTTATACCCCTTTGTGATCTTCGCTTCGCCGGTAGGACAGCCGTGGAGTGTTTCACATTCTGCCAGCAATTCAGGGCCTGCCGCACGATGGATGGCACCATCCACACCGCCGCCGCCCAGCAGAGACGTATTGGCCGCATTGACGATGGCATCTGTTTTTGCTTTTACAATATCACCTTTTACGATAGACAAACGTTTCATATTGCTTCCCCCTTGTCTGAATATGATTACCCTTGTCCCTCCATTTTATCCATTTTCCGCGGATTCGTAAAGTCATTTTTCGCAAAAATGCAGGGAATCGACGGCAGGGTTTCCGGATTTATGAAAAAAAGAAGCCCGGATCCGAGCTTCTTCCCAAAATATCATTCTGCTTTCCGCAGGTGTTTCAGGGGGTCTTTTGTCTCCCCGTTCTGCTCCATGGCAAACTCCAGATGGCTGCCCAACGCGGCCCCATATTTTGTAGGGTCATCCACAGCGCCGATTTTCTGCCCCTGCGTTACCTTTTCGCCTTCCTTCACTGCTACGGCATCCTCCAGCTGACCGTATGTAGTCAGCCAGCCGTCCGCATGGGCGATTACGATGGTCTTTCCTGTTTCCACATCCTCCGTTACCGCCTGCACCGTACCGTCTGCTGCCGCTTTCACCGCTGTCCCCTGTTTGGCAGAAAGACTGACGGACGCATTGGTGCGGTACTGTTCCAGTGTCGGGTCATAAATGGCGTGGTCGATGCTGTAGGGCAGCACCACTTCCCCCTGCAGGGGATAGGCAAATGTAGGTTTTGCCGCCTTCGGTTTTGTTGTTGTTTCCGCTTCAGGGGCTTCCCCGGGATCATTGCTCTGTTTGTTTCTTTCCAGCGCCGCAATCTCAATGGTGGGAGTTTTGACCGCTGTAACAGGCTGTTCTGCGTCCTGCTCCACGCCCTCCAGATGGCTGCGGTCAAAGGCACGATAGGTGACCCCTGCCCCCACTGCCACCAGACACAGGCACCCGCAGATGGCGATGGTCTGCATCCGTCTGGCTGTTTTGTTTTCGTTTTTCTTCATATCTAAAGCACCTCCGATGGTATTGTTGCCATCAGAGGAAAATTTTATTCCAGCATTTGAAATTCCACACCGGAATAATAATGCCGCAGGATCTCCCGATAGGTTTTCCCTTCCTCTGCCAGAAATGAAGCCCCATACTGGCTCATGCCTACCCCATGCCCATACCCGTGGGTCGTAAAGCAGAAGTCCTCTCCTTTTTTCTCTATCCGAAAACTGGCACTGCGCAGCCCCAGTTTCTCCCGCACTTCCCGCCCCGAAAGAATCCTTTCCCCTGCCTGCAGCTCTGAAACATAGCCCGCATCGGTGCGGCTGCGGACAGAAAGTTCCGTGCTGCCCAGTTTTTCTTTCACTTCTTCCATAGAAAAGGTCACCGTTATTTCATGCTGCGGCGCCTTTTTATCTTCGCTGCTGTTCACGCTTTTCAGATAGGGCACATCGCTGTTCCAGACCTGAACCGCATCTTCTGTTTTTCCTGCGCTCTGGGCATGAAATGCCGCCAAAATCGGCTCCCCTTCATAAACCATAATCTCCCCTGCCGTTTCCCGTACCGCTTTGCGGATTTTCGCTCCGTAAAAGGAATAGTTTTCTCCCCATTTTTCTTTCTGCTCCTCCGTTGTGATATAAGCCTGTCCCACATCATAGAGAACGGAATCCGTCCCCGCCGCCTGCATCTGCCGCACCTGATAGGTACGGGCGGCAACGGCCTGGGCTTTCAGTGCTTCCTCATGGAAAGCCGCCGGCATTTCCGCCGCCACCACCCCTGCCACATATTCCTCCAGTTCCGATTCCAGCGGGGCAAGGTCAGCCGTGCCATATAACGCCTTCGTCTCCCGCGGCAGATCCCTGCGGAAGCCGCCGCAAAGAAAGGTCACCGCAAGGGGCAGAAGGAGAACCACCAGAAGGATATAAAAAAATAATAACCCCAGCAATCTTTTCATCCTGCCACTTCCCTTCTTTTCAGAATATGTGGATTTCCCCCACAAAATGAATTAGAATGAAAGCGGAGGTGATACAGATGATAGAAATCGTATTTGGGTATGGCACAGAGGGCATGCTGATGGCAGCAGGTATTTTCAGAGAAAATATCTATTGTTTCGACCTGACATTGAGCAAGGGAAATCTGATGGATAAACCCTATCCGGATCTGACGGAACTGCGCCTGCGGGCAGAAAGCGGGGAACCCCTTCGTATCTGGTACAGCCAGGATTCCGATGAAATGAGCGGATTCTTCTGGCTGATGTATGAACTGGAGGATCTGGAAGAGATTCAAATCCATGGGATCACATTGCCTCCATATTTCGAATGTGCCAACGGCGATGTCATCGTCTGGGAGAAATGGGGGGAAGTTGCGCCGGAAGAATGGTCTCTTTTTCTCTCCTGCCAAAATCGCATCCCTCGCAATTACCGCAGGGGCTGTGCATTGGAATGGCAGCAGATGCTCTGGGAAAACACACCCTTTCGCGCCACGGTCAACGGGAAACTGGTCAGTGCTTCCGAAACACTCTATGACTGTTTTCTCCGCAAGGATATTGTCCCTGCCGCATACCGCCGCAGAAGATAACAAAAAAGCCCGAAACGCCAAGCGTTTCAGGCTTTTCCTTTTATTTACAGAAACCAGAACACCGCCACGCCACCGGCAGCAGCCAGCAGGCCGAGAACCGTACCAACCTTCGCTGCTTTTCTGTCCATTCGGCGGACACGCTTGAAGAAATCGGGGTTATCCAGTTCGGTGATATAAATACCACCGAACAGACCCGTATGGATCTGCAGTTTCAAGGTTTTTTCCTTTTTCAGCATATGATAGGTGCGCTTCGTCAGCTGAAAATGGTATGTGATGCCATTGTTGATGCCCTCCAGATAGTGAGCCTGACGGGCGATCTTTTCTGCCCCTGTTTCATGGGCAATGAAACATCTGCAT
>NZ_JBGVHV010000059.1:0-14421 GCF_045122575.1 Anaerotignum sp. | reverse complement strand
TCGTAGAAGGGCTGAAGATCCCCAATGATGCCATCGTGGAAAAATCCCTGATCCGGATTCCCCGTACCTGCCTGACAGAAAGTATGGGCAGTGACGGTGTGCTTCTGACAAAGGGGGAAAAGACCCAGTTTACAGATCTTTCCATTGTGGCAAGCGATGACGATGCCGTATATATTGAGCAGGAAGGGGCAGCCGTGAAGATCGGGGATACCATTCTGCAGGGCACGGGCGAAAACGCGGTGCAGTATACGGTTTCGGAACTGGAACCCCATGCCGGTGTGTATGTGGCAAACAGTTCTGTGGCAAATTTTGTTGTGATTGAGATTCTGGAGCAGAATCAGGAATATGCCATCGTAAAAGCGGGCAGTGTTACAGGACTGCAGCCCTATGATACCATTGTTTCCGATGCAAAGAATATCAAGGAAGGCGACAGCGTTTACTAATATCAGCGGTGATTGCGAGAGTGTGAAACAATCGGCTTTCCAATACAATTCAAAAAAGAAAGAAGGCAATAACATGAGTGTAGCTGAAAATATCAGAGAGGTAGAAGCGAAGATCGCGGCGGCAGCGGCGAAAAGCGGCAGAAAGGCAGAGGATATCCTGCTGCTGGCAGTCAGCAAAACAAAACCCGTGGAGCTGATCGGGGAAGCGGTGCAGGCCGGCTGTGTTTCCCTGGGGGAAAATAAGGTGCAGGAGATCATGGAAAAATATGAACCTATGATGGAATATGCACCTGCAGGGGATCGCATCCACTGGCACCTGATCGGTCATCTGCAGACAAATAAGGTAAAATACATCATCGATAAGGTAGATATGATCCACTCTGTGGAAAGCCTGAAACTGGCGGAAGAAATTGAAAAACGCGCAGCCCAGAAAGATGTTGTGATGGATGTGCTGATCGAAGTAAACATGGGCGGCGAAGAAAGCAAATTTGGCGTAGCACCCGAAGAAACAGAGGCTTTGCTGAGAGAGATCGCAAAGATGGCGCATATCCGTGTGCGTGGGCTGATGACTGTTGCGCCTTTTGTGGAAGATCAGGAAGAAAACCGCGAAGTTTTCCGTCAAATGAGAGAATTACTGGTTGACATGAACAGTAAAAAAATTGATAATATAAAGATGGATACATTGTCCATGGGCATGACCGGTGACTATGAAGTAGCCATTGAAGAAGGGGCTACCATCGTTCGCGTAGGGACAGGTATTTTCGGTGAAAGATATTATCCCAATAAAGGATGAGTAATAGAGAGAGCTTAGGAGGAACTGACTGTGGCTAAAATTTTTGACAAAATGAAAGATCTGATGTTTGGCGAATACGAAGATGATGACGATTACTATGAAGATGATTATGTGGCAGCTCCTGCGCCCGTAAGAGAAACACCTTCCTACGGTCTGAGAGATACAAGTGCGGATTATCCCGTATCTCCCGCACCCCGCAAATCTTCTGCAAGAAGCAGCAATAACCCTCAGATCTACAGTGTGAATACAAACGTAACAATGCAGGTAGTGATCATCAAACCTGAATGCTACGAAGATGCACAGGAAATCTGTGATCAGATCAAAACAAAACGTCCCGTTGTGGTAAATCTGGAAAAAGTGGAATATCCCGTGGCACAGCGTATCATGGACTTCCTGAGCGGCACATGCTATGCACTGGAAGGCGCGATCCAGCGTGTTGCTAATAACATTTTCATCATTGCTCCCGAAAATGTGGATATCTCCGGTGATTTCAAAGAAGAATTAAAAACAAAAGGCGTTCTGCTGCCTTGGATGAACGGCAACAGCAGCGCCAGATAAGGTGGTTTTATAGAGATGGAAGCATTGCTGGTACAGGCAATCGGTCTGTTTTTCTATTTTCTGGAAATTCTGATTTTTATACGTATCATCCTTTCCTGGGTGGTCAGAGGGTACAACAGTGCCATCGGCCGCTTTCTGTATAACATGACAGAACCCATTCTGGGCCCTGTGAGAGAGATGTTAAGTAAGTCCCCTCTGGGCGGTGGCTATGGGCTGGACTTTTCCCCCATCTTTGCGCTGATCCTGATGCGACTGGTGCAGACACTGCTGATCAGCGGTGTGCAGATGATTTTCTGATATGATGGATCGACAGGCACTTTTAAAAAGCATCCCCGACGGGGAGGAACGGCTGCTCTTTGCAAAAGCGCTGGATCAGGCGATTTTCGCCACGAAGCGCAGACAACCTGCCTTTTCGGATTTCATGGACAGGGCAAAGTGTGCCCGTTTCGCAGAACGTATGCGAGGCCTCCGTGATCTGAATGTGGTGCTGTTTGGCGGCACGGAAGATTGCGAACGGCAGATGATGGGTTTTTCGCTGGCAGAAGAAGAACTGGCAGAAGAAGAATTTCCCATCAAGATCATTAAAATAAGAAGAAAAAGTAAAAAATTCGGACAGGCTGACCTGAGTCACAGAGATTATCTGGGTTCCATCCTTGGGCTGGGCATCGACCGCAGCAAGGTGGGTGATATTCTGGTGGCAGAGGATACGGCGGTCTGTTTTGTGGCGGAGGAAATCGCGCCATATATCACAGCTGTGCTGGAGCAGGTCTCCAAAACTGCAGTCGTTGCAGAGGAGACGGAGGGGGCGGATGCCGTACCCCGGCGCCAGACAGAAACAAAACGATTGACGGTGGCTTCCCTGCGACTGGATGCTGTGGCGGGAGAGGCTTTCCACCTTGCACGGGGCAAGGTGCAGACGCTGATCGGTGCGGAAAAGGCACAGGTCAACTGGAATATCGTGACCAATACGTCCCATCAGTTGAAAGAGGGCGATCTGGTTTCCCTGCGGGGCTTTGGGCGTTTTCGCATCAAGGAGATTGGCGGGAAAACCAAAAAAGACAGGACAGCATTGGAAATTGAAAAATATATTTGATAAGGAGGGTTTTTCGTGATCACACCGAACGACATCGCGACAAAGGACTTTAAAAAAGTAGCTGTGGGCTATTCTCCCGAAGAAGTAGATACTTTTCTGGATGATATCTACGAAGATTATGAGAGACTGTATAAAGAAAGCCTGAAAGAAAAAACAAAAGTGGAAACGGTTGCGGAAGAAACAGACCGCTTCAAGAATCTCGAAAAATCCATCGAACGCACACTGAGCTTTGCGGAATCCGCAGCGGCGGAAACAAAAGCAGCTGCCCAGGCAGAAGCAGAATCCATCCTCAGTGCAGCAAAAACACAGGCGGCAGAGATCATCAGCGCAGCGAGAACAAAATCCTACGAACTGGAACAGGAGATCGCAGCACTGGAAAGCCGCTACGAACTGATGAAAACAAGAGTAAAACTGCTGTTGTATGCTGAAATCGAACTGCTGGATAAAAACGAAATTCTGGCAGAAAAAGAAGCAAACGCAGAAACAACAAAATAAGAAAAGATAAGCTGCGGCAGAAAGTGAACACATTTTTTGCCGTGGCTAATTTTTGTTTTTGGGGATAAGTGATTTTTGCCCCGAAAACTACATTTTAAGGGTGTTTTTCGCCTTGAGAGGATGAGAAAGTTTGAATATTTTACCAATCATTGCAGTTATTGTATTGATTTTATTGGATCAGGGAACAAAACTCTGGGCATTGGCCAGTCTGAAGCCGATCCACAGTATGACATTGATGGAAGGCTTTATGGATCTGACCTTTGTGGAGAACAGAGGGGTTGCCTTTGGTATGTTCAGTGGACAGAGATGGTTTATCCTGTTGCTGACAGGGATCATTGCTGCAGGGCTGATCTGGTTTTATGTGACTATGCCGAAAAAGAAAGAGTACTTTCCGCTGAGAGTTTCTCTGGTGCTGGTACTTTCCGGTGCCGTCGGCAATATCATTGACCGTTTGTTCCGCGGCTATGTGGTAGATTTTTTTGAATTTACGTTTTTTGAATGGCCTGTGTTCAATGTGGCGGATATCTATGTGGTGGTCGGGGTCATCCTGCTGGCGCTGATGATCATTTTTGTTGTGAAAGACGAAGACCTTGACTTTAAGAAGAAAAAGGATGAATAAGTATGGATTATTTTACATTTGCGGCAGAAAAAGAAGATGTCGGTACCAGAATCGACGTGTTTCTTGCAGATAATATGGAAGACCTTTCCCGCAGCGGCGTACAGAAGCTGATCGATGAAGGTATGATCACGCTGAACGGCGGAAAGACAAAGGCGAATTATAAACTGAGGGAAAAAGACATCATCGATGTGACCGTTCCAGAAGTGAAAGAAGTGGAAATCCTGCCCGAGGATATCCCTCTGGATATTTTATACGAAGACAGCGATGTGATCGTGGTGAATAAGCCTCAGGGCATGGTGGTGCATCCTGCCCCCGGCCATACCAGCGGTACACTGGTCAATGCGCTGATGTTCCACTGCGGCGATGATCTGAGTGGTATCAATGGGGAAAAACGCCCCGGCATCGTGCATCGTATCGATAAGGACACCTCCGGTGTGCTGATGATCGCCAAAAATGATATGGCACATCAGTCTCTTGCGGCACAGTTGGCGGAGCACAGTATCACCAGAAAATATAATGCCGTTGTTTATAACGGTTTCAATGAAGACGAGGGCACAGTGGATCAGCCCATCGGCAGAAATCCGCAGGACAGAAAGAAAATGGCGGTGACCCAGAAACACAGCCGTCATGCGGTGACCCATTATCGTGTCATTGAAAGAATGGAAAAATTCACACTGATCGAGGCGCAGCTGGAAACCGGCAGAACCCATCAGATCCGTGTGCACATGACTTATATCGGTCATCCCCTTTTGGGTGACCCTGTCTATGGCCCGAAAAAACAGCCCATTTCTCTGGAGGGACAGGCGCTGCACGCAAGAGTGCTGGGCTTTATCCACCCCAGAACAGGGGAATATATGGAGTTTGAGGCGCCTTTGCCGCCTTATTTTGAAGCATTGCTGGAACGACTGCGCAAATAAGTGGGAGGAAACAACATGCCGCTGAGAAGTAAAGACTTTTTCGGCCTGCGGGATATGACCGCGGAGGATATCCGTTATATCCTTGGTACGGCCGAAACAATGAAATATATCATGAATCAGAAGTCCAAAAAGGCACCCCATCTGCAGGGGAAATCTGTCATCATGCTGTTTTATGAACAGTCTGCCCGTGCGAAACTGGCGTATGAACTGGCGGCTCAGCATCTGAGTGCCAATGTCATCGATATGACAAATTCCGTTCATTCCATCGAAATGGAAAGTCTGCAGGATATGGGTCAGCTGATCGACCAGATGGGGGCGGATTTCATCATCCTGCGTCATCCCATGGCCGGTGCGCCCAAGCTGCTGGCGGACTGCGTGGAAGCATCTGTCATCAATGCAGGGGACGGCTTCAATGAAAACCCAGGCCAGTCTTTGCTGGATCTTCTGACCATCAAGGAACAGAAGGGTGACTTTGAAGGGCTGAAGGTGGCCATCATTGGGGATCTTCTGCATAGCCGTGTTTCTAAAAGTAATATCTGGGGTCTGACAAAACTGGGCGCTGAGGTCAGCGTTTCCGGCCCCCCTACACTGATGCTGCCGGAAATCGAAAAATTCGGTGTCAATGTTTGTTACGATGCCAGAGAAGCAGTCAATAATGCGGATGTTATCCTGACTACCCGTATGCGTATGGAATCTCTGGATAAAATTTTCCTGCCTTCTCTGGATGAATATAAAAAATTCTTCCGTATCGATGAAAAACTGCTGAAATATGCGAAAAAGGATGCTATTGTTATGCATCCCGGCCCCATTCAGAGGGGGATCGAAATTTCTCCCGGTGTCATCGACAGTAAGCAGTGTATCATCAATGACCAGATTGCCAACTCCGTAGCAGTGCGTATGGCTATGTTCTATATCCTTTCTCAGGTGGGAGGTGCATTCAAATGAAAACCATTCTGAAAAACTGCAGACTGCTGGGAACTTCTCATGATAAGGACATGCTCCATGATATTTTCGTAAAGGACGGCGTGATCGAAAAAATTGGGCGGGATCTGGAAGAAGAAGGTGCCAAGGTTTTAAATGTGGGCGGACATATGGTATTGCCCGGACTGATTGATATGCACTGTAATATCTGTGACCCCGGACATGAATACATCGAGGATATCGCAACGGTTTCCAGAGCGGCTCTCCGCGGCGGATTTACGACCATCACCTGCGAACCCAACACCACACCTGCCATTGACAACAAAACGGTTGTGGAATATATCGTTTCCAAATCCAAGGAAAAATCTCTGGTGAATATTTATCCTTATGGCAGCATGTCCATTGGCTGTCTGGGGGAACAGATGTCGGAGATCGGTGAAATGTTCAATGCAGGGATCGTTGGTATTTCTGACGGGGATGAATTTACGGATTCTGCGGCATTTCTGAGAAATGTCATGGTTTATTCCAAGATGTTTGATCTGCCCATCACGACTCATTGCGAGGACAGAAGCCTTTCTGCCAGAGGTGTCATGAACGAAGGCTATGCGGCGGCCTGCCTTGGTCTGGCAGGGATGCCCAGAGAGGCGGAGGAAGTGATCGTTGCCAGAAATCTGAACCTTGCGGAACGTACCGGTGCCAGATTACATATCACCCACGTCAGCACAAAGGGTTCTGTGCAGCTGATCCGCGAAGCAAAGAGCCGCGGAGTCGGCGTGACCTGCGAAACCTGTCCCCATTATTTTATTCTGACAGAGGATGCCATCGGGGATTATGATACTTTGGCAAAGGTGAATCCTCCCCTCAGAACGAAGGAAGATGTGTTTGCCATTATTGACGGCATTGTGGACGGCACCATCGATGTGATCGCATCGGGACACAGTCCTACAAACAGAACGGAAAAAGAAAAGGAATTCGATCAGGCGGCTTATGGCATTTCTTCTCTGGAAACCACCTTTGCCCTCAGCTATACCCATCTGGTGGAAAAGGGATATATCACGGTGGAAAAACTGGTTGAAATGCTTTCCGAAAAGCCTGCGGAAATTTTGAAACTATACAACAAAGGAATGATCGCGGAAGGCAAAGATGCAGATATCATTGTGGTGGATTTTATGGAAACCCACCGCATCGATCCGGAACATTTTGCTTCCAAAGCAAAATTTTCTCCCTTTGCGGATGAAGAAGTCAGAGGCAAAGTCCTCTATACCATGGTTGGCGGTAAGCTGCTGACCTAATCTTACAAATGAGGTGTAAATGAATGTATTTGAAACGATTGGATCTACAGGGTTTCAAATCCTTTCCTGAAAAAGTAAAACTGGAATTCAATCCCGGCGTGACGGCGGTCGTTGGGCCAAACGGCAGCGGCAAGAGCAACGTTTCCGATGCGGTGCGCTGGGTTTTGGGGGAACAGAGAGCAAAAAGCCTGCGCGGCGACAAGATGGAGGATATCATCTTTGCGGGGACGGAAAACCGAAAGCCGCTGGGCTTTGCGGAGGTTTCCATCCTGATCGACAATCAGGACGGCAAGCTGCCTCTGGAATACAGCGAGGTGCAGGTGACCCGAAGGGTATTCCGCTCCGGCGAGAGTGAATACCGCATTAACGGTACCGCCTGCAGGCTGAAGGATATTCAGGAACTGTTCATGGATACGGGTGTTGGCCGAGAGGGGTATTCCATCATCGGGCAGGGGCGTATCGATGAGATTTTGAGCGCAAAAGGCGATGACCGCCGCCGTATTTTCGAAGAAGCGGCAGGGATCGTAAAATATAAAACAAGAAAAAACGAAGCCGTTCATAAGCTGGAAAAGGAACAGCAGAACCTGCTTCGTGTGGATGATATCATTGGGGAACTGGAGGTGCAGGTTGACCCTCTGGAAAAAGCCAGTGCAAAGGCAAAGGAATATCTGCGCCTGAAGGAACATCTGAAACAGGCGGAAACAGAGGCTTTCTGCAAAGATGCGGAACGCATCGGCACACAGCTGGAAAAACTGGAGCAGGATGAAGCCGCTGCCAGAGAACAGATGGCAGACAGTACGCAGAAAAGCGACAGTGAAAGAGAAAAAGCCCTTTCTATGCGGGAAAAGGCAGAGGAACTGGATGCCCTCCTGCAGCAGCAAAATGACGAAATGACAGAACTGCGGGCAGAAATGGAAAAAACAGAAGGCGAGATCCGTCTGAGGGAAGAACAGAAAGCCAACGATGAAGCCAATATCAGTCGTATTCGGGAAGAGATGGCGGAAAAATCCCGCAAGCAGCAGGAAAATGCAGCAGAACAGGCAACTTGTGTGAGCAAGAGAAATGCGCTGAAGCTGGAAATGGATCGTCAGCAGAATGCGCTGGATGCATTGGAAGAAACATACGCATCCCTGAGCACAGCCCTGACTCAGGACGAAAGCAAGGCGGAATCCTTCAAGGATGAAATCTTTGAACAGATCCGCATCGGCACAGAAGCCAAGGGGGAAATCTCCAAGCGGGAAGCCATGAAAGGGCAGTTCCTTGCCAGAAAAGAACAGCTGCTGACGGAAAAGGAATATACGGAAAGCAGACTGCATCAGTTTTCTGTGCATCTGCAGGCGTTGGAAAAACAGGAAAATGACCGCAGAGAGCATATTCGTTATCTGGAACAGGAACTGGATGCCCTGGAACATGACAGAAGCCACGCGGTGGAACAGAAACAGCGGGCAGAAGCCAGCCTTTCCAGACAGGAAAAGCGGATCTCCGAGACTCGTTCCCGTCTGTCCCTCTTGATGGAAATGGAAAAAGAGCATGAAGGCTTTTATAACAGCGTAAAAAGTCTGCTGAATCTGCAGGATGCGGCAGAAAGAGGAATCTGCGGTGCAGTAGGCCAGCTTTTGAAGGTGGAAGAAGCCTATGAAACGGCCATTGAAGCTGCATTGGGCGGTTCACTGCAAAACGTTGTTACAGAAACGGAAGAAGATGCAAAGGATGCCATCAACTATCTGAAACGGAACAATCTGGGGCGTGCGACGTTCCTTCCGATTACCGCTATCAAGGGCAGACCATTGGAAGGAAAAAATGCCATTATGGCAGAGGTTGGCGTCATTGGTACAGCCTATGATCTGGTTACCTTTGATGAAAAATTCCGTCAGATCGCCCTGAACCTTTTGGGGCGGATCATTGTGGTGGAAAATCTGGATAAAGCGGTACAGTTGGCGAAAAAATACCGCCATCAGTATAAACTGGTCACACTGGAAGGGGATATCCTGAATCCCGGCGGTTCTATGACCGGGGGTTCTGCCCAGAAAAAGGCGCTGCATGTATTCGGCAGAAGCAGAGAGATCCGCAATCTGCGGGAAGCACTGCAGGCAGCCACGGATGAAGCATCCATGATGCGGGAAAGACTGCTTCTGGCCAATGATGATCTGCAGGAGATCGAAGACGAAACCGTTGAAAAGAAAATGGAACTGCAGAAGGTCATGGTGACTTTGAACAGCGGCAGCGGCGAAAAGGAAAAGACTCTGGCAGATCAGAAAGAAGCGGCAGAAAAACTTTCTCTGCTGCAGCTGGAAGAAAATCAGCTGACAGAACAGCTGGATGCAGCAGAAGGGGAAATCGAAACATTCCGCAAGGCGGAAGAAGATTCCCAGAAGGCCATGCAGTTCGCTACAGAACAGCTGGAAGCTTTCCAGAACAGCCTGAGCGGTGAAAAGGAAGAACGGGATGCCCTGATGGCAGAGATCACCCAGAAAAAAATCGACCTTTCCTCTGCAGGTCAGAGCGTTTACAGTATGGAAGAAACGCTGCTGCGCCTGCAGGAAGAAGCGGCAGAACTGGAAAAGGAACAGAAGAAAGCGGCCGAACAGGCAGCCTTCTATGAAAAGAATACCGACCTGAGACAGGAACAGCAGGAAGACCTGAAACAGAAAGGGGAAGCTCTTTCCAGACAGGCGGAAGACCTGCAGAACAGCCTGAACGAAACAGCGGCAGAAAAGAGCCGAACTGCCGAATCCGCGGTGAACGCAGAAGCGGCAGCAGCCGAATGGAAGGAAACGGCAGGCAAACTGGAAAATGAAATCTTCCGTATTTCCACCAGAAAGGAAAAACTGGAGGAAGAAAAACAGCGGATCACCGACCAGATGTGGGAGGAATATGAAATGACCCTTCGCATGGCGCGGGAATACGTGGAAAACCTGCCCCAGGATATGGAAAAACACCCTGTAAAAGAATGGAAGAATAAGATCCGTGAACTGGGTGATGTAAACGTCGGCGCCATTGAGCAGTATCAGGAAGTGAAGGAAAGATATGAATTCCTGACTGCCCAGCGGGCAGATATTCTGGATGCGGAAGAAAAACTGCGCCAGATCATCGAGGAACTGTCTCAGCTGATGGAAAATCAGTTCAGAGAGCAGTTTAAGGTGATTTCCGAAAACTTCAGTGAAGTGTTCCGGGAAATGTTCGGTGGCGGTAAGGCCTATCTGAAATTGACGGATGCGGACAATGTGCTGGAATCTCCTATCGAGATCGTGGCACAGCCCCCCGGCAAAAACCTGCAGAATATGCAGCTCTTATCTGGTGGCGAGAGAGCATTGACGGCCATTGCCATCCTGTTTTCTATCCTGAAAATGAAACCTTCTCCCTTCTGTATTCTGGACGAAATTGAGGCGGCGCTGGATGATGCCAACGTTAGCCGCTATGCTCGTTATCTGAAGCAGTTTGCGGAGGAAACACAGTTTATCGTCATCACCCACAGAAAGGGCACCATGGAACATGCCGACGTGCTCTACGGTGTAACGATGCAGGAAAAAGGGATTTCTAAATTGATCTCTGTGAGCTTTTCTGAAGCGGAACAGAGTATAACAGCATAAATTTAAAAAAGGAGATTGAAAAAATGGGCTTATTTGATTTTTTCAAAAAGAAACCAACAGAAGAAACACCCGTGGAAGAACAGCGGGAAGGCGTTGTAGAGATCGACGGCGTGGAAGTAGAAACCGACGTGGAAACGGAAGAAATTTCCGCAGAAGAACTGGAAGCGGAATCTGAGATCGAAATCGAATTTGTGGATGAAGACGGCGAAGAACTGCTGACAGCGGAAAACGAAGACGAAGCAGAGGCGGTGCTGGAAGAACTGACAGACATGGCAGGCGAAATTCTGGCAGAAAAACCTCTGGCGGAGGATGAAGTTATTGTTTCTCAGGAAGACGGCGAAGTTTTCACAGCAGATAATGACGAAGATGCGCTGGCTTTTCTGGATGCCCTTGCGGATGAATTTGCAGAAGAACTGGACGAAGAACTGCACCACGAAGAAGCGGAAGAAGAAAAAGAAGAACCTGCGGCAGAAGAAGTGAAGGAAGAAACGCCTGCAGCGGAAGAAGAAAAACCTGCGAAAGTAGGCTTTTTCGCAAAACTGAAAGCCGGTCTGGATAAAACAAGAAAAAATATCCTTGGCGGTGTAGACGGCGTTCTGGGGGCATTTACAAAAATCGATGAAGACCTCTTCGAAGAACTGGAAGAAGCCCTGATCATGGCCGATCTGGGCGTACAGACTACCATGGATATCGTGGAAAATCTGCGCAAAAGAGTAAAAAGAGAACATGCGACAGATCCTTCTGTCATCAAAGATATGCTGATCGATGAGATCACAGCTATTCTGGAAGAGGGTGCAGAGGAAGCGGAAAGCCTGCCTTCTCCTTCCGTACTGCTGGTCATCGGCGTAAACGGCGTTGGGAAAACAACGACCATCGGGAAACTGGCTCATAACTATAAAGAAGAAGGCAAGTCTGTCATGCTGGCAGCAGCAGATACCTTCCGCGCGGCGGCCATCGACCAGCTGGAGATCTGGGGCGAAAGAAACAACGTTCCTGTGATCAAACAGGCGGAAAATTCCGACCCTGCAGCGGTTGTGTTCGATGCAGTTCATGAAGCAAGAAAACAGAACGCAGACCTGCTGATCTGTGACACCGCAGGCCGTCTGCATAACAAGAAAAACCTGATGGAGGAACTGAAAAAGATTGCCCGTGTTATTGAGAGAGAATATCCCGCTGCCCATAAGGAAGTTTATCTGGTACTGGATGCAACCACAGGCCAAAATGCCCTGCAGCAGGCAAAACTGTTCAAAGAAGTGGCGGATATCACCGGTATTGTTCTGACAAAACTGGACGGCACAGCCAAGGGTGGTATCGTGGTTGCCATCAAGAGTGAACTGCAGATCCCCGTTCGTTATATCGGCGTGGGTGAAGGCATCCATGACCTGCAGAAATTCGATGCGGCAGAATTTGCCGGGGCATTGTTTGGCAAGGAGGTGTAAAAGTGTCCGAAGAAAGCAAAAGCTCCGTATACGAATACGGCGATTTGGAAGAAAGAACAGAACGCAGACCTGCGGCGGTGACTCCTTATGAACAGGAGATCTGTCAGCACATGGAAGCCCTGTTTCCCAAAAGAGAAACAAGGGTGTACCGTGAGATCGATTCTGAATTTCTGAGTGTGAATGTTTTCGTGATGAAAGCACCCACAAAGAAGGATTTCCATGTCATTTATACCACAGGCATGAGCGCACTGCCCATGCAGCTGCCGCAGGAATTCCTGCCCCAGTATAAGGATCTGGAACGGGCAGAACTGCTGCTGTTCCTGCCTGCGGAATGGGATATCCTGACGGGCTATGAAACAGACAAGGACGTGCCCGATCACCTCTGGTGGCCGGTGAAGCTGACCAAATATCTGGCGCGTTTTCCCCATGAATTCAAAACATGGCTGGGCTGGGGGCATACCCTGCCCAACTCTGCGGATTTTGTGCCCTATGATGAAAGCACAAAACTCTGCGGTGCTATGCTGGGGGCGCTGCAGGAAAATATCAGTATGTTCCGCGCGGAAGACGGCACACAGATCAATATGTACTGTGTGATCCCTCTGTATAAAGAAGAAATGGAATACCAGAAAACAGCCGGTACAGAAGCGCTGATGCAGAAGCTGGCGGTGCTGAATGGCTTCGGGATGATCGTATTTCCGGACAGACCCAATGTTTGTGCAGCAACTGAATAAAAAGGAATCATTCGGGGAGAGTGTATTACACTTTCTCCGAATTTTTTTTGCAGAAAAATAGAACCTTTTTCTTCTTTTTTCTCTCTTATCAGCAGATGTACATCAAAACAGAAAGGAGGCCTGCTATGGAAGAAGCATTGGTCAGACGCCTGCAGGCAGGGGACGAAAGTGCCTTTGACGAACTCTTTGCCCTGTATCAGAAGCAGGCCGTACGCACTGCCGCCCTCATCACAGGGGACAGAACATTGGCAGAGGATACGGCGCAGGAAGCCTTTGTGCTCTGCCTGCTGCATATTCGGGAACTGCGGGAGCCTTCCCGTTTTCGCCCGTGGTTTTTCCGTACCCTGACCCGCTGCGCGTGGAAAGGGATGGGGGAAAAACTGCCGGCCGTGGATTGGAGCGAAGCCCTGGAACAGGTCGGCGCAGCAGACAGTTATCCCAGTGAAAAGGAAGAAACCTACGAGAAACTATATCGGGCGCTGGATGGTCTGGGCAGAAAACAGCGTACCACAGTGATTCTCTATTATTTCAATGACCTTTCGATCAAAGAGATCGCAGAGGCCACAGGCGCACTGGAGGGAACGGTGAAAACAAGGCTTTTTGCAGCCAGAAGGCGGCTGAAACAGGCACTGGAGGCAGACCGGCAGAAGGGGGAAGTTGTTTATGAAAGAGTTTGATACGCTGATGCGGCAGGCTTTGACGGAAAGGGTACGGGACGTGGAACCTTCCCATGACCTGCTGAAAAAGATCCGCACAGAGGCAGAGGAGAGAAGAAAGGAGAATGGTTTTATGAAATTCAACATGAAGAAAATGGTAACAGCGGCAGCGGCGATCTGTGCCCTCAGCGTGACCTGTTATGCAGCTGGTCATCTGGGCGGTGTGCTTTCCAGCGGCACAAATAACATCAGAACGTTTGCAGGCATGGAAAAAGCAGAAAAGAAACTGGGCTTTGATGCCAGATATGTGGAAACCTTTGCAAACGGCATGACATTCCAGCATGGCGGTACAGGCGAAACGCAGGGGCAGGATGAAGACGGCAACCCTATGGGGGAAACATACAAAACAATGACCGTTTCTTATGCCGACGAAAAAGGGAATAGTGTGACGCTGCTGATCGATGGCGGCAGCCCTTATGCCGATGCAGGCGTGGAAACAACAGAGGGCTACAGCAAGGATACCTTCCTGTTCCTGCCCAATGAAGACGCGCTGACAGAAGAATACAAAGCCATGCAGGATGCAGGGGAGATTTATATTTCCTACGGCACAGCGGAAGAAGAATGGAACGTGATGGAAAACTATAGCTGGGAAGAAGATGGCGTGTATTATTCTCTGACTGCTGCGGATTGCGGCTTGGGCGAAGAGGAACTGGCGGCTATGGCAGCGGAAATTATGGCGGAATAAGAATGGAAAAGAAAGGCAGCTTCGGCTGTCTTTTTTTGTCGCCGTTTTTTTCGTTTCCGTTCTGCAAAAACGACAGGTTTCGCCGTTTCGCCGTCCTATAATCATAGGTATGGAGGAATTTTATGGAAC
>NZ_JBGVHV010000058.1:0-2987 GCF_045122575.1 Anaerotignum sp. | reverse complement strand
ATCGGTTTCCAAGGGAATTATACCCTTGCCAGGGATTGGGACAGCGTCCCAATTAACAGATGACATTCTGCGGTGTGCCATCTTCCCATTTCAGGATATTTTCGGACACGATCTGTGCGCGTGTAAACAGCGCTTCATGGGAAGCGAAGGCAACGTGAGGTGTCACTACAGTATGTTTGGAGTGCATCAGAGGATGATCCGCAGGAACAGGAGGTTCCATTTCGAATACATCGATGCCTGCGCCGGCGATCTTGCCTTCGTTCAGTGCGTTTGCCAGAGCTTCGCTGTCCACTACAGGGCCGCGGGCTGTATTCAGCAGGATGGCATTGGGCTTCATCAGGCCGATTTCCTTTTCACCGATCAGACCTTTTGTTTTATCATTCAGAGGAACGTGGAGGGAAACGATATCGGATACCTTCAGCACGTCTTCCAGAGACATATATTCGATGCCCAGACCTTCCATTTCGGGTTTTACAGTTCTGCTGTAAGCCACTACTTTACAGCCGAAAGCCTGTGCGATTTTTGCAACCTTGCCGCCGATAGCGCCTGTACCAACGATACCGAAGGTTTTGCCGAACAGTTCGCCGCCAACCAGACCTGCTTTTGTACCTTCCTTACGGCATACATTGTCGCAGGCAGGGATATTACGCAGTACGGAAATCGCCAGACCAAAAGCCAGTTCTGCTACGGCATTGGTGGAATAGCCTGCTGCGTTGCAAACGCAGATACCTTTTTCCTTACAGAAATCTACGTCGATATGGTCAACCCCTGTAAACGCTACGGAGAGCAGTTTCAGGTTTTCGCATTTTTCGATGACATTTTTACGGAAGGGCTGGTTTGCGATGATGATGATATCCGCATCTTTGCCGCGTTCTGCCAGTTTATCCTGATCTTCTTCCTTTGTGCTGTAAGCCACGATTTCATGGCCTCTTGCCTTTACGGCTGCTGTTGCTTCTGCCAGCTTTTCGGGTGTGATGCCCAGGGGTTCGATGATGACGATTTTCATTGGGATATGCCTCCTTCACAGTCGATAATAAACATAAATTCATCGTACAATAAAATTTTGTTCATTTCAATATTCTTCTTTAAAATATAATGTATACATGGTATGATGAAGAAAACTGTTTACAAGGAGGAATACAAAATGAGCGTTTTGTTTTTAGAATACCCCAAATGTACCACATGCAAGAAGGCAAAAGCATGGCTGGAAGGCAATTCCGTTGCCTTTGACGACAGACATATCGTGGAGAATAACCCCACTGCGGAAGAATTAAAAGCTTGGTGGGAAAAAAGCGGTCTGCCTTTGAAGAAATTCTTCAATACCAGCGGCCTGCTGTACAAAGAACTGAAGCTGAAGGACAAGATTTCCACCATGACAGAGGAAGAACAGATCGAACTGCTTTCCACCAACGGCATGCTGGTGAAACGCCCCCTCATCATCGGGGAAGATTTCGTTCTGGTGGGCTTCAAGGAAGCAGAATGGGACAGATTGAAATAATGGCATGAAAAAAAGAACCCAAAAGGGTTCTTTTTAATTTTCCAGCCAATCATACACCTTTGTGCCGGGCAAATTTTCTCCTGTAGCAAGAATGCCGCTGCCGTAGGGATCTACCAGAATACCATAAGATTTCCCATCCTTCACGCCGCCGTAAAGATAAACGAATGCATCCTCCAAGTCAGCCGACTGTTTTTCCTGGGCTTGTTCCGCCATTTCCTCATCCAGCCAGCGGGGCATGGTTATGTCATCAAAATATATCCCTTCATACCCTTCCACACGCAGCAGCTTTTCCCCATCTGCCACAGAAGTCATACCAAGCAGTTTCGGGCCGAAAAGGGTCACAATAGCCAGCAGAGCAAATGTCAGAAGCAAGTCCCATCCTTTGACAGTACTTTTGTCAGCCCCTGCCTTCTGCGCCCGATCCAACACAAAAACTACAGGAAGGAGAGATAAAAACTGCATGCCTAAAATCCACAATCGCTGATGTTTCCAGATATAAATGGCTATCACAACGCAGAACACCGCAAGAACACAGGAACCTGCTATTTTCTTCCTTTTTCCCCATTTGTCTGTGATAGGCTTCGGCTCTTTGAATAAATGCAGCCCCGCAGCAATACAGGTACCGATCATTGTACCCAGCCAGCCTGCCCAGTTGGTGTCCACCGCGCCACGATACAGATACCTTTCCACATAATACAAAGTATATACAGACACGCCCCCGCAAAAGAGCCCCAGAGCCCAAAGCCATGGTTTACTGTCCTTCCAGCCTTCGTCCCGATAAGCATCATGGGCATCCATGCTATGTTCTGCAGGATTTTCAAAATCCCATTCTTTTCTCAGAAATCCCATCTGAAACCTCCTTTCGTCGGTTATGCCAGCCCTTCCTTCTGCAGAAAGGCTTTCAGTTCCAGCAAATCTTCATCGTACGTCGCCTGCAGGGCACGGTTATAGATGACCGCCGCAGGATGATAGAGGGCAAACAGGGTTCTGCCATCGGCAAGGGGTGTAGGGGTTCCGTGGTAATCCCCGATGACCGCTTTTTTCTCGCCTGTCACGGCTTTCAGGGGCACATTGCCCAGCGTCACTACCACTTTGGGAGAAATAACTTTGATCTCTTCCAATAAATAAGGCAGGAAGAAGGCGATCTCCTCCGCAGAAGGGGGACGGTTCACCGCCTTGCCTGTTTTGGGGCTTTCCTTGGTGGGGCGCAGCTTCACCACATTGGAAATATAAATTTCCTCCCGCTTCAGGCCCACTACTTCCAGAAAAGCAGACAGGTTTTTCCCCGCCTTGCCCACAAAGGGGCGTCCCTGCTTTTCTTCATCACCGCCGGGGGCTTCCCCGATCATCATCAGGGCAGGATTTTCTGCCCCTTCCCCAAAAACGATCCTATGCTCTTTATATGCAGAGGTTTCCACCGCCGCCAGCAGTGCCTGCTGTACATTGTTGATATTTTTCATAAAAATTGCTCCTTTTTCCACTTACCCAC
>NZ_JBGVHV010000057.1:0-28195 GCF_045122575.1 Anaerotignum sp. | reverse complement strand
ACTTCGCACAGAACGTTTTTAGGCAGTGTTTTTACTGCTACGCAGGAACGTGCGGGTTTGGATGTGAAGTATTTGCCGTAAACTTCGTTGAATACAGCGAAATCACCCATATCAGCCAGGAAGCATGTTGTTTTGATTGCGTCTGTGAATGTCAGACCGTTTGCTTCCAGAACTGCGGACAGGTTCTTCATAACCTGTTCAGCCTGAGCTACAACGTCGCCTTCGCCAACGATGTTACCTGTTGCGGGATCCAGAGCGATCTGGCCGGATGTAAACAGGAAGCCGTTTACTGCTACTGCCTGAGAGTAGGGACCTACTGCTGCGGGTGCTTTATCTGTGTTTGTAAATTTCATTGTCATTACCTCCAATTAAATTGAAATGCATTAGTAAACCTAACAGTATTATTTTAGTCCAAAGACATTTTAGAGTCAATGTGTTTTCGGAAGAAACAAAAAATTTTACTTCTGCCCCACTTTTTTTGTATCTTTATATTCCATTTTTCCATATTTTCGGGTAAAATAGAAATATTGTGTACGTAACTAATTTTACATTGAAATAAAAATCGATCAGAAAGGAAAAATGGTATGAGCAACAATTCTCAGGCAATTCAGAAACGTCGTATTTTCGGTATCATCTCCCACCCCGACGCGGGTAAAACAACACTGACAGAAAAACTGCTGCTGCACGGCGGTGCCATCCGCGAAGCCGGTACAGTAAAAGCAAGAGGCAAAAACAAATTTGCAAAATCCGACTGGATGGAAATCGAAAAACAGAGAGGTATTTCCGTTACTTCCTCCGTTATGCAGTTTGAATATGATGACAAGGTCGTTTCCATCATGGATACTCCCGGTCATAACGACTTCGGCGAAGATACTTACCGTATCCTGACATCCGTAGACAGTGCGGTCATGGTAATCGACGCAGCGAAAGGTGTGGAAACACAGACAGTAAAACTGTTCAAGGTTTGTTCCATGAGACAGATCCCCATCTTCACATTCATCAACAAACTGGACCGTCAGTCCAAAGATCCTCTGGAATGCATGGCCGATCTGGAAGATGCGCTGGGCCTGCCCTCTACAGCAGTGACATGGCCCATCGGCAACGGTCTGACCTTCGAAGGCATCTATGACAGACTGGAAAACAAAGTATATCTTTATAAACAGAAAAACGGTGTCGTGGAACTGGGTGCAAACGGCGTATTCGGTGATGCACTGGAAGGCGTGATCTCTCAGGCAAATCTGGACATCCTGCGTGATGAAATGGAACTTCTGGATGGTGCCGGCAATGCATTTGATCTGGATGCCATCAAAGCAGGCGAACTGTCCCCTGTATTCTTCGGCTCCGCTCTGGCAGACTTCGGTATCACTCCCTTCCTGCATCATTTCCTGGAATGGTCCCCTGCTCCCGGTGTCAGAAAAACAACAACAGGCGAAGTAGCGCCTACAGATGATTTCTTCAGCGGCTTCATTTTCAAAATCCAGGCAAACATGAACCCCGCGCACCGCGACAGACTGGCATTCTTCCGTGTCTGCTCCGGTACATTTGAAAGAGGCATGAGCGTAACCCTGTCCAGAACAGGCAAAACAATGAAACTGAGCCAGTCCACACAGCTGATGGCCAATGACCGTGAAACGGTAGAAACAGCCATTGCAGGTGATATCATCGGTATTTACGACAGCGGTAACTTCCAGATCGGTGACACACTGACAGACAGAAAAGAAAAACTGTTCTTTGAACCTCTGCCTACCTTCCCTCCCGAACTGTTCTGCCGTGTACGTCCTGTGAACTCTCTGAAAGCGAAACAGTTCCAGAAAGGCGTACAGCAGCTGGCACAGGAAGGTGCGATCCAGGTATACCACAACGAATTCAACGATGTGATTCTGGGTGCTGTAGGTCAGCTGCAGTTTGAAGTATTCCAGTACAGACTGGAAAACGAATACAACTCCGAAATCCGTATGGAACCTCTGGAATATCAGGTAGCAAGATGGGTTGCACCTGGTTCTCCCAAGGATGTTAAGGATTACGTTGTACCCAGAAGCACACTGGTTTACGATCATTTTGAAAGACCCATCCTGCTCTTTGCGAACCAGTACACACTGAACAACTTCATGCAGAAGAACCCTGAAGTGAAGTTGGTAGAAGCACTGGAAGTAGACGATACAGAACATCTGGAAGCTTAACTCTGGGACTCTGTCCCCGAGGCCCCTGCTCAGGGGATAATCCCCTGAGAACCCTAGTCGTCTGCGACGCAAATAAATAACAAATACAACAAAACCCCGACTGAAACCAGTCGGGGTTATTTTTATTGTTCTTTTTTCATGCCATATTCATCGAAGTTTTTACGAATGGCTCGTTCTGTCAGAGGAATGGTCAATACCAGAACCAAACACTGCATCATCACAAGGATACCGCCCCAGATACCGATGGTATCAATATCTTTTCCCCTTAACACATACATACATGTAAGAGAAACAGGCGCTATCACTGAACCAAACCGCATCCAGAGCCATCCACAATATTTATGGGCAACCTCCCAAGTCTGGCTGTTTTTCATGGAACGCTTTGTTCGATATCCATATATACTATTGATTTTTTTCGGTGGTTTATAATAAAACACACATCCAAACACCATCATGGTCACTGGCACAAGAAGTACCATCAACAACATGAAAAACCAGAAATCATGCATTCATATCACATCTTTTCGATATCGGAAATCAGTTCCTTTACATTTTCTTCCTGTGTAGCCCAGCTTGTGCAGAAACGAACTGCAGAATGTGTTTCCCCTACTTTGCACCAGAAGGAGAAGGCATATTTTTCAGCCAGTTTATCCATCATTTCATTCGGCAGGATGGGGAACTGCTGGTTTGTCTTGGAGTCAAACAGCATTTCGATGCCCTTTGCTTCGAAAGCACGTCTGATCTTCATTGCCAGACCAACGGCATGTTCTGCCACTTCGAAATACAGGCCGTCTTCGAACAATGTTTCGAACTGGATCCCCAGCAGTCTGCCCTTTGCCAACATACCGCCGCGCTGTTTAATCAGATAACGGAAATCTCTTTTCAGCGCGGGGTTTACGATCACAACGGCCTCCCCCATCATCGCGCCTACTTTTGTACCGCCGATATAAAATACATCTGCCAGATTTGCAATATCATTCAGTGTATAATCACAGCCCTCTGCAGCCAGCGCATAGCCCAGTCTTGCGCCGTCAATAAACAGAGGCAAACCACATTTACGACAAGTTGCACTGATCGCTTCCAGTTCTGCTTTTGTGTATGTAGTACCGTCTTCTGTGGACTGAGAAATATAAACCATACCGGGCTGTACGATATGTTCGTGCGTTTCATCGTTCCAGTGAGCATCATAACCATTCTGGATCGCTTCCGCTGTCAGTTTGCCATCCTGCGTGGTAGGCAGAATGATGACCTTATGGCCTGTTGCTTCAATAGCACCTGTTTCATGCACATTCAGATGACCGCTTTCTGCACAGAATACCCCCTGATGAGGACGCAGGATGGATGCGATAACCGTCATATTTGCCTGTGTGCCGCCCACCAGAAAATGCACATCTGCATCTTCTCTGCCGATAGCTTCTTTGATCATCGCTCTCGCTCTGTCACAGTGGGGATCAACACCGTAGCCTGCAGTCTGTTCCATATTTGTTTCCATCAGTCTGTCCAGAATTCTGGGATGCATGCCTTCCGCATAGTCACATTCAAAACGAATCATATTTATTTCCTCCTGTATTTCAGCAAGTACTTACGTTTTTCACTATTTATTTATCGTACCATCAATTCTCCTTCTTCGCAATAAAAAAAGGAGTGGCTTAGCCACTCCTTTTATAAGGTTTCTTATTTGTAGTACTCAACCATGGATTTGAACAGTTTCATATCGTAGTTGCCTGCAACGTTCTGGTACAGACCATCGCCGATACGTTCTGCATGACCCATTTTACCCAGTACACGACCATCAGGAGAGATCAGACCTTCGATGGCATGTGTGGAGCCGTTAGGGTTGAACTGGATGTCGTTTGTAGGCAGACCGTTTCCGTCTACATACTGTGTCAGAATCTGACCTTTTGCTGCCAGATCCTGTACCATCTTGTCATCCATCAGGATACGGCCTTCCCCGTGGGAGATAGGTACATTGAAGATATCGCCTGCACTTACATTTGTCAGCCAAGGAGATTTTTCAGTTGCCAGTCTGACACGAACGATCTTGGACTGATGTCTGCTGATTGTGTTGTAAGACAGTGTAGGACATGTTTCATCTGTATCGATGATTTCGCCGAAAGGAACCAGCCCCAGTTTGATCAGCGCCTGGAAACCGTTACAGATACCGATCATCAGACCGTCTCTTTCATTCAGGTGTTTTGCAACTTCTTCCTTGATTTCAGGGTTACGGAAGAATGCTGTGATGAATTTTGCAGAACCATCGGGTTCGTCACCACCGGAGAAACCACCGGGAATGAAGATTGTCTGAGACTGTTTCATTTCTTTTGCGAAACGTTCGATGGAATCAGCAATTGTCGCTGCGGACAGGTTGTTGATAAAAAAGATGTTTGCTTCAGCACGTGCTCTTTCTACTGCTTTTGCGGAGTCGAATTCGCAGTTTGTGCCGGGGAATACAGGGATCAGTACACGAGGTTTTGCAACGGATGCTTTCGCCTTGTATGTGATACCTTCTGCTTTTGTTGTGAATGCAGGGATTTCTGCCTTTTCTTCTGCAGCAGCTGTGTTCATAGGGTAGATTTCTTCCAGTTTATTTTCATATGCTGCGAAAATATCTGCCAGCGCGATGCTGTCTGCACCATAAACGATGGCGTCGCCGCCTCTTGTACCCAGAACGATGCCAGCTTCTGCGTCTTCTGTCAGTTCCAGAACGAATGCACCGTAGTTATAGCCGAAGATGTCTTCTTTTCTTACGCCGTCAGCGTAGGTAAAGCCGATATCGTTACCCATTGTCATTTTCAGGATTGCTTCTGCAACGCCGCCCAGTGTAGGTGTGTAAGCAGCTGCAACCTTACCGCTTCTCATCAGAGCTGTTACCTGATCGAACAGTGCTTTCAGGCTGTCTGTAGTAGGCAGACCTTCTGCATCATATTCGGGTTTCATCAGAACCACTTTATGACCTGCAGCCTTGAATTCGGGAGAAACGATGTTGTTGATGCTGTCTGTTGTTACTGCGAAGGAAATCAGTGTAGGAGGTACATCGATATCTTCGAAGGAACCGGACATGGAGTCCTTACCGCCGATGGCAGCGATTTCCAGACCTTTCTGTGCCATGAATGCACCCAGCAGAGCTGCCAGAGGTTTACCCCAGCGTTTTGCATCTTTACCCAGTTTTTCGAAGTATTCCTGGAAGGACAGGTAAACTTCTTTGAAGTCTGCACCGGTAGCGATCAGTTTTGCAACGGATTCTACCACTGCCAGATATGCACTGTGGTAAGGGCTCTTTTCTGCGATAAAGGGGTTGTAGCCCCATGCCATCAGGGAACATGTTGTGGTATCTTTCTTTTCTACGGATACTTTATTTACCATGGCCTGGATGGGTGTTTTCTGGTTTTTGCCGCCGAAAGGCATCAGAACAGTGCCGGCACCGATGGTGGAGTCGAAACGTTCGGACAGACCTCTCTTGGAGCAGATATTCAGATCCTGAGCCAGTTCCATGTAGCCTGCTTTGAAATCAGCGGGGATTTCTTTTGCGAATGTTTCAGGGGCAGCAGGAGCAACATCGATGTGTTTTTCCGCACCGTTGGAATCCAGGAACGCTCTGGACAGGTGAACGATCTGTTTGCCGTTCCATGTCATTTTCAGTGTAGGTTCTTCTGTTACCCTTGCAACAACGGTTGCTTCCAGGTTTTCCATGAATGCCAGTTCTTTGAATCTTTCCACGTCTGCTGCAGCAACTACAACTGCCATTCTTTCCTGAGATTCAGAAATTGCCAGTTCTGTGCCGTCCAGACCGTCATATTTTTTAGGTACTGCGTTCAGATCGATTTCCAGACCATCTGCCAGTTCGCCGATAGCAACGGAAACACCGCCTGCACCAAAGTCGTTACAACGTTTGATCAGTTTGGATGCTTCTGCGTTTCTGAACAGTCTCTGCAGTTTTCTTTCTTCGGGCGCGTTACCCTTCTGAACTTCTGCGCCGCAGCTTTCCAGAGATTCCATTGTATGGGATTTGGAGGAGCCTGTTGCACCGCCGCAGCCGTCACGGCCTGTTTTGCCGCCCAGCAGGATGATGATATCGCCGTCTTCGGGACGTTCTCTGCGTACATTTTCCGCGGGAGCCGCTGCGATTACCGCACCAACTTCCATTCTTTTTGCTACATAACCGTCGTGGTAGATTTCATCTACCTGACCTGTTGCCAGACCGATCTGGTTACCGTAGGAGCTGTAGCCTGCTGCTGCAGTCTGTACGATGGTTCTCTGAGGCAGTTTGCCTTTCATTGTTTCAGATACAGGTTTCAGAGGGTCAGCTGCACCTGTTACGCGCATTGCTGCGTAAACATAGGAGCGACCGCTCAGAGGGTCACGGATGGCACCGCCGATACATGTTGCTGCGCCGCCGAAAGGTTCGATTTCTGTGGGATGGTTGTGTGTTTCATTTTTGAACAGCAGCAGCCATTTCTGTGTTTCGCCTTCCACGTCAACGTCGATTTTTACGGTACAAGCGTTGATTTCTTCGGATTCATCCAGACCATCCAGTTTGCCTTCTTTTTTCAGCAGTTTTGCAGCGATGGTACCAATATCCATCAGGTTGATGGGTTTTGTTCTGCCGATGGATTCTCTTGCTGCGATGTATTCGTTATATGCGCTCTGCAGCAGTTCATCCTCGAATTTTACGCTGTCGATGGTTGTGTTGAATGTTGTATGACGGCAATGATCGGACCAGTAAGTATCGATCATCTTGATTTCTGTGATGGTAGGATCTCTGTCTTCGCTCAGGAAGTAAGCCTGACATACTTTGATGTCATCCAGATCCATAGCCAGACCCATATCTTTTACGAATTTATCCAGACCTGCTTCGTCCAGTTTGATGAAGCCTTCCAGTGTTGCTACTTCTGTAGGGATTTCATACTGTACGTCCAGTGTTTCGAAAGTATCCAGTGTTGCTTCTCTGGATTCTACGGGGTTGATCAGGAATTTTTTGATTTCCACTACATCCGCATCTGTCAGTTCGCCGTACAGAACGTATACCTTTGCAGATCTTACCAGAGGTCTGTCCTGTTTGGAAATGATCTGGATACATTCTGCTGCGGAAGCTGCTCTCTGGTCAAACTGACCAGGCAGGAATTCCACTGCAAATGTCACTGCGCCGTCTGTGGGCAGTTCTGTCAAGAGGTCATCCAGCTGGGGTTCGGAAAATACTGTGTTTGTGCAATAGTCGAACAGTTCTTTATCCAGACCTTCTGCGTCATATCTGTTCAGAAGGCGCAGACCTGTCAGACCTTTGATGCCCAGCAGGTTATTGATTTTGCTTCTCAGGCCGTCAGCTTCTGCTGCCAGGCCTGCTTTTTTTTCTACATAAATTCTATAAACCATACTTATTATACCTCCGCCGCAAGGGCTTTTTTACCGATATCGTTTCTATAGAATGCGTTGTCAAATTTCACTGTTTTCACAGATTCATAAGCTTTTGCAACGGCTTCGGGCAATGTATCCGCAATTTCTGTCACGCCCAGCACACGGCCGCCGTTTGTCAGCAGTTTGCCGTCTGCTTCCTTTGCACCTGCAACGAAGATGAGGCTGTCATCTGTGGGCAGTGTGATTTCAAAGCCTTTTTCATAGCTTTCAGGATAGCCTGCGGATGCCATGATGACACAGCATGCAGCCTTATCACTGAATTTTACTTCTACTTCTGCCAGTCTTTCTTCTGCAACTGCCTGCATGATAGTCAAGAGATCGCTTTCCAGCAGAGGCAGAACTACCTGTGTTTCGGGGTCACCGAAACGGCAGTTATATTCAATTACTTTAGGGCCGTTTGGTGTGATCATCAAGCCGAAGAAGATACAGCCTTTGAATGTACGGCCTTCTGCTTTCATAGCTTCCATGGTAGGAACGAAGATTTTTTCCATACATTCCTGCGCCACTGCTTCTGTATAGAAGGGGTTGGGAGCAATGGTACCCATACCACCTGTATTCAGACCCTTGTCGCCGTCTTTTGCTCTCTTATGGTCCATCGCGGAAATCATGGGAACGATCACTTTACCGTCTGTAAAGGACAGAACAGAAACTTCGGGGCCTGTCATGAATTCTTCGATGACGATATGGTCACCGGAAGCACCGAATACTTTATCTGCCATCATGGAACGAACCGCATCCTGTGCCTGTTCTTTTGTTTCCGCAATGATAACACCTTTGCCCAGTGCCAGACCATCGGCCTTAATGACTGTGGGGATAGGTGCTGTTTCCAGATATGCCAGCGCTTTTTCCATATCGTCAAATACTTCATAAGCCGCTGTAGGGATACCGTATTTTTTCATCAGGTCTTTGGAGAAAACCTTGCTGCCTTCCAGAATAGCAGCCTTTTTATCGGGGCCGAAGCAAGGGATGCCTGCTTCATTCAGGGCGTCTACCATACCCAGCACCAGAGGATCATCGGGGGCTACTACTGCGAAGTCGATGGCATTTTCCTTTGCGAAAGCCACAACGCCTTCGATATCCTTTGCGCCGATATCTACACAAGTTGCATCTTTTGCGATACCGCCGTTACCGGGCAGTGCATACAGTGCTGTTACTTCAGGATTTTCTTTGATTTTTTTGATGATAGCGTGCTCTCTGCCGCCACCACCGATCACCATTACTTTCATTTGTAAGTCTCCTCTCGGAAAATTAGTGGTGGAACAGTCTCATGCCTGTGAATGCCATTGTCATGCCAAATTTGTTGCATGTAGCGATAACATTGTCATCACGGATGGAGCCACCGGGTTCTGCGATATAGCTTACGCCGCTTTTTGCTGCTCTTTCGATATTATCACCGAAGGGGAAGAATGCATCGGAACCCAGCGCAACGCCTTTGATGGTTGCCAGATATGCTTTCTTTTCTTCTCTTGTCAGAGGTTCGGGTTTTTCAGAGAACAGTGTCTGCCATGTGCCTTCTGCCAGTACATCTTCGTAGTCATCGGAGATATATACGTCGATGGTATTATCTCTGTCGGGTCTGCCTACTGTAGGCAGGAAAGGCAGGTTCAGCACTTTCTGGTGCTGTCTCAGGTGCCAGATATCTGCTTTGTTACCAGCCAGTCTTGTGCAGTGGATTCTGGACTGCTGACCTGCGCCAACGCCGATAGCCTGACCGTCTTTTGCAAAGCATACAGAGTTGGACTGTGTATATTTCAGAGTGATCAGCGCAATGATCAGATCGCGTTTTGCTTCTTCGGGCAGTTCTTTGTTTTCTGTTACGATATTTTCCAGCAGGGCTTTGTTGATTTCGAAGTTATTTCTGCCCTGTTCGAATGTGATACCGAATACCTGTTTTACTTCCTGTACTTCAGGAACGTAGTTGGGGTCGATCTTTACGATATTGTAGTTGCCGTTTCTTTTGGATTTCAGGATTTCCAGTGCTTCGTCTGTATAGCCGGGAGCGATGATACCGTCAGAAACTTCTCTTTTGATCAGTCTTGCTGTTGTTTCGTCGCAAACATCGCTCAGAGCGATCCAGTCACCAAAGGAGGACATTCTGTCTGTACCTCTTGCTCTTGCGTAAGCCAGTGCCAGAGGGGATTCATCCAGACCTTCAATATCATCTACGAAGCAAGCCTTTTTCAGGTCATCGCTCATGGGTGTACCAACAGCTGCGGATGTGGGAGAAACGTGTTTGAAGGATGTTGCTGCGGGCATGCCCAGTGCTTCTTTGATTTCCTTTACCAGCTGCCAGCTGTTGAATGCATCCAGAAAGTTGATGTAGCCGGGTCTGCCGGAAAGGATTTCGATGGGCAGTTCCTTGTCACCGTTCATGTAGATTTTTGCGGGTTTCTGGTTGGGATTACAACCATATTTCAGTTCAAACTCTTTCATTGGTATTACTCCTTTCTTCGTAAGGGACGCTGTCCCTTACAATCCCTGCCAAGGGAGTCACTCCCTTGGAACCCGATTGGCAGGAGCGTACGCTCCTGCAAGGGTATTCTTTAATGTTTAGTAATGAAACAAGTAATTAAGCGTTTTTATTGATCATGCGATTTTCTACTTCGCCTGTTTTCAGGTCAACGAAACGAACATAGATGGAAATTTTGTTCTGTTCGTTCAGGTTTGTCCAGATTTCTTCCAGCCAAGCATCGATATCATTGGGAACAATGGTTCTTTCAGGCTCACCGCAGAAAGTAGGCAGAGGATTGCCGTCGCCCATGTATGTATGGATGAAGTGACCAACACCTGCCAGTGCTTTATAGGAATATGTGAATCTGTTGCATGCTGTACCTTCTGCATCTGCAGATTTCAGGATGGACATTTTATATGTGAAGTCACCATCAGCGAATGTAGCCATACCGCTGATTCTGGGTGTCCAGTTAGGGCCATCGGGTTCGAATTCTCTTGTTTCCAGAGCATCTTCGAAGGATTTGCCTTCTACTACGAAATCTCTGATGGTATCTGTCTGGTCGCCGTTTGTAACGATCAGTTTGCCGTCCAGTTTACGAACGGGAGCATAGATGATCAGAGAAGGATCTTCCACTTTGGATTCATCAAAGGGATAGATCATTACATCTTCGCCTTCTTCTCTGAATACACGGTTACGACTGTTTTCGCTTCTGCCCATGATGAAGTATGCAAAAGCAGCTTTGGTGCCGTCTTCTGTTTTACCGATGACGATACCACGGCCCACATAAGGGTTGTCTTTTACCAGATCTTTCATTGTATCTTTATGATAAACATTCATGGTCATTTATCCTTTCTTATTTACTATACAATAAGTTTTTCCGCACAAAGCATCGCTTTGTGCAAATCGGGTTGAGGGGGTGACCCCCTCGCTGGGAGATTGGGAGGGACAGAGTCCCCTGAATTAAGCCTGAAGTTTTTTCGCAACCAATTCCACAGCCTGAGGCAGCAGGATCCATTCCGCCTGTTCCATAACTCTTTTCTGCAGCACTTCTGCTGTATCGCCTTCCTGAATTTCCACAGCTTTCTGCAGGATGATCTCACCGCCGTCGGGAATTTCATTGACATAGTGTACTGTCGCGCCTGTCACCTTCACACCGTATTCCAGCGCCGCTTCATGGACACGCAGACCATAGAAGCCCGCGCCGCAGAAGGAAGGGATCAGGGAAGGATGTACATTTACGATGCGTTTGGGAAATGCAGAAGTGAAGTTTTCGCTGAGGATCGTCATAAAGCCTGCCAGAACGATCATATCGATGCCCTTTTCCGCCAGAACGCCTTTCACCGCTTCTTCGTAAGCGATCTGAGATTCATAATCCTTACGTTTTACTACTGCGGAGGGGATATTGTTTTCCGCCGCTCTTGTCAGAGCGTAGGCTTTGTCGTTGCTTGCCAGCACCAGTGCGATCTCGCCGCTGGGGATCTCCCCTCTTTTGGAGGCATCGATCAGCGCCTGCAGGTTTGTGCCGCCGCCGGATACGAATACGGCGATCTTTGTTTTCTTATTCAATCACAACACCTTCTTCGGAAGCGATGATTTCGCCCATGATGTAAGCATCTTCGCCGTTTGCTTTCAGGATTTCGATGGCTTTTTCAGCGTCTTCCTTCGCTACAACAACGGACATACCAACGCCCATGTTGAATGTATTGAACATATCTCTTTCGGGGATGTTGCCTTTTTCCATGATCAGTTCGAAGATGGCAGGTGTACGCAGAGATGCTTTATTGATTTTTGCACCAAAGCCTTTAGGGATGGATCTGGGAATATTTTCATAGAAACCGCCGCCTGTGATGTGGGAAACAGCTTTTACTGTTACTTCTTCAAACAGTGCCTGCATGGGTTTTACATAGATTTTTGTAGGGGCCAGCAGCGCTTCACCGATGGATTTGCCGCCCAGTCTTTCCAGAGGAGTTTTGATGTCAGCATTTTCTACATCCAGCGCACGACGAACCAGAGAGAAACCGTTGGAGTGAACACCGCTGGAAGGCAGAGCCAGAATCACGTCGCCTTCTTTGATTGTTTTGTTGTTCAGGATTTTGTCTTTGTCTACAACACCTACAGCAAAGCCGGCCAGATCGTATTCATCTTCGGGATAGAAGCCGGGCATTTCTGCTGTTTCGCCGCCGATCAGAGCTGCACCGGACTGTACACAGCCTTCAGCCACGCCGCTAACGATGGCAGCTACTTTTTCGGGGAAGTTTTTGCCTACCGCAATATAATCCAGGAAGAACAGAGGTTTTGCGCCAACACAGATGATATCGTTTACACACATTGCTACGCAGTCGATACCTACTGTATCATGTTTGTCCATCAGGAACGCCAGTTTCAGTTTTGTACCAACGCCGTCAGTACCGCTTACCAGTACGGGTTTTGTGATACCTGTCATATCCAGTTCGAACAGACCGCCGAAACCGCCGATATCACCCATAACACCCGCAGACATTGTTTTTGCGATGTGTGCTTTCATCAGTTCTACTGCTTTGTAACCAGCTGTGATATCTACGCCGGCAGCTTTGTAACTTTCGCTGAAGCTTTTCATGGTTGTTTCTCCTCTCTCTTGGCTTTCGCCTTTTCCTTGTATGTTTTAACGTTGATTGTTTCCTTATTTTAATAACGCGATCTGTCCGACCGCTTTCTGCAACTTTATTTTGCGTATTTTGCAACCAGAGCAGCATCTTTTTCCAGAACCTTTGCCGCTGCTTCCGCTCTTGCCGCATCCAGTTTTGCAGCCAGTTCTCTGTCTTCCACAGCCAGGATCTGAATTGCCAGCAGTGCAGCATTTTCAGCACCGTCGATCGCTACTGTAGCCACAGGCAGACCGCTGGGCATCTGTACTGTGGAAAGCAGTGCATCCAGACCATCCAGTGTAGAGGATTTGATAGGGATACCAATTACAGGAAGTGTTGTATTGGCTGCCATGGCACCTGCCAGATGGGCTGCTTTGCCCGCTGCTGCGATGATCGCACCAAAACCATTTTCTCTTGCGCCTTTTGCAAATCCACTTGCTTCCACAGGTGTTCTGTGGGCAGAATAAACGTGTGCTTCAAAGGGCACGCCGAATTTTTCCAATGTAGCCATTGCTTTTTCCACTACAGGCAGATCGCTGTCGCTGCCCATAACGATACCAATTTTCTTCATGGGTTACCTCCTAATAATTGTTTTCATGTTTTGTGTACAGACGAAAGAAGGGCAGTCCTACTCCGTATTTTTTTGGAAAACAGGACTGCCCAGACGGTCGGCTCAAGCAGTTCTGTGCACTGCTTCTTTCCGGTTCTTTGCTCCCCTGTGGTCACCCACTCTTCCGTCAGTCACAAAAAACCGCACAAATTTACATTCTCAGTCTAACATAACGATTTTACGGTGTCAATAAATTCCACAACGTACCGTCTCACGACACCTTGTAGTATATGCCATCTCAAAACACACAATATCTTGACATAAAACCACCTTTATGATATAGTATTGAAGATTTAGATAAAATTTAATTTCTGACCCAAATCGCGAACGAAAGGAGAGATCACTTTGAACTATATTTTGACGAACGCAAACGTATTTGTTCAGGGCAATTTCATGAAATCCAACGTATATATCGCCAATGGTATCATCAGCGAAATTTCCAACCGTGCGCCTCAGGGTGAGTGCCCCGTTTTTGATATGGACGGTTTGTTTGTATTTCCCGGTTTTATTGATGTTCACGTACATCTGAGAGAGCCGGGCTTTTTTTATAAAGAGACCATCAAAACAGGTACTTTGGCAGCAGCTCACGGCGGCTACACAGCAGTCTGCTCCATGCCAAACCTGAACCCCACCCCCGACTGCATGGCAAATCTGGAACCTCAGCTGAAGGCTATCCGCGAAACCGCCTGCATCGAGGTCGTTCCTTACGGTACGATCACCATTGGTGAAATGGGCGAAAAAATGGCGGCTTTTGACGAAATCGTTGAGCATGTTTGCGCCTTCTCTGATGACGGACGCGGTGTGCAAAACGACGAAATGATGTGTCAGGCAATGAAAAAAATCAGCGGTTACAACAAAATCGTTGCAGCCCACTGCGAAGACAACAGTCTCCTCCATGGCGGCTACATCCACAAGGGTGCTTATGCAGAAGCCCATGGCCATAAAGGCATCTGTTCCGAAAGCGAATGGAAACAGATCGAAAGAGACCTGAAACTGGTAAAAGAAACCGGGGTAAAATATCACGTCTGCCACATTTCCACCAAGGAAAGTGTCGCTCTGATCCGTCAGGCGAAAAAAGACGGTCTGGATGTGACCTGCGAAACCGCCCCCCACTACCTGACCATGAATGATTCCATGCTGCAGGAAGACGGCAGATTCAAAATGAATCCTCCGATCCGTTCTGCAGAAGACCAGAAAGCACTGATCGAAGGGATCCTGGACGGCACCATCGATATGATCGCAACAGACCACGCACCTCATTCTGCCGAAGAAAAGAGCAAAGGTCTGGAAAAGAGCATGATGGGTGTTGTAGGTCTGGAAACAGCCTTCCCCGTGCTTTATACCGAGCTGGTGAAAAAAGGAGTTCTTTCCTTAAATAAACTGATCGATCTGATGCATACTAATCCCAGAAACCGTTTTGGCGTAGGCTCCGCTCTGGAAGTGGGACAGCCCGCCAGCCTGACTGTGTTCGATCTGGAAAAAGAATACACCATCGATCCTGAAACCTTCCTGACCATGGGCCGTGCTACTCCTTTCAAAGGAAACACCGTATGCGGTGCATGCAAAATGACCATGTATAAAGGCAACATCGTATGGGCGGAAGAAGGTCTGTAAAAGCAGACATTGACCGCTTTCGGGCGAAATAGCTCGCTTTTCAGAACTTATGGAGTGAAACGACCGAAAAACACGCAGTGTTTTGAGGTTCCGCCCCAAATAACCAAGCAATATCGTATGGCAGGTAAAGCGATTCTTCCAACAGAATCCCACCTCTCTCCGTACTCAGATATATAACTAAATTCAATAATACGCATTTACTTACTAAGGAGGACAAAATTATGCCAAAGAGAACTGACTTGAAAAAAATCCTGATCATCGGCTCCGGCCCCATTGTGATCGGCCAGGCTGCTGAATTCGACTACGCCGGTACACAGGCCTGCCTTGCTCTGAAAGAAGAAGGCTATGAAGTCGTACTGGTAAACTCCAACCCTGCGACAATCATGACAGACACAACTATCGCAGACAAGGTATACATGGAACCTCTGACACTGGAATACATCGCAAAGATCCTGCGTTACGAAAGACCCGACGCGATCCTGCCCGGTATCGGCGGTCAGACAGGTCTGAACCTGGCAATGCAGCTGGCGAAAAAAGGTATTCTGAAAGAATGTCAGGTGGAACTGCTGGGTACATCCATCGACAGTATCGAAAGAGCAGAAGACCGCGAACTGTTCAAGGAAATGTGTGAATCCATCGGCGAACCCGTTATCCCTTCCGTGATCACATACTCTGTGGAAGAAGGTATCGCTGCTGCAAACGAAATCGGTTACCCCGTTGTTCTGCGTCCCGCATTCACACTGGGCGGCACAGGCGGCGGCTTCGCAAACAACGAAGCAGAACTGGTTGAAATCATGAAAAATGCGCTGAAGCTTTCCCCCGTACATCAGGTACTGGTTGAAAAGAGCGTAAAAGGCTACAAAGAAATTGAATTTGAAGTAATGCGTGACGGTACAGACCATGCCATCACAATCTGCGGCATGGAAAACATCGACCCCGTTGGTGTTCACACAGGTGACTCCATCGTTGTTGCTCCTATCCTGACACTGAACGATCACGACTTCAACATGCTGAAAGAATCCGCTCTGAAGATCATCAAAGAACTGAAGATCGAAGGCGGCTGCAACGTTCAGTTCGCACTGGATCCCAACTCCTCTGATTACTACCTGATCGAAGTGAACCCTCGTGTATCCCGTTCCTCCGCGCTGGCTTCCAAAGCTTCCGGCTTCCCCATCGCAAGAGTAACTGCAAAAATTGCTGTCGGCATGAGTCTGGATGAAATCCAGATCGGCGAAACAACAGCAAACTACGAACCCGCTCTGGACTATATCGTAGCGAAAATGCCCCGTTTCCCCTTCGACAAATTCGCAACAGCTGCAAACACACTGTCCACACAGATGAAAGCAACCGGCGAAGTTATGGGTATCGGCCGCACACTGGAAGAATGTCTGCTGAAATCCGTACGCTCTCTGGAAATCGGCGTTTGCCACCTGCACATGGCTAAATTCGATGACATGGCAAACGAAGAAATGCTGGCATACATCGCAACCAGCCCCGATGACAGAATCTATGCCATCGCACAGCTGATCAGAAACGGCGTATCTCTGGACGAAATCTTCGAAGCAACAAAGATCACAAAATACTTCCTGGAATCCTTCAAGAAGATCGTAGATTACGAAACAGTTCTGGCGGAAAACGTTGGCAACAAAGAAATCCTGTCCGTTGCAAAGAAAATGGGCATCTCCGATAAATTCATCGCAAAACTGTGGGGCTGGGATGAAGTAAAAGTATTCGATCTGAGAAAAGAAATGAATCTGTTCCCTGTTTACAAAATGATCGAAACAAGCGGCTGCGGCGGCTATATCCCCTACTTCTACTCCACATACGAAGAAGTAAACGACTCCAGACTGAGCGATAAGAAGAAAATCATCGTTCTGGGTTCCGGTCCTATCCGCATCGGTCAGGGTGTAGAATTTGACTACTCCACTGTACATGCAGTCACAACAATCAAAGAATACGGCTACGAATCCATCATCATCAACAACAACCCCGAAACAGTTTCCACAGACTATACAACAAGTGACAAACTGTACTTCGAACCTCTGACAGTAGAAGACGTTATGAACGTGGTTGAACTGGAACAGCCTCTGGGCATCATCGCTTCCCTGGGCGGCCAGACAGCAATCAACCTGGCAGAACCTCTGATGAAACGCGGCGTAAAAATCATCGGTACAGATGTAGAAGCCATCGAAAAAGCAGAAAACAGAGACTCCTTCGAACATATCATGACAGAACTGGGTATCCCTCAGCCTAAGGGTCAGGCTGTAACAAACATCGAAGCAGGCGTAAAAGCAGCAGCAGAAATCGGCTATCCTGTACTGGTTCGTCCTTCCTACGTTCTGGGCGGCCGCGCAATGCAGATCGTTGCTGACGAAGAACAGCTGAGAACATACCTGAAAACAGCAGTAGCCATCAACGAAGACCAGCCCGTACTGGTTGACAAATACATCCAGGGCAAAGAACTGGAAGTTGACGCTGTATGCGACGGCATCGACGTATTCGTACCCGGTATCATGGAACACGTAGAAAGAACAGGTGTACACTCCGGTGACTCTATCTCCGTATACCCTACTTTCTCCGTATCCAACAAAGCAAAAGGCAAAATTCTGGAATACACAAAGAAACTGGGTCTGGGCATCGGTATCATTGGTCTGTTCAACATTCAGTTCATCGTTGACGCAAATGACGATGTATATGTCATCGAAGTAAACCCTCGTTCCTCCAGAACAGTACCTTTCCTGTCCAAGGCTACAGGCTACTCTCTGGCAGATATCGCAACACTGGTAATTCTGGGCAAATCCCTGAAAGAACAGGGCATCTTCGGTCTGTATCCCGATGAAAAACAGAGATGGTACGTAAAAGTGCCCGCATTCTCCTTCTCCAAACTGCACGGCATGGACACATACCTGTCCCCCGAAATGAAATCCACAGGGGAAGCCATCGGTTACGACAACAAACTGAACAGAGCGCTGTACAAAGCACTGCAGGCTGCAAACATGAACATCCAGAACTACGGCACCGTACTGGCAACGATCGCTGACAAAGATAAAGAAGAAGCACTGCCTCTGATCCGTCGTTTCTATCAGCTGGGCTTCAACATCGAAGCAACAAAAGGTACAGCTGACTTCCTGAAAGAACACGGCATCCGTACTCGTACAAAGAAAAAACTGTCCGACGGCAGCGAAGAAATCTTCGACTCCATCAGACAGGGCTATGTAAGCTATGTAATCAACACAAGAGATATCAACTCCGCAGCTTCCAACAACGACGGGAAAGAAATCCGTCAGTGTGCAGTAGAAAACAACGTAACTGTGTTCACAGCACTGGATACTGTAAAAGTTCTGCTGGACGTTCTGGAAGAAACAACACTGGGTATCTCTACAATCGATGCTTGATAAGGAGGACTCCTTATGAAACAGTCTATTTTTACAATTCAGAGCAATGAAAAACTGACAGACAGCGTGTGCAAGATGGTACTGGCGGGGGACACCTCCGCCATCACCGCGTCTGGCCAGTTCGTAAATATTCAGCTGAAAGGCTTTTTCCTGCGCCGCCCTATTTCCGTGTGCGACTATGACGAAAACACACTGACCATCCTGTATAAGGTTGTGGGCAAAGGCACAGAAGCCATGAGCAAAATGACCCCCAATCACAAACTGGACGTGCTGACAGGTCTGGGCAACGGTTATGATACTTCCGTGTCCGGCGACAAACCTCTGCTGATCGGCGGCGGTGTTGGCGTACCTCCCATGTACAGACTGGCAAAAAATCTGGTAGCAGAAGGCAAACACCCCATCGTGATCCTGGGCTTCAACACAGCAAGCGAAGTATTCTATAAAGAAGAATTCGAAAAACTGGGCGTGGAAGTACACGTTGCCACAGCAGACGGTTCCGTCGGCACAAAAGGCTTCGTTACAGACGTTGTAAAAACCATTCCCGACTATACATACTTCTACACATGCGGTCCCGAACCCATGCTGAAAGCCCTTTCCGATGTAACCACAACCAGCGGCCAGCTTTCCTTCGAAGAACGTATGGGCTGCGGCTTCGGTGCATGCATGGGCTGCTCCTGCCAGACAAAATATGGCAACAAACGTATCTGTAAAGATGGTCCCGTACTGGTGAAGGAGGAAATCATATGGTAAATACAAAAGTGACCCTCAGTGGTATCACTCTCGATAACCCTGTCATCCCCGCCAGCGGTACTTTCGGTTACGGCTACGAATTTGCGGAACTGTATGACATCAACATTCTGGGTACTTTCTCCTTCAAAGGCACAACGAAAGACCCCCGCTTCGGCAACCCCACACCCCGTATCGCAGAATGTCCTGCGGGCATGATCAACTCCGTTGGTCTGCAGAACCCCGGTGTGGATAAAGTTATTTCCGAAGAACTGCCCAAGCTGGCAAAGGTTTTCCATAAACCTGTCATTGCAAATGTCAGCGGCTTCTCCATCGAAGAATACGCACACACATGTGCCCTGCTGGACAAAGAACCTCAGGTTGGTATTCTGGAAGTAAACGTATCCTGCCCTAACGTACACCACGGCGGCATGAGCTTCGGCACAGACCCCGAAGCAGCGGCAGCAGTCACAAGAGCAGTAAAGGCTGTCACAACAAAGCCTGTCTATATCAAACTGACACCTAACGTAACAGACATCGTTTCCATCGCAAAAGCATGCGAAGAAGCCGGTGCAGACGGTATCGCCCTCATCAACACCATGATGGGTATGCGTATCGACCTGAAAACAAAGAAACCCGTCATCGCCAACAAAATGGGCGGTTTCTCCGGCAGTGCTATCTTCCCTGTAGCCGTAAGAATGGTATATCAGGTAGCAGAAGCAGTAAAGATCCCCGTCATCGGTATGGGTGGTGTTTCCTCTGCGGAAGATGTCATCGAAATGATGCTGGCCGGCGCAACCGCAGTAGAAATCGGCGCAGCAAATCTGGTGAATCCTTATATCTGTAAGGAAATCATCGAAGACCTGCCCCGTGTAATGGAAAAATACAACATCAAAGACCTGAATGATATTATCGGAGGTGCCCGCAAATGAACAGAGACGTAATCATCGCCTGCGACTTTAACAGCAAGGCTGAACTGATGGCATTTTTGGACAACTTTAAAGACGAAGAAAGAAAGCCCTTCCTGAAAGTAGGCATGGAACTGTATTATGCAGAAGGCCCCGCTATCGTAAAGGAAATCAAGGAAAGAGGCCACAAAATCTTCCTGGATCTGAAACTGCACGACATCCCCAACACAGTGAAAAAAGCAATGGCCGTTCTGTCCAATTTGGACGTTGACATTACAAACCTGCACGCTGCAGGCACAAACGCCATGATGGAAGCAGCACTGGAAGGCCTGACAAGACCCGACGGTACTCGTCCTCTCTTGATCGCCGTAACACAGCTGACATCCACCAGCGAAGAACGCATGAAAGAAGACCTGCTGATCGATCATCCTCTGGATGAAGTTGTTATGCACTATGCAAGCAATGCGAAAAAATCCGGTCTGGACGGCGTAGTTTGCTCCCCTCTGGAAGCAGGCAAAGTAAAAGGTATTTGCGGGGATGCATTCCTGACAATCACACCTGGTGTACGTTTCGCTGACGGCGAAGTTGGCGACCAGGTTCGTGTAACAACTCCTGCAAAAGCAAGAGAACTGGGCTCCGACTACATCGTAGTAGGCAGACCCATCACACAGGCAGCTGACCCTGTTGCAGCTTACAGAAGATGTGTTTCCGAGTTTTTAGGTTAATTAGGAGGATTTAGATATGAAATTTAAAGAACAGATCGCAAAAGACCTGCTGTCCATCGGTGCAGTTTTCCTGCGCCCCGAAGATCCCTTCACATGGGCAAGCGGCATCAAAAGCCCCATTTACTGTGACAACAGACTGACACTGACATCCGTTGAAGTGAGAAACCATGTAGAAAACGCACTGGCTGAAACCATCAAGGAATACTACCCCGAAGCAGAAGTGCTGATGGGTACATCCACAGCCGGTATCGCTCACGCAGCCATCACAGCACACCTGCTGGATCTGCCCATGGGTTACGTTCGTTCCGGCGCAAAAGACCACGGCAGAAACAACCAGATCGAAGGCAGACTGGAAAAAGGCCAGAAAGTTGTTGTTGTGGAAGACCTGATCTCCACAGGCGGCAGCTGCATCGAAGTTGTAAACGTACTGCGTGAAGCAGGTGCAGATGTTCTGGGTGTTGTTTCCATCTTCACATATGGCCTGCAGAAAGGTATCGACAAAATGGAAGCTGCAAACGTGAAAAACGTGAGCCTGTCCAATTTCGACGCGGTTGCTGAAGTTGCTGCAAAAGAAGGCTATATCAAAGAATCCGATATCGCTCGTCTGCTGAAATTCCGCAGCAACCCCAGTGATGAAAGCTGGAGGGAGATGTAATCTATGAGAAGTCTTTTGGACATCGTTGACCTGACAGTAGAAGAAATCAACGAACTCATTGCAACTGCCAATGATATCATTGCAAACCCCGATAAATATGCGGAAAAATGCAAACGCAAAAAACTGGCTACTCTGTTTTTCGAACCCTCTACCCGCACGCGCCTGAGCTTTGAAGCAGCTATGCTGGAACTGGGCGGCAGCGTACTGGGCTTTTCCGCAGCAAATAACAGTTCCGCAGCAAAAGGCGAAAGCGTATCTGACACTGTTCGCACTGTAGGTTGCTATGCAGATATCATCGCTATGCGTCACCCCAAGGAAGGCGCACCTATGATCGCCTCCATGCGCTGCGACGTGCCTATCATCAACGCCGGCGACGGTGGTCACAACCACCCCACCCAGACACTGGCTGACCTTCTGACCATTCAGAGAGAAAAAGGCCACTTTGACAATCTGGTCGTTGGTATGTGCGGTGACCTGAAATTCGGCAGAACCGTTCATTCCCTGATCCACGCTCTGAGCCGTTACGAAAACGTGAAGTTCGTGCTGATCTCCCCCGATGAACTGAAAGTGCCCGAATATATCATCGATGAACTGAACAAGGAAGGCATCCCTTATGTGGAAACCACAAGTCTGGAAGATGCCATGCCCGAACTGGATATCCTGTATATGACAAGAGTACAGCAGGAACGTTTCTTCAACGAAGCGGACTATATCCGCCTGAAAGACAGCTATATCCTGAACATGGATAAACTGGCATCCGCAAAGAGCGACCTGTGCATCATGCATCCCCTGCCCCGTGTAAACGAAATTTCCGTAGCTGTGGATGATGACCCCAGAGCCTGCTACTTCAAGCAGGTGCTGAACGGCAAATATATCCGTATGGCTCTGATTCTGAAATTACTGGAGGTGGCATAAAATGATGAAAGTTGGCGCAATCAACAACGGTGTAGTGATCGACCATATTACAGCAGGAAAAGGTATGGATCTGTATCATTTCCTGAATCTGGATCATCTGGATGCTCCCATCGCTCTGATCAAAAATGCCCCCAGTGAAAAAATGGGCAAAAAAGATATCATCAAAATCGATGCAGAACTGGATCTGGATCTGGATGCACTGGGTTATATCGACCCCAACGTAACGATCAATATCGTAAAAGAAGGCAGCTGTGTGGAAAAATTCCATCCTCAACTGCCTGAAAAACTGACAAATATCGTTCACTGCAAAAACCCTCGCTGCATCACTTCCGTAGAGCAGGAAATTCCCCATATCTTCAAACTGACAAACAGAGAGACCGGCGAATACCGCTGCATCTACTGCGAATCCAAAGCGAAGAAATAATTCTTGGGGCTTTGCCCCAAACCCCACCAAGGGAATAATTCCCTTGGAACCCTATACTGCAAAATTTATCCCCTATGTTAACGGCATAGGGGATTTTTTATTTTGTTCTGCATAGACTGTTATGAATATGATTCAGGAGCGAACCCATGCAGAACCCTCATGTAAAATATCTGAAAACAAAAAATGCCTTTCATCTGTTTTATTACGAACAGGGCAGCATCCTTTGCCGCCATTACGCAGCCGAAGGCTGGACTGCCCCCCAGAAGATCGCTGAAAAAGCAGCCCCCATTTTTTCCCTCTGCCAATATGCCGAAAAAGCCCATCTCCTTTATTCCAACGCAGAGGGGCAGCTTTTTATGGCCTCCTCCACAGACCTTGCCCAATGGGAACATCACCCCATGTCGGCACAGCTTCCCTCTGGCGGCAATACAAAGTTTTTTCTCCTACCCACGGAGGATACCTTCCATCTGATCTATCATCAGCCAACAGAATCCACCGGCATTGATTCTCTGGTCTACACCGTTTTTCGGGAGGGTAAATGGGAAAAAACCTATCAGATCGATCGTTTCATGCCCCTGCCGAAGACCCCCTTCCTTGCCCGCAGGCTGCGTAAAGAGCATATCATCCTCTATTACCGCACAGGGCGAAATGTGGTCAGTGCCAGAGAAATGCTGCTGGAACCCTACACCATGGGCAGTGTGACACCTCTCATCCAGACCCCCTCCCCCTGTACCGACCTTTCCATCGTCAACGACAACGAAAAAATACACATGCTCTACATCGTACGAGGCATGTTCCGCACACAGGTGGTATATCAATACAAACATACCTCCGCCATCAGCACGCCCCGTATCCTCTGGGAGGACAACAACTGCGACACCTGTCTAGTTTCTCTGCAAAAGGGTAAAGTCATCCTGATGTGGACGGTAAACGGTCAGCCCATGCGCTGCATTTCCGAAACCGGCGGTACCTCCTTCGGCCCTGTGGAAAAATTTACGGAAAAATTCCCGGCCAAATGCCTGAAAGGGGAACTGATCGGCGCAGAGGAAGATGAATATAACGGTGTGGAATGTTACGGCGATAGCAACTATCTGCCTGCCGCCTATCCTCTTTCCTCCCCTTCACCCCAAAAACGGATCAAGCGAAATCTTCCCCCGCCCGAATATACAAAAGCCTACACCACCCTGCAGGAAAGCCACAAACAGCAGATCGAGGAGCTTTCCGCTTTGCTGGCGCAGCGCAGCGATGAAATTGCCGCTGTAAACGCCCGCTGGAAAAACCAGACGGAAAAGCTGGAAGCAGAACTGGAGACTTTGCGAAAGGAAAATCTGCAGCTGAAAGCCAGTCTCTCTTTTTCCCAAAAAGAAAGCGAAAAGGATGTCTGAATTCCAGACATCCTTTTTATCCGTCAATCACTTCCTGCAAAATTTCTGCAATCCCTTCCAGAACGCTGCTGCAGTCCTTCCCCAATGCTGAAAGCCTGCAGCAATCCAGAAAACCAAACCTTTCCTGAACTTTAACCAGAAACAAAATTCGTTTTATTTTTACTTCACCTTCATCAAACAACAGCCCTAACACCATTACCGCCGCCACCAGTCCACTGCACATGCCACCTACGCCAAAGCCGCCGCTGATGCCGCCGCAGGCTGCAAGGATATCCTCCGACAGAGAGATGCCATATTCCTCCGCCGCAGCCCGCAAAATGGAGCGGGAACAGTTTTCCCCTGCCCCACAATGGGCTCGTACCCTTTCTTTCAGCACGTCCCTCACCCCCTTTTTTCTATTTTATGAAAAAAGGGACAAAACGTGAAAAACTCCCTGAATCAACATTCAGGGAGTTCGTTTTTTATTTTGCGTAATTGCCGTTTACAATTTCTTCCTCTTCTTCCACGATCTTTGTGGCCAGAGGACGATATTTGCCGCTTTCCCAACGAGGATTCTGGCTCTTGATCCACAGCATTGCGATCACGATACCAAGAACGCCCAGCACCAGAGAAGGCAGAACGGGAGAAATACCGGGAACCACTTTAGGAACACCATAGTAACCGCCTACCACACCGGCAATAAAGCCGATAAAGGGCAGACCATACATGATAACCACTGCATTGAAAAATGCATTTTCCTGCAGTTCCAGTTCTACCCAATCACCAATTTCTGCATCACAAAGGTTTTTCGCTTCGATATCCATTTCTGTTTTTGTCATGCCGGAAAGACACGCTCTGCATTCCCCACATGCTTCTTTTCTATGGATCGTTGCGATCACCAGATCATCTTTTACTGTATGAACCAATCCTCTCATGTTTCTTACCGCCTTTCTATATTCAACCAAAGGGTCACTTATCTTGTATACATATCGTACTTTATTATACACCAAAATTGTAGGAAAAGAAAGATGTTTTTTACAAATTTCCGACAAATGTCAGATTCTTTTTCGTTCATAGAGCCAGCATAGAAAATTTTTGCAAAGAGCTCCCAAGGGAACCGCAAAGAGCAGCCCCCAAAAACCGAAGCATCGGCCAAATACCGCCAGAGAAAGTAGCACCAGCACCGGATGCAATTCCACCCGCCTGCCCACCACCTTTGGCACGATAAAAATGCTATCCACCTGCTGCAAAAGCAGGATGAGGATGGAAGCATAGACGGCCTTCATGGGATTGCCGCTGAGAAGCCCTGAAAATACCGCAAAAAGAAAGGCTGTGATAGCACCAAAATATGGAATCAGGTTGGAAAACCCGCTGAGAAGCCCCAGAAAGACTCCATGGGGCAGCCCCACCACAAGAAACGCACCGGAAAACAACACTGCCATAATGGCAGCATCCACCATCTGTCCGCTGAGATAGCCCGCAAAAACGAAATATACCTCGCGGAACAGTCGCCGAAAAAGACCGGTACATCTTTTTCCCAGAAACACAGTGGTAAAAGCGCCGCAGATGGAAAGCATCCGTCGTTTTTCCATCAGGAAATAAAAGGCCACCACAAGACCAATGAGGATATCCAAAAGGCTGCCGCCGATCTGGGGAATGGTATTTGCCAGCCCCATTGCTTTCGCTTCGATCCATTGGGTAGTCTGCTCCGTCCAAAGGGAAAGGATGCCCTCCACATTCTGTAAAACACCCATTTCTGCCAGTTTCAGGTTCAGGAGCACAAGGATATCTCCGATCCTGCGAATATAATCGCTGATCTGCGCGGCCATCTCCTGTATATCCATATCCCCGATCTTTTTTGCCAGAAAACTGCCCAGAACAAAGAGAACCAGCCCCACCGACAGATAGGCAAAGGCCGTACCCGCCTTACGGTTCCGGATGCGGCTGCGATGATACAGAGAGCATCGCTTTTCATAAAACCCCTGCCAGAAAGCCGTCAGGGGCTCCAGCAGCAGAGAAAAGAACAATGCCCAGAAAAAGGGCGCAAAAACGGCGAGGAGATTCCCCGCCGTTTCAAATATGACATTTTTCGCCCGAGGCAGCCAAAACAGCAGTGCTGCCATCCCCGCCAGAATCAAGACCGTGACGATGACATGAAAGCCGATCTCCATGTATTTTTTATTCCACGGAAGCCGCATAAGTCTGCCCTCTTTCAAAAAAGTTCCATTATTTCAGTTTTTTCAAAACATATTTCAGATATTCCCAGACACGGATGGTAGAAGAAATGCTCAGTCTTTCATCGGGGGTATGGACATCATGCATATCGGGCCCCAGAGAGATCAGATCCAGACCGGGGATCTTTTTCGCAAAAAGGCCACATTCCAGACCTGCATGGATGGCAACCACTTCAGGTTCCTTCCCGAATTTTTCTGTCCATGCTTCTTTGAAGATTTTCAGCAGTTCCGAGTCTGGGTTATACTGCCAGCCGGGGTAATCGTTGACACCAACCACCTTTGCACCGCACAGTTCACCCAGCACTTCAATTTTTTTGCAAATAGCATCTTTTCTGCTTTCCACAGAACCGCGGACAGCATTATCGATAAAGATATGATCTTCTTCTGTGCGGACAATGCCAATATTGCTGGAGCTTTCCACCAGGCCTTCCATGTTGGTATCCATAGTCTGCACGCCATAAGGCAGCAACTGCAGCAGGGCAATGATATTGTCTCTCACTTCCACTGTCAGCATTTCTGCCGCGCCCTCTGTTTCTTCCATTGTCACCAGTATATCACTTTCGCGGTCTTTATATTCCGCCCAGAAAATATTCTGCAGTTCAGCCAGCAGTTCTTTTGCTTCCCCTTCCTTTGCAGTGTCGATCAGAAGGATGGCTTCTGCTTCACGGCAGATAGCATTGTCCATATTGCCGCCATTCACCTTCACCAGATCATAGCCGATTTTTTCCCGCAGTTCCAGCAGAAGTCTGCCCATCAGCACGTTGGCACTGGCTCTCTGCAGATGAATATCTGCGCCGGAATGGCCGCCCTTCAGACCGCGGATACGAATGGCAAAGGCCTTTTTATCAGCAGGTGCCGCACTTCTTTCCGCAGGCAGATACATACGCATCCGTCTGCCGCCGCAGCAGCTTACCATCAGGTAACCTTCTTCTTCCGTATCCATATTCAGGAATCGTTTCCCTTCCAGATCAAAGGCATCCAAGTCTGTTGCACCGCCCATGCCGATTTCTTCTTCTACCGTAAAGACACATTCGATGGGAGGATGTTCGATCTCCTGCGCATCCAGAAGTGCCAGCATATAGGCAACGGCAATGCCGTTATCTGCCCCCAGTGTGGTGCCGCGGGCTTTGATATCATCTCCATCGATATACAGCTTCAGAGGTTCTGTCAGAAAATCATGTTCTGTATCTGCATTTTTTTCGCAGACCATATCGATATGCCCCTGAATGATGAGGGCGGGAGAATGTTCATAGCCTGCTGTGCCGGGCTTTTTCACGATCACATTCATTCTTTCATCCTGACGGCAGTACAGTCCTCTTTCCTTTGCAAACTGAACGATATAGTCGCTCAGGGCTTTTTCATGGAAACTGCCGTGAGGGATATCGCAGACTGCTTCAAAATAGTAAAATACTTTATCACAACCTAGATGGTCTAATACGTTCATCGTTATTTTCCTCCTGTAAAAATATTCATCAAACCACTCCTTATGATATTCCCCTAAATTGTCTTTGTCAATCGAAAAACAAAGAACCTTCGTTTTTCAGATGGAAACCGTGCCAGTATGTTCCTAACATATTCAAATTCGACAGGGTCATACTAAGTTTGCAACACCAAGCAACACAAATTATAAAAACAGACAAAAATCAAGGAGGTCATAAACATGAGCAACAACAATTCCAGCGGCAACAGCAACAGAATCAACGTACCCGAGGCCAGAGCAGCCATGGAGCAGTTCAAATTTGAAGTAGCCAACGAAATCGGCGTACCTCTGAAAAAAGGCTATAACGGCGACCTGACATCCGCACAGAATGGTTATGTGGGTGGTTATATGGTAAAGAAAATGATCGAACAGCAGGAAAAAATGATGGCTGAAAAAAATCAGGGCTGATAACATCCTTTGATTTTGAATCGCTGCAATAAAAAGCCCCCCTGTAAATATCTTTTACAGAGGGGCTTT
>NZ_JBGVHV010000056.1:0-15594 GCF_045122575.1 Anaerotignum sp. | reverse complement strand
TGCTCCCTGATGACCAGAAAGAGGAACTGCGGGGGTTATTCGAAGAATTTGAAGCGGGGGAAACAGCAGAGGCGAAATTTGCCCGAACTATGGATAATCTGCAGCCCCTGATGCTGAATCATGCCAATGACGGCGGCGACTGGAAAGCCCATCAGGTGACGAAAACCCAGGTGATGAAACGCCATGCCAGAAATCAGCTGGGGTCGGAAGTGATCGGCAGGTATACAAAGGATCTGATTGAGGAGAATGTTCGAAAAGGAAATATCCGAGATGAATAAACGAAAAGAGGCTTTGCAGCCTCTTTTTTGATTGTGTTTATTGGATGATGTTTCTGCAAAAGCGGATCAAGGAGCATCATGCTCCTTGCAGGACGGGGGAGAGACAGCGTCCCTCGCGGAAAGCCATGGTTTCCTGCGATAGAAAGAATAAGAAATCAGTGTGGACAGCGTCCAGCCGATGGGCCATGCCATCCAGATGCCCATAGGGCCGAAGCCAAGCCCTTTGGAGAAGAGAAAGGCGAAGGCAACACGGAGGAACAGATCGGCAAAGGTGCCGGTCATGAACTGCAGCATGGCAGAGGCACCCCGCAGTACCCCGTCGCACATGACCTTGAAAATCACAACGAAATAAAAAGGTGTGACGATCCGCAGAAAATCCATGCCGGTCTGAATGGCGGCCTTGCTGCTTTCTTCCATAAACAGCCCCATGGCGCCCTCGCCGCAGAAGAAATAGAGCAGGAAGAAGGGCACGCAGACGATGACCCCCAGCAATGCCCCTGCTCGAAATCCTTCCGTGACCCGTTCCGGCTTTTTCGCCCCAAGGTTCTGGGCGGTGAAGGAGGATAGGCCGTTGGAAAGAGTGGTCATGCAGGTGACACAGAATACATTCAGTTTCTGGCAGGCGGAAAAGCCGGCCACAACAGCAGAACCATAGCTGTTGACAGCGGACTGCACGAACAGATTCCCCACGGAAACGAAGCATTGCTGCAGAATACTGGGAACGGCGACAATGGTCACCTGTTTCAGCATGGGGAAGGAAAATTTTTCGTAGGGCTCTGTGGTCTGCAGCTGTTTCAGGCGGTGGATCATGGTCAGGAGTGCTAGTATGGAGGCACAGCCCTGTGCCAGAAAAGTGGCCCATGCCACGCCGGATACCCCGAGTTTCAGACCGATCACAAAAAAGAGGTCGAGAAGGATATTGCCGACGGAGGAGCCGATCAGAAAATACAGGGGCGTACGGCTGTCCCCCAGAGAGGTGAAAACGCCGTTGCAGATGTTATATAAAAACGAAAACAGATAGCCCAGAATGTAGATTTTCAGATAGACAGAGGCATCCTGAAACACATCGGCAGGGGTGTGGATGGCGGAAAGCATGGCATTTCCTGTCATTAGCCCCAGAAGGGTCATGCCGATGCTGACTGCGGCACAAGTGAGAAAAATGGTGCAGACGGCGGTTTTCAGTCTGCCGTATTCCTTTCCGCCGAATAGTTTGGATACCACCACGGCACAGCCGATATTGCTGCCTACTGCCACAGACATGAAGATCATGGTGATGGGGTGGGATGCACCGACGGCAGCCAGAGCGTGTTCCCCGATACATTTGCCGGCAATGATGCTGTCTGCAATATGGTACATCTGCTGAAAAGCCACACTCAGCAGCATAGGAATGGAAAAGAGCCAGAGCATTTTTTTGGTATCGCCCCGGGTCAGGTCAGTGATCAAAACGGTTCATCTCCTTGCAGAAAGTCGAAAAAGGTCATTCTTACTGTCAGTATACTCCTTTTTCTGAGAAAGGAAATGTGAAGAACGCACAAATTTAACTGAGCGTTCCCCTCGCCAAGAGCTCATATTTATGCTAAGATAGTGGCAGAAAATGATATCAGACAGGAGGACGGAAAATGGCAAAACTGTATTTCAGATATGGTGTGATGGGCAGTTCCAAATCCGCCCAGGCGCTTATTACAAAATTTAACTACGAAGAACAGGGCATGCGTGTGTGGCTGATCAAACCTGCGGCAGACACCCGTTATGGCAAGGATATCGTACGTTCCCGCATCGGGCTGGAACAGCCGGCCGATGTGATCACGGAGGAAATGAATCTTTTCGAGATTTTCAGAGACAGGGAAAAGGAGTTCAACGATGTCATCATTGCCGACGAAGCCCAGTTCCTGACGCCGGAACAGATCGAACAGCTGCGGGATATCGTGGACAATTATAATGTGCCCGTGTTCTGCTTTGGCCTCAGAACGGATTTCCGCACAAAGATGTTCCCCGGCAGTGCAAGGCTGTTTGAACTGGCAGATTCCGTTTCCGAACTGAAAACGGTCTGCACCTGCGGCGGCAAGGCCATGGTCAATGCCCGGATCGACGGCGAAGGCAATGTGGTGACGGAAGGGGCACAGATCATGCTGGGCGGCAACGAAAGCTATCGTCCCATGTGCTATAAATGCTGGAAAAAGGCACAGAGAAAAGAGGAAGCAGAATAAAAATATCCATAAAAACAGGAACAAAAAGACGGCTCTTCCGTCTGAAAGACAGGGTTTTTATGGAAAATACGATTTTTATGTTACAATTTTCTTAAACTTTACGAACAAACCCCCGAAATACGCAAGTTTCCCTTGTGTACGGGGGTATTCTTCTGCTATACTATAATAATGTAAAAGTGTGCCCAAAACATATCGTGAGGGCATATCTGACGGTATGCTTTGAGCACATTAAATACTTATGAGAAAAATGAGGTGAACCAAATGGGTTTTTTAGAAAAAATCTTTGGAAACTACAGTGAAAAAGAAATCAAAAAAATCAAACCTATCGTAGCAAAAATCGAAGCACTGGGCCCCCAGTTGGAAACACTTTCCGACGAAGAGCTGAGAGCAAAAACACAGGAATTCAAGGATCGTCTGGCAAATGGCGAAACACTGGATGATATCCTGCCTGAAGCATATGCAGTGGTGAGAGAAGCATCTTCCCGCGCCCATGTGCTGAATATGAAACATTTCCCCGTACAGCTGATGGGCGGTATCATCATGCACCAGGGCAGAATCGCGGAAATGAAAACAGGTGAAGGTAAAACGCTGGTGGCAACGCTGCCTGCTTACCTGAACGCGCTGGAAGGCAAGGGTGTACACGTTGTTACAGTCAATGACTATCTGGCACAGCGTGACGCGGAACAGATGGGTCAGGTTTACAGATTCCTTGGTCTGACTGTTGGCTGCATCCTGAACAGCATGGATAACAACGAACGCCGTGCAGCATATAACTGTGATATCACTTACGGTACAAACAACGAATTCGGTTTTGATTACCTGCGTGACAACATGGTGACCAGAAAAGAACAGATGGTACAGAGAGATCTGCACTATGCCATCATCGACGAAGTTGACTCTGTTCTGATCGATGAAGCCAGAACACCACTGATCATTTCCGGCAGCGGCTCCAAGTCTACAGAAATGTACCGTGTAGCCGACCTGTTTGTTAAAAAACTGAAAAAAGGCCGTATCCTGAATGAAGCAGAAGCCATGAATGCGCTGATGAAAGAAGAAATTCAGGAAGAAGGTGACTTCGTTCTGGATGAAAAGGCGAAATCCGTTGTGCTGACACAGGAAGGTGTGGCAAAGGCGGAAAAATTCTTTAACGTGGATAACCTTTCCGACCCCGAAAACCTGGAACTGCAGCACCACATTAACAACGCCCTGAAAGCAAACTACAACATGCATCTGGATAAGGACTATGTGGTAAATGAAGGCGAAATCGTTATCGTTGACGAATTCACAGGTCGTATGATGCCCGGCAGAAGATATTCCGACGGTCTGCATCAGGCCATCGAAGCCAAGGAAAACGTACAGGTGCGCAGAGAAAGCCAGACACTGGCTACCATCACATTCCAGAACTACTTCAACAAATATGCAAAGAAAAGCGGTATGACCGGTACTGCAAAAACAGAAGAAGACGAATTCCGTAATATTTACGGCATGGACGTTATCGAGATCCCCACAAACCTGCCTGTACAGAGAAAAGACCTGGAAGACGTGGTTTACCGCACAGAAGCAGGCAAATTCCGTGCAGTGGTGCGTGATATCGTAGCGGCTCATGAAAAAGGCCAGCCTGTACTGGTTGGTACTGTAACCATTGAAAAATCTGAAGTCCTGAGCAAAATGCTGAAAATGGAAGGCGTGAAGCATCAGGTTTTGAATGCGAAATATCATGCACAGGAAGCAGAGATCGTTGCACTGGCAGGCCAGAAGGGTGCGGTTACTATTGCGACAAATATGGCCGGCCGTGGTACAGATATCAAACTGGGGGAAGGCGTTCCCGAACTGGGCGGTCTGAAGATCATCGGTACAGAACGTCACGAATCCAGACGTATCGATAACCAGCTGCGCGGTCGTTCCGGCCGTCAGGGTGACCCCGGTGAATCCCGTTTCTACATCTCTCTGGAAGATGATCTGATGCGTCTGTTCGGTTCCGAAAAGACCATGAAGGTCGTAGATGCCATGGGTATGACAGAAGATGATCCCATCGAAGCAGGCATGCTGACAAAGGCCATCGAAGGTGCCCAGAAGAAGGTAGAAGGCAACAACTTTGCCATCCGTAAACAGCTGCTGGAATATGATCAGGTCATGAACGAACAGAGAGAGATCATCTATGGCGAAAGAAAACGCGTACTGTATGGCGAAAACCTGCGCGATTCCATTATTTCCATGATCCATGCCATCGTGGACAGAGCAGTGGATGCCCACATGGGCGAAGATCAGTTGCCTGAAGAATGGGATATGAACGCATTCAGCGAAACACTGTCTGCTGTGATCCCTGTTGGCAAGATCAACATCAAGGATGATGCCATGCAGCAGATGACAAAGGAAAAACTGGCAGAAAGCCTGAAAAAGCTGGCTGTTCAGATGTACGAAATGAAAGAAAAGGAAATTTCTCAGGGTCAGCCCGAAGGCGAAGAACGCATGCGTGAACTGGAAAGAGTGGTTATGCTGCGTGTGATCGACCAGAAATGGATGGATCATATCGATGATATGGACAGAATGAGACAGGGGATCGGCCTCCATGCTTATGCCCAGAGAGACCCTCTGACAGAATATAAATTTGCATCTTACGATATGTTTGATGAAATGAGCGAACACATTCAGGAAGACACACTGAAGATCCTGTATCGTGTACGCATCCAGACAGAAGTGAAGAGGGAAGAACCCAAGCAGATGTTCACAAACAAAGATGAATCTCTGGTGAAACAGCCCAAGACACGTTCTGAAGAAAAAGTGGGCAGAAATGATGCCTGTCCCTGTGGCAGCGGAAAGAAATATAAACAGTGCTGCGGCAGAAACGTGTAATGAAAGTGTTGCCAAGCGACTGGCAGGCGGAAGCTTGCTTACGCAGCTGCACAGGCATTTGGCAACCTGATGACATGAGTAGGGCGAAGCCCTACGAACGTCAGCGATGGCTGTAAAGCCATCGGCTTTCAGATATGAAAGCAGAAAGAAGTGATAAGATTGGGAGAAAGAAAGCGGTTCCGGCTGCCCATGGATTTCCCTTTTTATACCCAGCAGATGACTGCGGAGAATTGGGAGGCGGAACAGTTTCCCGATATTGAAACAGCAGACCACTGGACGTTCCGCAGCTGCGGCATTGCCTCATTGAGAATGGTGCTGGATGGGTTCGGCAAACAGACAGAACGCCACTGGCCCATGATCGAAAAAGGAATCGCGGCAGGTGCTTATAAACCGGGTGTTGGTTGGATCCACTGGGGGCTGGCGCATATGGCTGAGGAATACGGCATTTATGGCGAAGCCCTGCGGAGGAAAACAGCTGAGGAACTGAAAAGGGAGTTGGATGAGGGGCATCCCTGCATCATTTCCGTTGCTCCCTTTTTTCTGGGCGGACAGCCCAACCCTTACGGAGGCGGTATTTACGGAAAGGGCGGTCACCTTGTGCCCTGTTTCGGCTACGAAACGGTGGACGGAGAACTGACAGCCTTTCTGGTACACCATCCTTCCGCTTTTTGTGAAAAAAACAAGCCCGAATGGTGGGTGCCCATGGAAGATTTTCTGGCATCCTTCGGCGGGAACTTTATCAGATTTTCTGCGGAGCCTTTTTCCGCTGAGGATAAATAAAAAGTGATACAGAAAAGATATTAACGATAAAAACTCATGATTCCACTTATAAAGGAGATGATTTTTGATGTTTGAATTAGAACAGATCCGTCTGGGCCTTTCCGGTTACGACGAAAAATTAGAAGAAATGGGAGGATCCCTTGACGTTGCCGGTGCAAAAGAAAAGATCACAGAATTAGAAGAACTTTCCGCTGACCCCGATTTCTGGAATGACCTGGAAAAGAGCCAGAAAACACTGCAGCAGCTGAAAGGTCTGAAAAACAAGGTTGGCAAATTCGAAAACCTTGTGACCACATACGAAGACATTCTGACACTGATCGAAATGGGTATCGAAGAACAGGATGAAAGCGTATATGAAGAAGTAAAAGAAATGAATGACACATTCCTGGCGGAATTCGAACAGCTGCGTATTGCAACACTGCTGGACGGCGAATACGACAGAAACAATGCCATCATCACACTGCATGCCGGCACAGGCGGTACAGAAGCCTGCGACTGGACAAACATGCTCTATCGTATGTATACCAGATGGGCACAGAAGGAAGGATTCGAAGTGGAACTGCTGGATATGCTGGACGGCGATGAAGCAGGTCTGAAATCCGTAACATTCCAGGTAAACGGGGAAAATGCATACGGCTATATGAAATCTGAAAAAGGGATCCACCGTCTGGTGCGTGTATCTCCTTTCGACAGTGCCGGCAGAAGACAGACATCCTTCTCTTCCTGCGACGTTATGCCCGAAATCGAAGATGACACAGAAATCGAAATCAAACCCGACGACATCCGTATCGACACATACAGAGCCAGCGGTGCCGGCGGTCAGCATGTCAACAAAACATCCTCTGCCATCCGTATCACCCACTTCCCTACAGGCGTAGTTGTTGCCTGTCAGGAAGAAAGAAGCCAGTTTGCCAACAAGGACAAAGCATTTAAAATGCTGAAATCCAAACTGCTGGCGCTGAAACTGGAAGAACAGATGCAGAAACTGGCTGAGATCCGTGGGGAAACTAAGGAAATCGGCTGGGGCAGCCAGATCCGTTCCTACGTATTCATGCCTTACACCATGGTAAAAGACCACCGTACTGGTCAGGAAACAGGTAAGGTAGATGCAGTCATGGACGGCGATATCGATGACTTCATCAGCGCATATCTGGCTTGGATCCATAGCTGATTTTTTCGGAGGGGATCACTTTGAAGGAAATCAGGATCACAAAAAACGAGGAAAATCAAAGGCTGGATAAGTTCCTGCTGAAATATATGAACAAGGCGACCAAAGGGTTCCTTTATAAGATGCTACGCAAAAAGCGCATTAAACTGAACGGCGGCAGAGCTGAGGGTAACGAAATGCTTGTGGCAGGCGATACCCTCCAGCTTTACTTGGCGGAGGAAACCATTCAGTCCTTTATGGAAGAAAAGGAAGTGACCCAGGCGAAACGCCATTTCGGCATTGTTTATGAGGATGACGATATCCTTGTGGTATCCAAACCGGCAGGGCTTCTGACCCATCCCGAAAAAAGCAGTGATAAGGACACGCTGATCGACCAGATCTTATATTATCTTTATCAGAAAGGGCAGTATACCCCCGATGCGGCAAGCAGCTTTACCCCTGCTCTCTGCAACCGACTGGACAGAAACACCAGCGGTCTGGTCATCGCAGGCAAAACACTTCGCGGGGTACAGGCGGTAAACGAGATCATTCGTACCCACAAGCTGGATAAATACTATCTGACGCTGGTGGCGGGCGAGATCCGCGAGGCCGGGGAGATCACAGCCTATCTGACAAAAGACGGAGACAAAAATCAGGTTCGCATTTCCAAAAGGGAAGGAATGGGGGCGAAGACGATGACGAAATATCGTCCCATTGCCCATGCGAAGGGGTACACACTGCTGGAGATTCATCTGATCACAGGGAAGACTCACCAGATCCGTGCCCATATGCAGTCCATCGGACATCCCGTGGTAGGCGACAGAAAATATGGTTCGGAACATTCGAACGAAAAATTCCGTAGGGAATATGGCCTTTCCAATCAGTTCTTACACGCTTTGCGGGTGGAATGGAAAGAAAAACAGGGGCCTCTGGGCTATCTGTACGGAAAGGAAATGACAGCTCCTTTGCCCAAGACATTGCAGGAGATCTGCGACGGGCTCTTTGGCAAGGGGGAATAAGTAACATTTGAAGGAGGAGAGTATATGAAAGCCATTATTCTGGCGGCAGGTTATGCCACAAGGTTATATCCTTTGACACTGAACAGGCCAAAGGCATTGCTCCCCATCGGTAAGAAACCGATCATAGATCATATTGTAGAAAAAATGGATGCTGTGGAAGAACTGGACGAGATTTTCGTTGTAAGCAACGATAAATTTGCGAGCCATTTCGAAGCATGGGCGAAAACAGCGAAAAGCCGTGTGCCCATTACAGTGCTGAACGACGGCACCACAGACGATTCCAATAAACGCGGCGCCATCGGCGACATTGCCTTTGTGATCGAAGAAGCAAAGGTGGATGACGATCTGATGGTTATTGCAGGGGACAATTTCTTTACATATTCCCTGGCAGATTATGTGCGCTTTTTCCGCGAAAAAGACCGTGACTGTGTCTGCGTAAAAGTATGGGAAGATGAAAGCCAGTTGAGCCAGTTTGGCATTGCCCTGCTGGATGAAAAGGGCATGGTGCTGGATATCGAGGAAAAACCTGCAAAGCCCAAGTCCAATACAGCAGTATTTGCCGCATATCTTTACAAAAAGGAAACAGTGCCTCTGTTTGCCGAATATCTGGCGGCAGGCAACAAACCCGATGCTCCCGGCAATTTCCCTGCATGGCTGTACCTGAGAAAAGAAGTGTACGCCTATACCTTTGAAGGGGAATGCTATGATATTGGTACACCTGACAGCTACCGTGAAGTATGCGAGATGTATGATAAATAAAATCAAGCCGTTCTTATTTCTTTTTTAGAGCGGCTTTTTTCCTATTATGAAAGTCCCGACAAGCGGGTGAGCAAATGCATAAAAGCGTTTGTGCACTTGCTCAGACATTTGACGGGCAAGTTTATATCTGAAAGGAGAATATCCAAATGGAATGGATCGAAGTATTTGTGTCAACCAGTCAGATGGGGCTGGAACCTGTGGAAGGCGTATTGTATGAATGCGGTCTGACGGGGCTGATGATCCACGATGAATCTGATTTTGCAGAGTTTCTGGAAAACCCCCACAGAGACTGGGACTATGTTGCCGATGAACTGGTAGAAGAAAAAGAACAGCTGGTGACAGGCATCACTTTCTTTGTGAGAGATAACCTTTATGGCAGAGAACAGCTGGCACAGATCAAATCTGCTCTGGCAGCAGTGAAAGAATCCGAAAAGGAACTGGAGCTGGGTTCTCTGGAACTGACGATGAAAAACGTACAGGAAGAAGACTGGGCAAATAACTGGAAGAAATATTTCAAGCCCTTCCCCGTTGGCGAAAAGATCATGATCAAACCTTCCTGGGAAGAACTGACAGAGCCTACCGATAAAGTGGTGCTGAAGATCGACCCCGGTCATATTTTCGGTACAGGCACCCATGAAACCACACAGCTGTGCATGGAGCTGATCGAAACTTATGTGAAAAAAGATGATATGGTTCTGGATATCGGCTGCGGCAGCGGCATCCTTTCTATTGCATCTCTGCTCTTGGAAGCAAAAGAAGCGGATGCTGTGGATATCGACCCCAATGCCATCAACATTGCCTATGAAAATAGCGACATGAATGAGATTTCCAGAGAAAAATACCATGTCTGCGCCGGTAACATTCTGGAGGACAAAACACTGCATCAGAAATACAGCGGGAAAAAATACGATATGGTAGAAGCAAATATCGTTGCGGATATCATCATCGCTCTGACAAAACAGGTGCCCGATTATATTAAGGACGGCGGTATTTTCCTTTCCAGCGGCATCATCACAGAACGGAAGGAAGACGTTCTGGCAGCATTGGAAGCAGGCAACTTCAAGGTGGAAGCAATTCGTGAAAAGAACGGCTGGGTGGCGATCGCATCCAGATTCATGGGGTGATTTCTTGAGGGCGTTGCCCTCAAACTCCCAGCAGGGAAATGATTCCCCTGCACCCCCATACCGCAGGAAACTGTATAGTTTCCTGCAAATAAGGGTCAAGGGGGATTATCCCCCTTGCGGAGTGTGAGGCAGAGCCTCACGGTTTTAAAAGGAGAAAGACAATGCCTAAATTTTTCTTTAACAAAAATGACATCAGCCGCGGACAGGTGCAGCTGTTCGGGGAGGATGAAAAACATATCAAAACAGTGCTGCGAGCAAGAGAAGGGGAAGAAATCACCCTTTGTGATGGCGAAGGCATGGATTATCAGTGCCGTATCGCATCTCTGGAACGAGGTGTTCTTCTGGATATCCTCTCCAAGGAGGTCTGCGAAACAGAACCCAAAACAAAAATCACCCTGTATCAGGGTCTGCCCAAGGCGGATAAAATGGAACTGATCATCCAGAAATGCGTGGAACTGGGGGTAGACCGCATTGTAGCAGTCTCCACAGAACGCGCCATCGTCAAACTGGATAAAAAAGAAGCGAAAAAACTGGAACGCTGGCAGAAAATTGCGGAAGCTGCGGCAAAACAGAGCGGCAGAGGCAAGATCCCCGAAATCGGTCAGCAGGTGCTGAAATTCAAAGAAGCTGTGGCAGAAGCCAAGGAACTGGATGGCGCCATCATTCCCTATGAAAGAGAACAGGAAACAGGCATCCGCCAGTTCGTGCAGAACTTCAAAGGGGAAAGCGTGGGTGTTTTCATTGGCCCCGAAGGCGGCTTTGCCGATGAGGAAATTGCACTGGCCCGGGAAAACGGTATCACACCCATTACATTGGGCAAACGTATTTTAAGAACAGAAACGGCTGGTATGACAACGACTGCTATCCTGTTGTACGAGTTAGATTAAGGAGGCAACGAACATGATTTATTTCGATAACGCTGCTACGACAAGAGCATTGCCTTCCGTAGCGGAAAAAATGAGCATGATGCTCTGTGAACAGTACGGCAACCCTGCGTCCGTCAGTGCCATGGGACTGGGCGTAGAAAAAGAAATCAGAAATGCGGCGGAAATCATTGCTCGCGGCATCCGTGCGAAAAGTGAAGAAATCTTCTTCACCAGCGGCGGCACAGAAGGCGATAACTGGGCGATCTACGGCACAGCGGAAGGCTACAGACGTGATGGTCAGCATTTTATTACCACACAGATCGAACATCCTGCTGTAAAGAATCCCATGAAAAAGCTGGAAGAAAACGGCTGTGAAGTGACATGGCTTTCCGTAGACAGAAAAGGCCATATCTCTCTGGAAGAACTGGCCAATGCCATCCGACCTGATACGGTTCTGGTGAGTATTATTCTGGTAAACAATGAAACAGGTACCATTCAGGATGCGGCTGCTATCGGTAAGCTGATCAAAGAAAAAAATCCTAAGTGCCTGTTCCATGTGGATGCGGTGCAGGCTTTCGGCAAATACCCCATCGACGTAGAAAAAATGAAAATCGACATGCTGACCATGAGCGGTCATAAAATCCACGGCCCCAAAGGCGTTGGCATGCTGTATATGCGTAAGGGCCTGAAGGTGAAACCCCTGATGCTGGGCGGCGGTCAGCAGAAGGGGCAGCGTCCCGGTACAGAAAATGCCCCCGGCGCAGCGGCTCTGGGCGTAGCCTGTGATGAAGCCTTCAAAGTTATGAAGGATAGCATTGAACATATCCGTGAAGTGAAAAAAGTACTGCTGGACGGTATTCTGGCCATGCCTGATACCCAGCTGAACGGGGATTCTCTGGAAGAAGCCAGCCCTTATGTGCTGAATGTGACTTTCAAAGGCTTAAGAAGTGAAGTGCTGCTCCATGCCATGGAAAGCAAGGGCATCGTAGTTTCTGCCGGTTCTGCCTGCGACAGCAGAAAGAAGATCGGCAGCCCTGTGCTGACAGCCATGGGCCTGCCTTTTGAAGAAATCGAAGGTGCGGTACGTTTCAGCTTCTGCAGATATAATACAGTGGAAGAAGCGGAAGAATGTCTGAAAGCACTGAATGAGTTAGTGCCATTCTTTAGAAAATATAATAGATAAGGTGTTGAGAACCTTTTTTCCTTGTAAAAAGGTTCCCAAACCCTCCAAAAATCAGCTTGCAAGGCAAATGCGGGGCTCTGCCCCTGCACCCTGCTCACTTTTTGAAAAAAGTGAGACAAAAACTTTTGTTTGCCTGCGGCACTGCAAAAGCGAATGCTTTTGCGTATCGGGTTCCAAGGGGATGATCCCCTTGGTGGGAGTTTGAGGGTGAAACCCTCAAGGAGAGGAGTAAATAACAATGGCTGAAAAGGTATTGATTGTAAAATACGGCGAAATCGCCATGCGCGGCAACAACCAGTATATCTTCATCAACCGTCTGATCTCTGCGATCCGTAAAAACCTGGATCCCATCGGCAACTATTATGTTGTACGCGATCCCGGTCGTCTGATCGTGGAAGACCGCGGCGGCGAACTGGACTATGACCTGACCATTCCCAAACTGGAAACCATCTTTGGTCTGCATTCCATCTGCCCCGGCATCAGACTGGATAATATGGAATTCGAAACTATCTGCGAAGAAGCACTGCAGCACATGCAGGACACATACGGCGATAAGGAACTGACTTTCAAAGTAAAAACACGCCGTGCGAACAAAAAATTCGAAATGCACTCCATGGAACTGAGCATGGAAGTAGGCGCATATCTACTGGACAGAATGCCTAACCTGAAAGTAGACGTGAAAAACCCTGATGTGACACTGCACATCGAAATCAGAAACAGTGTATATATGCACTCCCAGACAATCCCTTGTCACGGTGGCCTGCCTTACGGCAGCAACGGTAAAGCGGTCAGCCTGCTGTCCGGCGGCATCGACAGCCCTGTTGCTACATGGATGATGGCAAAACGCGGTGTGGAAGTGGAAGGCGTATATTTCCACAGCCCTCCGTATACCAGCGAATGGGCAAAAGAAAAAGTAATCGATCTGGCAAGAAGAATCGCAGACTTCACAGGCGAATTCAGACTGTATGTCGTTCCCTTTACAGAACTGCAGCTGTATCTGTTGGATAACACAGCCCATGACAGACTGACCATCCACCTGAAACGCTGCTTCATGCGCGCGGCAGAAATGATCGCCAACAAAGATGGCGCACTGGCACTGGTAACAGGCGAAAGCGTGGGTCAGGTTGCCAGCCAGACCATGCAGGGCATTCAGGTCATCAATGCTGTTTGTGATCTGCCCGTACTGCGTCCTCTGGCAGGTATGGATAAATCTGAAATCGTAGAACGTGCGGAAAAAATCGGTACATTCGAAATTTCCATCCGTCCTTACGAAGACTGCTGTACTGTATTCGTGGCAAAACATCCCGTAACAAAACCTCGTCTGGGCTATATTGAAAAAGCGGAACATAAACTGACAGAACTGGACAGACTGCTGGAAGAGGCGGTAGCGAATGCGGAAATCATCGATCTGTAAGAAGATGCTGTTTTTCCTGCTGATGGGTATGCTGCTCTGCAGCGGCTGTCAGAAGGAAAAAGATACGTTTTTGCCCGAGGCGGAAAATGATGAAATTTTTACCGTGATAGGAGAATAGAAATATGATGGAAGAACAGACACCCTTGACAAAGAGAATCAACGAGCTGGCGAGAAAAGCAAAAGCAGAAGGCCTGACAGAAGAAGAAAAAGCAGAACAGGCTGTCCTGCGTAAGGAATGGCTGGAAAAATTCAAAGCCAACTTCCGCGCACAGCTGGATAATATCGAATTCGTTGACGAACAGTAAAAGAATAAAAAAAGAAATCCCCCGAATTATGAAGTGAACCCAAAAAGTTAGACAATTTTTAACTTTATATTGATCAAGCAGCTAATAGGGCTTGTTGTCTGTGAATTGCAGGCGGCAAGCCCTTTAACTTTGCTTTGATACGTCGATTATTATAATAATCCAGATATTCGATCAACTCCTGTTTGAAATGATTCATTGATTCAAACTCCTGAAGATAAAACAACTCTGTTTTCAGTAAACCAAAGAAGTTTTCCATTACGGCATTGTCCAGACAATTGCCCTTACGACTCATACTCTGGCGAATCCCTTTCCGTTGAAGCATTCTTTGGTACTGTTTATGCTGATAATGCCATCCTTGATCTGAATGAAGGATCAGATTTGTATTATCAGGGATCTTTTCAAAAGCTTGATTCAGCATCGTCGTTACCATTTCTAAAACAGGACGTTCAAAAATTGTATAGCTGATCAGATCTCGGCTGTGTAAATCGAGAATCGGGGATAAATATATTTTTTCGCCAAACAGGTTGAACTCCGTCACATCTGTTACCCACTTTTCATTTGGTTTTTCAGCTTCAAATTCTCTGTTTAATAAATTCGGTGCGATTCTGCCGATTTCACCTTTGTAAGAACGATATTTTTTCATTCTGACATGACAAACTAAGCCCAGTTCTTTCATCAATTTCCGGACTGTCTTATGATTCAGATGAATTTTACGCTTGTGCAATTCAGCAGTAATGCGACGATAACCATATCTACCTTTATTTTCATGATAGATAGCAGTAATTTCACTTTTGGCAACCTCATATTTATCTGTCTGATTTAATTTTTTTAGGTGATAATAGAATGTTGCACGTGGTAAATGAGCGATTAAAAGAAGAAGTGATAAAGAATGATGTCCCCTTAGTTCTTGAACCACCATCACTTTCTGCGCTGGCGTCGCTCGTCTTCCAGAACTAAGGCATGTAATTTTTTTAAGTATTCGTTTTCTGCACGCAGCCGTTGTACTTCAGCTAATAAATCTTCTTCAATCTCTTTTGGAATTTTTCGAGGACGTCCAGTACTTTTTCTTCCTCGCCGTTCAATAGAAAAAGCATCTGGTCCTTCTTCCAGATAAATGCGTTCCCAGTTCTGGATTCTATGGTAATCACATACATCGAATTTTCGTGCTGTTTCACTATATCCCAGTTTTTCTTCAATCATAGTTTCGATTACCATTTTTTTAAACTCTGCTGTATAGCGTTTGTTTGGCACTCCTTTTGGCATAAAAACACCCCACTTGTTAGATTAGTATATCATACTGTCTAACAAATGGGGTTCAGTTCATCTTCTGTTTAAGGCTTTTTTATTTACAGAAACCAGAACACCGCCACGCCGCCAATGGCAGCCAGCAATCCAAGAACCATGCCGATCTTCGCCGCTTTTCTGTCCATTCGGCGGACGCGCTTGAAGAAATCGGGGTTATCCAGTTCGGTGATATAAATACCACCGAACAGACCCGTATGGATCTGCAGTTTCAATGTTTTTTCCTTTTTCAGCATATGATAGGTGCGCTTCGTCAGCTGAAAATGGTATGTGATGCCATTGTTGATGCCCTCCAGATAGTGAGCCTGACGGGCGATCTTTTCTGCCCCTGTTTCATGGGCAATGAAACATCTGCAT
>NZ_JBGVHV010000055.1:0-3159 GCF_045122575.1 Anaerotignum sp. | reverse complement strand
CCATGACCTGCATCAGCTGTTTCTGGTCTTCCTTGGGCAGACTGGCTGCCACTGCCGCCAGCAATGCTTTCTGTTCTTCCGGCGGCAGGCTGCCCCCGGCGGAAAGTTTTTCTCCATACTCCAGAAAAACATCCAGCCGTTCCATGCCGTTTTTCCCCTTTGCCTGTTCCGCTGCTTCCCGCAGCAATTTCAGCCGTTCCTCTCCCAATGCCTGTACTTCCGGCGTGTCCCATGTGCTCATTTCCGTTCCTCCCGTCCCATTAGTTCTCTCACATCCATCATTTTCAGCAAGGTTTCCATCCGATTTCCTTCCTCCGGCGGCAAATAAGCCCGCACCGCCCCCAACAGTTTCCTTCTGCGCAGGGCCGGCGGTTCCTCCTGCTTCTGCCGCATTTCCAGCAGGCCGCCGTCCAGCACCCGCCGCATTTCCATCAGCCGTACAATGATATATATCTCCTTCTGGTATTCCCGATCCAAGAAAGGGATCGCCGCCGAGATCATGTTTTCCCTTTTGCTACGGGCAAAAATATCGCCCCCTTCTCTGACCTCCGCAGGGACTGTCTGCACCACAGGCTTTGCCGTCCCCATCAGGCGCTTCAGCCGCTCCATCCGCTGCAGCATCTGCAAGGCATCCTGCCCCTGTTCTCCCATCAGGGCAGAAAGCATCTCCATACTGTTTTTTTCCGCCATCTGCTATCCGCTCCTTTTTTCTTCTGAAACAAAGATATGCCCAAAAGTCCCCAAAAATACGTTTTTACATACCTTGATAAAGAAAGGAGATGCTCGCCATGCTTTTAAAACAGCGGCTTTTTGCCGCAGAAAAAATCTTTCGACCCAACAAGGCCCCTCTCGCGATCGCCTTTCTGGATACAGGCATTTCTCCCGTGGCCGATTTCACCCATCCCCAGAACCGTATCATTGCTTTTCTGGATCTGGTAGATGGAAAAACCGCACCTTACGATGATAACGGTCACGGCACCCATGTCACGGGATTTTCCCGAAAAAGGGAAAAGACCTCCTTCCGCGAGGGAAGAAGGTCTTTGGGGAGTTCAATATGAGCTACATCTGATTGGGAACAGATGAAGGTCATCGAATATCAGCCATAATAATGGAACATACAAAGCGCTGTCATCAAAATGATGCCGCAGTCCAGCAGACTTTGCAGAATTTTTTTCGAAATACTCATATCGATCCACTCCTTGGAGAAGCTTTTAACAATTATATCAGAATGTCTTAACCAAGCATATTAGGCAAGAACATAGAGATAGCGGGAATGTAAGTGATTGCCAGCAATGTTGCGATCATCAGACCCAGGAAAGGAATGATACCCTTGATCACATTGTCCAGCGTGGTTTCGCCTACACGGGATGCTACAAACAGGTTTACGCCCAGTGGAGGTGTGATAAAGCCGATTGCCAGGTTAACTACCATGATGATACCGAAGTGTGTGATGTCAACACCCATAGCTGTAACAACAGGATACAGGATGGGAGCCAGGATCATGATAGCACACAGTGTTTCCATGAAGCAGCCAACGATCAGCAGCAGTACGTTGATCAGCAGCAGGATAACGATCTTGGAATCTGTCAGAGCCAGCATTGCAGATGCTACTGTAGTAGGGATACGGCCCAGTGTCAGGACTTTGGAGAAACCTGCAGCACAGCCGATAACGATCAGAATAGAAGCTGTTGTTTCACAAGCATTTCTTGTAACATTCAGCAGTTTTTTCAGATCCAGTTCTTTGTAGATGAAGCAGCCTACTACCAGAGAGTAGATTACGGATACAGCCGCTGCTTCTGTTGGTGTGAAGATACCGCCATAGATACCACCCAGAATGATTACAGGAGACAGAATCGCCCAGAAACCTTCCTTCAGTTCATGCAGTGCTCTCTTTGCAGAGAAGGGTTCATCGTCACCTTTGTAACCCATTTTCTTTGCATAGAAGTAGGAATATGCAATCAGTACCAGACCGATCAGGATACCGGGTACGAAGCCGGCCAGGAACAGTGTGGATACGGAGCTGTTTGTTGTTACCGCATAGATAACCATGGGGATGGAAGGAGGAATGATAACACCGATGGAACCGGCAGCTGCGATCAGTGCCAGTACGAATTTTTTATCATAGCCTTTTTCCAGCATAGTGGGAACGACCATACCGCCTACAGCCGCTACAGTTGCAGGGCCGGAACCGGAGATCGCCGCAAAGAACATACATACAACAACGGTTACGATCGCCAGACCACCCTGAATTCTGCCGAAGAATACGGATGCCAGATTCAGCAGTCTCTTAGAGATACCGCCGCCGCCCATCAGTTCACCGGCAAAGATGAAGAAGGGAATGGCCATGGTAGGGAAAGAGTCACAGCCGGTTACCATGTTCTGTGCGATAAAGCCGGGTGTCAGCTGGCCTGTATAAAGGATATAACCCAGAGATGCAATACCCAGAGAGAAACCAATGGGAACGGTCAGCACCAGGGAAACGATCAGTGTCAGAAATACTACTGCAGCAATTGTACCTGTCATGCTTCAGCCACCTCCTCAGTATTGTTTTTCAGATTTCTTACTTTCTGCACGATTGTCTGGATCTGACGGATCGCTGTCAGGCCCAGACCGATCATAGGTGCCGCATAAACGAACTGCATAGGGATACCCATGGCAGGAGACATCTGACCGGACCATGCAATTTTGTGGAATACTGTTACGCCTGTGACAGCGATGAAGATGGAGAATGCCAGAACAATGATTTCGCTCAGGATCTCAACATAAGGACGCAGTTTTTTGGGATACAGATTGATAGCCGCGTCGATACGGATGTGTTTCTGTCTTCTGGCTGTAAAACTTACGGAGAAGTATACCAGCCATACGAACATATATCTTGCCAGCTCTTCAGACCATGTCAGAGAGTTCTGGAATACATAACGCATGATAACCTGAATGAAAATGATGATGGACATCGCAAAAATCAGTGGAACGATGATGAATTCTTCCAGGTTGTCCCAAATTTTTTTCAACATTATTTTTCCTCCCCTTTCCTATTAACCTTCAGCAGGGAATTTTACTTTCGCTTTTTCAACTTCGCTGTACAGCAGGTCTACAACAGAAGGATCTTTTACTTTTTTGTAAGCCAGATCTTTCAGGTCTGTACAAGCAGCCTTGAAT
>NZ_JBGVHV010000054.1:0-4313 GCF_045122575.1 Anaerotignum sp. | reverse complement strand
GTAGGTACCTGCGAAATCGGTATCTCTGCAGTACGTGGTGCAGATGCAGTTTATCCTACAACAACAGGGGATAATCAGGTAGCATCTGAAAAGGTATACCCCATTGATTACTCCCATTTCAATATCAATGGCCGCGTATTTGGCGCAGTGGGCGCAGAAGCGGACTCTGACAAGGCAACTATCCGTGATGTCAATCTGGAAACAGAAATCGGTACTCTGAACCCTGTAAAACTGAAACTGCCCATTATTCTGCCGGCGCTGATCAAACTGAACTGGCAGGATTACTTCGGCGGCGCGGCTATGGCCGGTGTGCTGACTGTGATCGGGGAAGGTGCCTGCACAAAAGACCCTACACTGAAACTGGAAAACGGCAAGGTGGTACATTGCCCCAAACTGGGTGAATTTCTGGATGCCTTCCGCAAATATTATCGTGGCTATGGTCAGATCATCCTGCAGGTGAATGTGGACGATGACCGCATTGGTGTGCCTGAATATGCCATCAAGGAATGCGGCTGTGAAGCCATCGAATTCAAATTCGGTCAGTCCGCAAAAGGGACACAGCCCGTCAATCGACTGGCGACTCTGGAAGCGGCACTGAAAGCCCAGGAACAGGGTCTGCTGGTTCTGCCCGATCCTTCCGATCCTGAAGTAGTGGCAAAATATAACGCAGGCTTCGGCGAAAACTTCCGTTCCTATGCAAGACTGCCCATGTGGGATGAAAATTATCTGGTACCCAGAATCAACGAACTGCGTGAAATGGGCCTGAAAAATGTATATTTCAAAATGGCTGGTTATGACTATGCCGATCTGGAACATGTTCTGCGGATCGCAGCGGCGGCGCAGGTGGATATGGTAACCTTTGACGGTGCCGGCGGCGGTTCCGGTTACAGCCCTTGCAAAATGATGAATGAATGGTGTCTGCCTACCTGCGTGATGCAGAGCTATCTGAATGATATCATGGAAAGACTGGAAAATGAAGGTGTGACACTGCCTCATATTGCGGTAACAGGCGGTTTCTCCATGGAAGATCAGGTTTATAAAGCACTGGCATTGGGTGCACCTTATCTGAGTGCCGTTGGTATCTGCCGTGCATCCATGGCGGCGGCCATGAGTGCGAAAAAAGTGGGCGAACTGATGGAAGCAGGACAGCTTCCTCTGGAACTGCAGCGTTTTGGTTCCACAAAGGACGAACTGTTCCCCGACCTGAGAGAACTGCGCAATATTTACGGCGAAGAAGCCAATGATTTCAGTACAGGTGCCATCGGTGTATATTCCTACCTGAACCGCATTGCTTTTGGCCTGAAACATTTTGCGGCACTGAACAGAAAATTCGATCTGAAATATATCGAAAAGAAAGATATCTTCCCTCTGACCAGAGATGCGAAAGATATTCTGGACGGCAAATGGATGAAATAATAGGGCTGAGCCCTTCAGCAAAAAACCTCCCGTTTGGGAGGTTTTTTATTGTCATTTTTTCTTATATGGTGCAGGGGATTTTTTCTGCTGTGCGGCCTGTTTGCCTGCCAGATGACCGCTGGCCCATGCCCACTGCAGATTGAACCCGCCGCAGTCGCCGTCGATATCCAGCACTTCGCCGGCGGCGTAAAGGTTGGGCACCAGATAACTTTCCATGGCTTTAGGGTTGAATTCTTCTGTGCGGATACCGCCTGCAGTTACCTGTGCGGCATCAAAACCCATAGCGCCGATGACGGGAATTTCAAAATCCTGCATGGCATGGGCGATACGTTTGATATCGGAAGATTTCAGGGTGTGGATGGGGTCTGTGAAGCCGAAGCCTGCGTAGCGCAGGATGGTTCTGCCCAGTCTGTTATGGAGGATGCCTGTCAGGAAATTTTCCAGTGTCTGGTTAGGCATCATTTTTTTGCGGTTATGGAGCAGGGAAACCACTTCTTCGTGGCTCAGATTTCTGAGGAGATTCAGATGGATGGTCATGGGTGTTTTTCCTGTGGAGATGGCGCGGGAAATTTCAAAGATGGCGGGGCCGCTAACGCCGAAATCCGTGAACTGGATTTCCCCTGCGTTTTCCGCCAGAACTTTGCCGTTTCGTTCTACCAGAACGGCACCGTCAGCACGAACGCCTTTCAGGGCTTTTACATAAGTGGCATCTGTTTTGATCTGCACCAGTACGGGAAAGAGTTTTGTCATGGTGTGCCCCATACTTTTCAGCAGTTCGTAGCCGCTCTGGGTGCCGCCCAGTTTGCCGCCTGCCATGCCGCCGCAGCAGATAATGACAGAATCCGCCTGCAGGGTTTCTTCGCTGGAAAGGATCTGGAAACTACCTTTTTTAGCTCTTTTCAGAGCGGTTACTTCAAAGGAAGTACGCACTTCTACCCCTGCTTCTTCCAGTGCCAGACGGAGCACATCTACCACACTGCCCGCCTGATCGGAAAGAGGGTAAACCTTGCCGCTGGGTTCCACAGTTGTGATAAGACCCAGATTCTCGAAATATTCCAGTGTTTTTTCCACAGGGAAAGCGGAAAGGGCAAAGTCTGCAAATTTTGCATCCTGTCCGTGGTAATTTTTCAGTGTCAGTTTTGTGTTGGAGAGGTTGCAGCGGCCGTTGCCTGTGGCAAGGAGTTTACGGCCTACACGAGCCTGACGTTCCAGAATGGTCACTTCTGCGCCCTGTTCTCTGGCAGAGAGGGCAGCCATCATGCCTGCTGCACCGCCGCCGATGATCGTTACTTTCATATTGTCACCTTTTCTATGTAAATCGAGGAATGGTTTCTTTCATATCTAATTATTATAATCCGTTTTCGGCAGCCTTGTAAACAGCCAGTTTTGCAGGCATTTGTCCGTCAGAACGTTGTAGGAAAACAAAGAATGTGTTATACTTTTGTGATATTATAGGCTAAATATTGATTTTTATATAAATGGAGTAAAACGATGAACGAAAAAGCATTACACACGTTAGAATATGACAAGATCATACAGAAACTGGTGGGCTATGCGGTTTCTCCTATGGCGAAGGAGCGGGCAGCAGAACTGCGTCCTTCTTCTGCCATCAGCGACATTGCCATCTGGCAGCAGGAAACCACAGAAGCCGCAGGGATGGCCTTGAAAAAAGGCGCGCCTTCCTTTGGGGGATTCCGTGAGATCAGACCGCAGCTGAAGCGTGCTTCCATGGCGGGGATCCTTTCTGTGGCGGAACTGATGGCCATCGGGGAATTTGCATACGTTTGCCGCAAGGTGAAGAACTATGCCAGAAAAGAAAATAAGGATGAGGTATACCCTCGTCTGGATGAATATTTCGATCTGATCATTCCGCTGGATAAACTGGAAAATGAAATCAGCCGCTGTATCCTTTCCGAAACGGAAATTGCCGACGATGCCAGCGCAGGGCTCCGTAGTGTGCGTAAGGAGATCAAAATTTCCAATGACCGCGTGAAAGACCATCTGAACAGTGTCATCAATTCTTCTGCCTACAGAAATATGCTGCAGGACTTTGTTATTACCATCAGAAATGACAGATACTGCGTGCCCGTTAAGGCGGAATACAGAAGTTCCTTCCCCGGCATGATCCACGATCAGTCCAACACGGGTTCTACATTGTTTATGGAACCGCTGAGTGTCATTCAGCTGAACAATAAGATCAAGGAACTGCAGGCAAAGGAAAAAGAAGAAATTGAAAAGATCCTGCTGATGCTGTCTGATCTGGTGACGGCAAATGCGATTTCCATCGAAGGAAATCTGGAACTTCTGACACAGCTGGATTTTATCTTTGCGAAAGCGGCTCTGTCCATGTCCATGGATGGCACACAGCCTGTATTTAATACAAAGGGATATATCGATATCCATAAAGGCAGACATCCTCTGCTGGATCCCAAGACAGTAGTGCCTACAGATATTTATCTGGGGAAAGAGTTTACCACACTGCTGATCACAGGCCCCAATACGGGTGGTAAAACAGTTGCCCTGAAAACACTGGGTCTGTTTACCCTGATGGGGCAGGCGGGTCTGCATATCCCTGCCTTTGACAATTCTGAACTGGCAGTATTCGACAATGTTTTTGCTGATATCGGGGACGAACAGAGCATTGAACAGAGCCTTTCTACGTTCTCTGCCCACATGACAAATATCGTGCGGATCATGGATCAGGTGACAGATAATTCTCTGGTGCTGTTCGACGAACTGGGTGCCGGTACTGACCCTACAGAAGGTGCGGCTCTGGCAATTGCTATCATCAAAGCCCTGCTGGAAAGAGAAATCAGAACGGCAGTGACCACCCACTACAGCGAATTGAAGGTATTTGCTCTTTCTACAGACCATGTAGAAAATGCCTGCTGTGAATT
>NZ_JBGVHV010000053.1:0-8679 GCF_045122575.1 Anaerotignum sp. | reverse complement strand
TACTGTCGCTTTCAGTGCTGTACGAACATAGTCAGAGGTTTTCTGAGAAATAACTCTTCTGACCACTTCCGTATCCTGTTCCATCACCACAGAACCATCGTCGTCGATGATCTGAGATACGACATAGGGCTGCACCAGATTACCGCCATTAATCAGAGCAGAAAACGCGGTTGCCATCTGAATGGTCGTGCTGTTGAAAGTCTGACCGAAGGCAATGGTTGCCAGTTCTACAGGCCCGATGGCAGACTCTGCATGGAGCAGACCTTCCCCTTCGCCGGGCAGGTCAATCCCTGTTTTCTGGCCAAAACCAAACTCTCTCTGATACTTATACAGTTTTTCTGCCCCTAATTTCTGGGCAATCTGAATGATGCCGGGGTTGCAGGACTGGGCCATGATATCTTCTACCGTTACCATGCCGTGACCGCTTCTCAGATGACAACCGATCTCTCTGTCTGCAACATTGATCTTACCACCGCAGTAGAACGTAGAGTTTTTCGTGATCACTCCTTCTTCCAGCGCCGCTGCCACTACCAGAGGTTTATAGATGGAACCGGGTTCATACGTATCACTGACACAGAAATTCTTCCAGGTTTTATTCAGATATTCGCTCTTTTCCTCATCGGTCATGGTATTCCACGTTTCCGTAAAGGTTTCGTCGGAAAGTGCCAAAGGTTCATCAGGATCGTTCAGGTCAAATTTATTGGCAGATGCCATGGCATAAACTTCCCCCGTATTGGGGTTCATTACCAGAGAAGCCACGTTTTCAGAAGGCCATTGAGCCATGGTTTCCGCTACAGCTTCCTCCGCATACTGCTGGATCGTATAGTCCAGCGTAGTAACGATAGTATTGCCGTCTTCCGCTGCATAGTCCTGATAAGTTACCGTATCCGCCCCCTGATAAAGGATGAAGGAACGGCCGGGAATACCTGTCATTTCTTCATTATAATACCCTTCCAGCCCCCATGTGTTGTTGAAGCCGATCAGGTGGCAGGCCAAAGATTTCAGCGGATAAGAACGTTTGCTGGTCTGTTCAAAATAAACCCCCAGCAGCTTTTCTTTCTCCAGTTTTTCCTTTACACTTCTTTCCACGCCCTTCACCAGATACTTCCAGTGAGTCGGTGTGTTGATCTCATTGGTCGCCGGGTTCACCGCCACGTGATACTGCAGATCTTCCATTTTCAGTTCCGGGAAATATTCGCACAGCGTTGCAAAAGTTTTCTGTGCTTCTTTTTCATCCTTTTCCCCTGCGATCAGCAGCGGATCCAGCGCCACATTATAAACAGCAGTGGATACGGCCAGAACCTGTTCGTTTCTATCCAGAATACTGCCGCGGTTGGCTGCATTGACCAGATCATACCGATTGATCTGCTGATTTTTTACCGCCTGTTCAAATTCCGCCCCATGGGCTGCTTTCCAGTAGATGACCCTGCCAAACAACAGCGTCAGCACTGCCATAAACACAAAAAGAATAAAAGCAAACTTCTGGTTTACTTTTATTCCTCGCGCCTTTCTTCTCATTTATATCAATCCTTCTTCCAGAGATTCGTGATTTTCGTCAGCAGAGATGCCTCATCTGCTGCGTCATCCGCATGATGCTGTACAGTATAGCTCTGTTTCGGCACGTCGATATACACTACCTGATAAGACTGTGGTTCGCTCATGCCCAGTCGTTCTGTAGCTTCTGTCCGGATAAAATCCATATCCAGCTGTTCTGTCAGTTCTGCTTCCAAAATCGCATTGGCAGATTTCAGGGTTTCCAGTTCACCCTTCTGTCTGCGCAAAGACACTTCCGCATTGTCCACCAATACATTCATCCCCATAAATGCGATACAGCCAATAAACAGTACCAGAGCCACACCGATCATTTTTGCAGAAGAGATCCGGTTTTCTCTGGCTTCTTCCTTTGCCAGACGTTCCTCCGCCTTACGGCGTTCCTCTTCCTCTTCACGGAAACGGTAGGGGCTGTAATCCGGCTGCAGTTCATAAGCAACGTTGCCATATGTATAATAAGACCCAGCCTGCATGCGGTCTCTGCTTCTGTATTTTTCTGCTGCCATGTCTGCCCCTCCTTTCCATCAGTTTTTCTTATTTTATACCCCTTCCAGAACGCGGAGCTTTGCGCTGCGAGAACGAGGATTTACTTCTAATTCTTCTTTAGATGGTGCAATCGGTTTTCTTGTCACCACTCTGCCCAAAGGCTTCTTCCCACAGACACACACAGGGAACTGGGGCGGGCAAATACAGGGATTTTCCTGCTTGCGGAAGGCTTCTTTTACAATACGGTCTTCCAGAGAGTGGAAGGTGATGATGCAAAGTCTGCCGCCTTCATTCAGTCTTTCGGAAACATCATCAATGGCCTGCTGCAGCACATCCAACTCTCCGTTTACTTCGATACGGATGGCCTGGAATGTTCTTTTTGCAGGATGGGGGCCATCTTTTCTGGCACCCTTCGGCACTGCCTTTTTGATGATATCCACCAGTTCGCCCGTTGTTTCAATGGGGCCGTTTTCTCTTTCTTTTACAATGAACTGGGCGATGCGTCTTGCCCAGCGTTCTTCGCCGTAAGTAAAGATCACTCTGTCCAGTTCGTCTTCGTCATATTCATTGACCACGTTATATGCGCTGAAGGGCTTGTCCGGATTCATTCGCATATCCAGCGGTGCATCCTGCTGGTAGGAAAAGCCGCGCTCCGCCTCATCCAGCTGGTGAGAAGAAACGCCAATATCCATCAGCATGCCGTCGATCTTTTCGATCCCCAGTTCATCCAGGATATTTTTGATATTGCCAAAATTATCTCTGACAAAGGTGATCTTATGTTTATGTTCTTCCAGTCTTTTGCCTGCCGCTTCGTGAGCATTGGGATCCTGATCGATACAGATCAGTCTGCCGGTTTCAATGCGTTTGGCAATTTCCAGAGAGTGGCCGCCGCCGCCCATGGTGCCGTCCACGTAAATGCCGTCAGGCTTGATATTCAGATTATCGATGCACTCGTAAAGGAGTACGGATACATGATGGAAATTCATAATTCCTCCAAGTCGTTTCTCTATTTCAAGTTCTCATTTCTAACGAATTCGCATCTGATACTGTTTTCATGATTTCAGCTTGCGAAGCCTTCACAAGCATTCGTCAGATGCCCAGATTTTCCATTTCGAAAGCAAGTTCATTGCTGATGTAATCTTCTTCATCGCTGTATTCGTTCCAGCTGTCTTTGTTCCAGATTTCGATGCGGTTATTTACACCGATGGAAACGATGTCTTTCTTCAGTCCTGCATATTCTCTCAGGTGAGGAGGCACCATGATACGTCCCTGATTATCCAGTTCGCATTCCACTGCCCCTGCAAAGAAGAAACGGACGAATTTTCTGGCGCCGGGGTTGGTCAGAGGAAGCTGTTTCAGTTTTTCTTCAAAAACCTTCCATTCTTCCTGAGGGTAGGCAAACAGGCAGTTATCCAGCCCTTTTGTCACAACGAAACGCTCTCCGAGGTCATCTCTGAACTTTGCAGGTACGATCAAACGTCCCTTTGCATCAATGGAATGTTGATATTGTCCCAAGAACATCTCGCTGTCACCACCTTTCTCCCTTTCTCCACGTTTCCGGTGATTTTTCACCACAAAACTCCACTTTGCGCCACTATTAACCACATTGTAATACAGCCACATAGAAAAAACAACCCCAAAATACCGATTTTCTTAAGATTTTTTCTTTGAAAAAAGCCCGATTTTCCAAGGTTTTCTCCATCAAAAAAGGAGAGCCCCCACCACTCTCCACCAAATCCGAATATCCTCCACCATTTTTCTCCTCCACCACTCTCCACCACGGCCGAAAATACCCTGTTTCAAAAATTTTTTCATCCATTCGGGCACAAAAAAAGCCCTGCATGTTTCATGCAGGACTTACTTTGTTTTTTATTTATTTTCTGTAAAATATTCCATCAGTGCTTTGAATGCAGGCAGAGAACCTTCCACCATAGCATAATTTACTGCATAGGACAGACGCACATAGCCGGGACAGCCAAAGCCGCTGCCGGGCGTTACGATCATGCGATATTCTTTTGCTTTCTGGGCAAATTCCTTATCATCCACAGGCGTTTTCACGAACATGTAGAACGCACCTTGGGGTTTCGCCACTTCATAGCCATATTCTGTCAGGGCATTGTACAGAGTTTCTCTGTTTCTGTCATAGAAAGAGATATCAACCGTTTCTTCGCAGCATTCCGCACAAACCATCTGAGACAGGGAGGGCGCATTGATAAAGCCCATAATACGTGTTGCAACTGCCACACCATATACGATATTATCAAAGTCCTCCACTTCGTTTCTCAGTGCCAGATAACCAATGCGGTCACCGGGCAGAGACAGGGATTTGGAGAAGGAATAGGCTACGATGGTATTTTTATAAAAATCAGGTACCCAAGGCACAGTAGCACCATCATAAACCAGTTCTCTGTAGGGTTCATCAGAAATCAGATAAATGGCATGACCATATTCTTTTTCCTTTGCCACCAGAACATCACAGATCGCCTGGATCGTTTCCGCACTGTAAACAACGCCTGTGGGGTTGTTGGGATTATCGATCAGAACAGCTCTTGTATTTTCTGTGATATATTTCGCCATTTCCTTCGCATCGGGCTGGAAAGTAGGAATGTTGGCAGGCACTGCCACCAAGGTACAGCCTACGTTATCCGCATAGCGGTCATATTCACCGAAATAGGGCGCAAATGTCAGGATCTCCTGACCGGGATCCATCAGCACTTTCAGCAGGCAGTTGATGCCGCCGGCAGCACCGGTACAGAAAATGATATTATCTGCGCCATAGGATTCCCCAAAACGACGATTCAGGCTGGCTGCGATCTTTTCTCTGGCTTCCACGAAGCCATTGTTAGGCATATAGTGATGCAGATACCAAGGGTCTGTTTCATTCAGGATACGGATGCTGGTTTCTCTGATGATATCGGGTGCAGGCAGGTTGGGGTTGCCCAGACCGAAATCATACACGTTTTCCACACCGTACTGCGCCTTCATTCTGGCGCCCTCTGTGTACATATTGCTCATTGCTGCACTTCTTTCCAGCAATTTGCTCATTTTATCAGAAATCATACTGATTCGCCTTCTTTCATTTGTATTTTTCCACCAGATATGCAATGGCTTCCACATAGCCCAGGAAGCCCTTGCCCATGATGGTTTTTTCACACGCCTTGCCGGCGTAAGAGATCTGTCTGAAATCCTCTCTTTCCTTCACATCGGAAATATGTACTTCCACCGCAGGCAGGCTGACCGCCTTCAGCGCATCCAGAATGGCTACGCTGGTATGGGTATAAGCCGCAGGATTGATGACAATGGCATCTGTGCCGTCAAAATATGCCTGCTGGATGCGATCCACCAGTGCCCCTTCGTGGTTAGACTGATAGATCTCCCCTTCGATTTTCTGTTCTGCAAAGGTCTTTTCGATCAGATTTTTCAGATCTTCGTAAGTTTCCGCACCGTAAATATTCTTTTCACGGATCCCCAGCATATTCAGATTGGGGCCGTTGATGACAAGGATTTTCATATTGCCGCCCCCTTACGCTTCGGAATAACAGCCCAGGAAGGACAGGCTTTCCGCCGCATATTCGATATCCTTCAGCACAGTGATCATCTCAGGAGAGAACACAGAACCATCCAGATCAAAATAGAATCGGAATTCAAAATCCTTGCCGGGAATGGGTCGGCTTTCCAGTTTGCACAGATTGATGCCGCGGCAGGCAAATTTACCGATCAGTTCGTGGAGAGAACCGGGTCTGTGGTCTACGGAAAGCATCAGGCTGATCTTGTTGGAGCCTGCGAAAATTTCCATATCTTTTGTGATGCAGATGAAGCGTGTGTAGTTGTTTTCGTTATTCTGCACGCCATTCATCAGTACATGAAGACCATACAGTTTTGCACAGTCTGTGGAAGAAAGAGCCGCGATATCTGTTCTGTCGCTTTCTGCCACAAATTTTGCTGCTGTTGCCGTATTTTCAAAAATCGTCACTTTGATGCCGGGGTGTGCTTTCAGGAAATTACTGCACTGCTGCAGCGCCTGAGAATGGGAAATGACTTCTTTTACGTCCTCCAGTTTTACGCCGGGCTTCGCCAGAAGGGCATGATTGATATGCAGCTTCAGGCTTTTCACGATATAAAATTTATGTTTTACCATCAGGTCATAAACTTCTGTTACGGAACCGGCAGAGCTGTTTTCCACAGGCAGTACGCCGTATTTGCAAAGACCTGTTTCCACTGCATTGAATACACTTTCAAAGTTGCTGAAAAACATCTTGCTGGGCATGCCAAACAGTCTGTCACAGGCTCTGGATGCATAGGAGCCTTCCACCCCCTGACAGGCAACCACTGCCTTTCTGGGGAATGCCTGCGGAGGATTTTCGATATTTTTCAGAATTTCTCTGGACAGGTCTGTTTCTTTATACAGGATGCCGGACTGATAGCTTTTGCTGACATCAAACATGGTCTGATAAAGCTTATTCACATAGATCTCAAATTCTTCTCCAGCCTTTTCCATAACCTTCTGCAGCACAGCCTGTTCTCTTCTCAGATCCAGCACAGGCAGATTTTTTTCTGCCTTGGCATTGGCGATCTCCGCCGCCACCTGCATACGTTCTACGAACAGATCGACCATCTGGTCATCAATATCGTTCACACGTTCTCTCAATACGTTCAAATCCATAAACCTTCATCCTTCCTTACATTCTGCACAGCAGATCCAGGATCGCCACTGCCGCCGCCGCTTCCACACAGGGTACGGCTCTGGGCACGATACAGGGGTCATGGCGCCCCACCACTGCCAGTTTGTCGTTTTCTCTTTTGCTGATGGAGATGGTATCCTGCTCCTTGCTGATGGAAGGGGTGGGCTTGAAAGCCGCACGGAACACCAGCGGCATGCCGCTGGAGATCCCACCTAAAGAGCCGCCGTGGTTATTTGTCTTTGTTTCCACGGTACCATCTGCATTATATATAAAATCATCGTTATTTTCAGAACCAAACAGGTCTGCCACACCAAAGCCTGCGCCAAATTCCACGCCCTTGACTGCAGGAATGGCAAAGACTGCCGCTGCCAGTCTGCTTTCCAGACCGTCAAACATAGGCTCGCCTACGCCCACAGGCAGCCCTGTCACCGCACATTCGATGATGCCGCCTACAGAATCACCCTGTTCCTTTGCCGCCGCAATGGCCGCCTGCATGGCTTCCCCCGCCGCATCCTCCTGTACAGGGAAGGCTTTGGCTGTCACTTTCTGCAATGCTTCCGCATCAACATGCACTTCATCAAAAGGGGTATCCTTCACACCTTTGATAGACAGGATATGGGCACCCACATGGATGCCCTTTCTCTCCAGAATCTGTTTGCAGACTGCCCCCGCAAAGCACAGAGGAGCTGTCAGCCTGCCGGAGAAATGGCCGCCGCCCCGATGGTCATTATATCCATCGTATTTCACCCACGCCGTAAAATCTGCGTGACCGGGTCTGGGCAAATCTTTCAGTTTATCATAATCTTTCGATCTTGTATTCGTATTTTCAATAATGGCACAAATGGGCGCACCACAGGTTTTTCCTTCAAAAAGGCCGGAAACCACTCTGGGCACATCCCCTTCTTTTCTGGGGGTGGAATAGGCATTTCTGCCGGGGGCACGGCGTTCCATGAACTGCTGCACCTGTTCCATATCGATTGCTTCCCCTACCGGCAGACCATCGATCACCACACCAATGGCTTCGGAATGGGACTGACCAAAGATGGTAATTTTCACTTTTTCACCAAAATTAGAGGACATCTGCCACACCTCCCAGTTTCTTCAGTTCTGCGAAGAAGGAAGGATAGGATTTATTCACAGCATCCGCATGTTTGATGGTGATATCCACACCAAGGCTGACTGCCGCAATAGCCATAGCCATCACAATACGATGGTCTCCATGGGAATCAATGACGATCTCCCCTGCAGGAGGATTGCAGCCGCCTGTAATGAGCAGGCCGTCTTCTCTTTCTTCTGCTTCTACGCCGATTTTTTTCAGACAGTCTGCCATGGCAGCCAGTCTGTCACTTTCCTTGATCCGCAGTCTGCCTGCGTTCATAATTTCTGTTTTTCCTTCTGCCGCCGCACCTGCAATGCAAAGGATGGGCACCAGATCGGGGATCTGAGATGCATCGATACGAATCCCCTTCATTTCCTTATGTGTCACTGTGATCTGATTCAGAACCGTTTTGGTTTCTGCACCGAATTCCTCCAGAAGAGAAACGATGGCTCTGTCCCCCTGAGGAGACTCCATATCCAGCCCCTGACAGCCGATGCTGCCCTGAATGGCACCTGCCACCAGCCAGAAGGCAGCATTGCTCCAGTCCCCTTCTGTAAAGCGCATACGGGGGCCTGCATAGGTCTGGCCACCGGGGATCTTCCAGCCATTTTCTGTTTCTGTCACTTCCACGCCAAAAGTTTTCAGCGTTTTCAGTGTCATATCGATATAACCTCTGGATTCCACTGCTGTTGTCAGCACAATCTCACTGTCCCCTTCCAACAGGGGCAGCGCAAACAGAAGCCCTGTGATAAACTGAGAGCTGATATTGCCGGGCAGTGTGTATGTGCCGCTCTGCAGCTGTCCTTCCAGTTTTACGGGCAGTCTGTCACTACTTACGGTACAACCATGCTGTACCAGTTC
>NZ_JBGVHV010000052.1:0-13243 GCF_045122575.1 Anaerotignum sp. | reverse complement strand
ACTGGGTCTGGTTGGCAATCACATCGGGGTCATTGATCTGATCTGCCAACTGTCCGTATTTGATTTCAATTTCTGCCAAACGGTCTAACATCAGACTGCCCCCTTTCTTCCCAGTGCAACTCTGTCCAGACCTGCCAGATCCTGCCGCACCTCAATTTCAGTATATCCAAATTCATTCAGTAATTTCTTCAGGTCTTCCCCCTGATCGTAACCGATCTCAAAGAACAGCCATCCACCGTCCACGAGCCATTCTCTCCCCTGTTCCACAATGGCGCGGTAAAAATCCAGACCGTCTTCGCCGCCATCCAACGCGTTCATGGGTTCGAAGTCTTTTACTTCTGTCATCAGTTCTGCAATGTCCTTTTTTGGGATATAGGGCGGGTTGGAAACGATGGCATCCAGTTTGCCTTTCCATTCCGCAGGCAGGTCTGTGAACAGATCACTTTCGTAAAAATCAATGTTGATCTTGTTTTTCGCAGCGTTTTTTGTGGCATAGCCCAATGCTTTGGGGCTGATATCCACTGCCATAATATGTTCAAATCTGCCGTAATGCCCCAGACTGATGGGGATGCAGCCGCTGCCTGTGCCAATATCCAGAATGGACTGCATCGGCTCTGTCTGCTGTTTTTCCAGAATGGTCTCCACCAATACTTCCGTATCTCCGCGGGGGATCAGAACGCCTTCGCCAACGGAAAAAGGAAGACCCATAAATTCCCATTCGCCGAGAATATACTGGGTGGGTCTGCCCTGCTCTCTTTCGGAAAGATAGCCTTCATATACAGCCAGAACCTCCGCGGAAAGCACTTCTTCTCCACGCAAAAATAAAGCCGTACGGTTCAGACCGGCGGCTTTTTCCAGCAGCAGTTCCGCCTCAAAGGCGTAGGCCTCCTTGCCTGCCGCCTTCAGACGCAGTTTTCCTTCTCTTAATGTTTCTGCAATGGTTTTATTCTTCAGGCTCATCTTCCAGAACCCCTTTCATGGCCGCAATGGCACATTCGATCTGGCTGTCATCGGGCTCGGATGTGGTCAGCTTCTGCAGAGCCAGACCGGGCGCGCTCAGCACTCTTACGATAATATTTTCAGATCTGCCTGCCCAGCGCAGCACTTCGTAGGAAATGCCCGCAATGAAAGGCACCAGACAGATTCTTGTGATCAGACGGATGAGAAATACATCGGTTCTGACAAAGAAGAACACCACCATGGAGATCAGCATAACGAACAGCAGGAAGCTTGTGCCGCAGCGTTTATGCAGTCTGGTACAGGGGCGTACATTTTCCACAGTCAGTTCCTTGCCGCTTTCGAAGCAGGCGATGGTTTTATGCTCCGCGCCATGGTACTGGAACACCCGCTGGATCTCCTTCATTTTAGAGATCAGCCACAGATACCCCAGAAAGATACCGATACGGATGAGCCCTTCCACAACGCCCAGCCCCCATGCAGGAACGAACGCCTTGAACAGATTCCCGATGGCAACGGGCAGCACGAAAAACAGCGTCATACCCAGTATCAGAGAAACGAACACGCTGAAATAGATCAGAATATCCGTGACCTTGTCGCCAAATTTATCCATCAGCCACTGTTCGAAAGGAGAGAGCTCCTCATCCTCCCAGCCTTCCCCTGCAATTTCCGCAGAGCGCATCAAAATTTTTGTACCATTCACCAGAGAATCTACAAAAGCCGCCATCCCCCTGAAAATAGGCAGTTTGAACAGCCCTTTATTCATACTGATGACAGGTTTCTTTTCTACAACGATTTCCCCTTCGGGATTTCTTACCGCCAGTGCATATATTTTCTTCCCGCGCATCATAACGCCTTCGATGACGGCTTGCCCGCCGATGGTTGTACATTTTTCAGCCATACCAAAAACCTCCTTTCGAAAAGGATCCTGTCCCTTTCTTTCGACATGGGACAAACGAAATATTTGTCCACTATCGAAAAAAAGGGCAGGAGCATATTGCTCCGCCCTTTGATTTTCATGATTATTTTCTGCCGTATTTTTTGTTGAATTTTTCAACTCTACCGCCAGCTTCCAGCAGCAGTTTCTGGCTGCCTGTGTAGAAGGGGTGGCATTTGGAGCAAACTTCGACTCTGATTTCTTTGTTTGTAGAGCCTGTAACGAATTCGTTACCGCAGTTGCATCTTACTGTTACCTGATGATATTCGGGATGGATACCTTCGCGCATTTTCTTTCACCTCATTTTCAATACTTGTTGATCAATAATCCAATGTTATTTATAGACAACATGGGTATTTTAACACAGTCAAAACATTTTTGCAACTAGAAATCCTTGAAAAAACAACGTTTTTCCCATTTTAAACAGTTTTTTTTCAAATACATTCTCATTTTTCATGGAGACCCAGCGTTTTTTCCCAGACAGGCAGGCGCTCCATGAACTCCTGATTATTTTTCGTCTTGCGCATCAGGTCAAAAAAGCCCTCTGTCATATCGGTGCTGCTCAGTGCAGCCGCCATACGGCGCAGGGCATAATTACATTCCAATTCCGCGGGACTGAAGAGTTTTTCTTCTCTTCTGGTGCCGCTTTTGATAATATCCACCGCAGGGAAGATGCGGCGTTCCGCCATGCGTCTGTCCAGCACCAGTTCCATGTTGCCGGTGCCCTTGAATTCTTCAAAGACCACCTCATCCATTTTGCTGCCGGTGTCTACCAAAGCGGTGGCAAGGATGGTCAGGCTGCCGCCGTTTTCGATATTTCTGGCTGCGCCGAAGAATTTTTTCGGCATATACAGGGCTGCAGGATCCAGACCGCCGGATAATGTTCTGCCGCTGGGGGGAATGGTCAGGTTATAGGCTCTTGCCAGACGGGTGATGCTGTCCAGCAGAATGACCAGGTCTTTCCCCTGTTCCACCATGCGTTTTGCCCGCTCCAGAACCATTTCCGTTACCTTTTTATGATGCTCCGGCTCTTCGTCAAAGGTAGAATATACGATCTGTACATTTTCCCCTTCGATGGAACGCTGGATATCCGTTACCTCTTCGGGTCGTTCGTCGATCAGCAGAACGATAAGGTGTACTTCCTTATGATTTTTTGTGATGGCATTGGCCATCTTTGTCAGCAGAATGGTCTTCCCCACTTTCGGAGGGGCTACGATCATACCCCTCTGGCCTTTGCCGATGGGGGCAATCAGATCAATGATACGGCCGGAAAGTTCATCCTTTTCCGTTTCCAGTCTCAGTTTTTCCTCGGGATAAATAGGTGTCAGGTCTTCAAAGTTCGGTCTGCGGATGGCAAGGAAAGGCGCATCCCCATTGACTGTCTGCACATAGATCAGGCCGCCCACCTTTTCTCCTTCTCTGGGAGGACGGATGATCCCCTTCACTCTGTCCCCTGTGCGCAGGTTGAATCTGCGGATCTGGGCAGGAGAAACATACACATCATTGATGCCGGGCAAACAGTTTTCTGCGCGCAAAAAACCATAGCCATCAGGAAGCACTTCCAGAATGCCTTCTCCCGTTTCTTCAAAAATCTGTTTTTCTCTTTCTGTTGTTTCCTGCGGAATTTCCTCGTTTTTTTCCTGAGAAAAACCAGAAGCAGCTTCCGTTGGTGCATCTTTCTGTTCCATGGATAACTGCTTCGCTTCGATCTTCTCTATCAATTCACTTTTTTTCAGCCCGGAAATGGACTTTAAGCCCATTTCCGCCGCTGTTATTTTCAATTCCGCAAGAGTTTTCTTTTCCAGTTCACTCATGCTCGTTCTCCTCACTTAGTTTGCTGCGGGGATTTTGATCTTGTTACCGGGTTTCAGTGCATCGCTTTCCTTCATGCCGTTGGCATCCAGGATCTTCTGATAATCTGCGCCGTTGCCCAGCTGGCTCTGTGCGATGGTCCACAGAGTATCACCGTCTTTGATGGTGTATTCCTTACCTGCGCCAGTGGATGCATTGCTGCTGTCATCGGAATTGCTGTCTGCATCTTCATCAGCATTGTCACCTTCGCCTGCGCTGCCGTTAGGGTTCTGGATCGCATCCAGTTTTTCTTCCAGCTGCATTTTTTCCAGCTGAATCGCTTCGTATTTTTCTTTGTATTCCTGAGACTGTGTCAGCTGGTTCTGTGCTTCTTCCAGTTTACTGCCCAGACTTACAGTACGGAAGATCAGGAAAATGATCAGGATCAGGCCAACGATACCCAGAATGATCGCCAGTTTGCCTTTGCCTGTACCATAATCGTCATCATCGTAATCGTCATCATACAGACTGTCCAGATGTTCCTGTTTTGCTCTTTCTTCGAAGTCTACATCTTCGTAGCGGGGGCGGTTATCTCTGGGATCTCTGCCCATATTGTGGAAAGGCATTTCTTCTCTTTCTTTTCTTGCCTTTTTGCCGCGTTTCTGAGGTGCTGCTGTTGTCTGCAGAGTCACTTCTTCCACAATTTTAGATTTTCTCTTCGCAGGCATTACGCTCACATACTGGATGCCGTCATCAAATTCGTCATCATTTACTGTAGTTGCTCTGGGTGTGGGCAGATCTTCGGAAACGATACCTGTATTTCTTGCACGACGGGAAACGTAACGAGTAGGGTCGCCCTCCTGCTGAGGTGCTCTGCTCACTTCGTTGATTTCATAGCTTACCTGCTGCATTCTTGCTTCTCTGACTTCTTCCACGTCTTCCCTTCTCTGGGGACGGCGGGAACGATATGCAGTTGCTTCTGCATCATTGTCGTTTTTACCCATCAGGGGGTGAGTCTGCATCAGGATATCCACCACTTCCTTGGGCAGATCTGTATACAGGTCTTCATAGTAGCCTTTATCTGTGTCACTCATACCTTTAGAAGCATTTCTGCTTTCGAATCTTTCATCACTCATGATTCTAACCTCCGTAGAAAATAATCTCAATCTATAAAAACATACAATTTCACGCAATATTCGCATTATATCTTGTTATTTTACAATTTAATTGGCGAAGTGTCAACCAAAGTGGCAGAAATTCAAAGATTTGTAAGAAAGATTTTTCATTTCCAAACAATCAAAAAGCAGACCCTCCGTAATGATTTTTACGAAAAATCTGCTTTTTTCTCCTTCTTTTACTTCACAGAAAGGATGGTATTTACCTCTTCGCTCCGGGGAACATATTCCACCGTAGCAGTGCTGCCCACCTGTTTTTTCATGATTTCCAGATGTTCCTTGGCTTTGCCTTCAAACAGCGCATCACTGCCTTCCAGCATCAGATACCAATAGGTATTTCCTTCGGAAACGAGGTCCTTCATCATGGTGATGGCTCCTGTGATGGTCTGGGCCTTAGAGGTATCCACATTGCTGATGCCGCCATCCGCCATCAGACTGCGGTATGTTTTCTCACACTCTGCCACCGTATCCCCGATGGCTACAATCTGATATTTTTCAATATTGACCATGGCATATTTCTTTACCAGCCCTGCGTTATCCTTCAGAGAAAGGAAGTAAGTGGGTTCGTCGGCAATATTCAGCAAAATGGGGAAAGTAGCCACATAATTCAGATGCTGCACCTGCCCCTCTGCAGAAGACATAGCGGAATATTCCTTTGCCCCGGAGATCTGATAATATTTGGTTTCCTTTGTTCTGGAATTCATCAGCACGAAACCAACGTTGGATTCGTCGCCGCCAATGGAAGTAACGCCGGTATACAGCCACACGTCATCATTCAGGGCAATGTAGTTGTGGCCCTCTGTAGACATCAGACAGCCCCTCTGTCCGAAAATGCTGTTGATGAAACCATTGACCAGCGTGCCATAGTAATCATACTGCTCGATCAGCAGGGAGGAATCATATACCTTATCCACCCACGTGGGGACATCTTTCACATCATAATAGCTGTGTTCCCCTGTTGCCGCATTGATGATGATAGCACCTTTGATATCTGTACCGCCAAAAAGACCGATGGTCTTATCCTCCACAGAGCATACCCAGTAAGGTACCCCTTCATCATTGATTTCGAAGTTATAAGCGCGGATCATGGCTGTGGGATAGCGGAAACGGATATAGCGATTCAGATTTCTGCCGAAATGTTCAAAAGGAGAGATCTTGATGCCCTCATGCAGTTTGATCAGGTCTACATCCTGTGTGGTCATGTCGATTTTGATATAGGCAGGGACGCCCGTGCTGCGGTTGGTGAACCACTTGATGAGGTCGCCATACTGCAGGGGTGTTACGCGGACAGGCTTGCCCTGATAGTTGATCTGATTGAAATAAGGGCTGACTTCGTACTGAGAAACCATATCTACCATGCTGCCCATTTCTCTTTCCGCCAGTCTGGCTGCAGAATCACTGTCCAGAATAGGGATCTGATTATAATTTACCTCATGGATATCGCTGGCAAAATCGCCTGTCTGCACATCCAGCAGTTCTCTGTAGGCTCCCGCCCGCAGGATGGGAGAGGACAGCAGCATCCCCACACCATAGATGGCAACCAGTACCGCAGGAACGATCAGAACCTTTTTTGCTGCTTTGATTTTTTCCGCTTTCTCTACGACCACACCATTTCTTTCCAGAAACAGCATCTTGAAGATGGGCCAGAAATTCAGCACCAACCCCACCAGCACCGCCGCCACAAAGAACATCCAGCTTTCTTCCGCATGGATATTCAAAGCCGGCAGATAGTAGTAATACATGCCCGCCCAGATGAGCAGGGTCAGAACAAATAAAATCGTACGGGATTTTTTCAATTTTTCTTCCTCCGTTCACAGAAAATTCAGAAAAATGGCGGTTTTCTCCTCTTTACATCTTCCCGCCAATTGCATATACTATACTATAAATCCAAAAGATTGTATAGTGAAAATCGGACCGTTTCCCTGAAATCCAAATAAGGGAGTGACCATATGAAAATTGAAAGAATCAGCGAAAATCAGCTGAAACTGACACTGACAAAAGATGATCTGAAAGAAAGAGACATCCGACTGGAAGACCTCATCACGCCTTCCGAAAAAACACAGAAACTGTTCCGCGATATCATGGAACAGGCGCTGGATGAAGAAGACTTCGTTTCCGAAAACACACCACTGATGGTGGAAGCCGTACCCATGGGCACAGAAGGCATCATGATCATCGTAACAAAAGTAAACAACAAAGACAAAAAAGACTCTGCCGACCTGCTGCAGCAGGCGCAGGAAAGCCGCCGCTGGAAAAAGAAACCGCTGGACACACTGGAACATGCAGAAGAAAAAAATTCCGATATCCTGATCTATTCCTTCTCCGCACTGGATGATGTGATCCATGTCAGCCTCCGTCTGGATGGCAGTTTCAAAGGGGAAAGCGGCGTTTATAAAAACGAAGGCAAGTATTTCCTTGTGCTGCAGGGAGATACATACACTGCAGAAGAATCTTCTGCCGAACTGGAACTGATACTGAAGGAATACGGTCAAAAGCACGTTTCCACACCTCTGGCAAAATATTATCTGCTGGAACATGGGGAAACCATCATTGCAAGCAAAGCCGTAAAGGCTCTGGCAAAAACTTTTGGAGCATAAAACAAAAAGAACCCGTAGAGGGTTCTTTTTTATTTCAGATCTTTCTTCCGTTTATAAAAGACTGCCACGATCAGTCCTGCCGCAAAAATGCCGCCGCAGGCCGCCATCTTCGGCAAGACTTCTCTGATCTCTACGGGCTGCTTTCCGCGTTCACCGGGCATACCGGGCTTTCCCCCTGCAAAATCCGGCATTTCTCTGTCAAAGGGAGGCTTTCCGCCGCCGAACGCAGGCATTTCACCGCCAAAATCGGGGGCTTCCCTATCAAAAGCAGGCATCTCGCCGCCAAAAGCAGGCATCTCGCCGCCGAAGTCGGACATCTCACCCCCGAAGTCAGGACCTTTTCCACCCATAAACATACCGCCGCCCTGCATGCTGCCGGTATCAAAGGTCGGTTCTCCGCCGGCAATCTGTGTTCTGATGCTTTCCGCCATATTCACCGCATAATAGACCAGAGAATAGGGATCTTCCGGATCAACAGAACAGCCCTGTTCAAATTCTTCATAGGAATAGAAAGCCGTTGCATCCTGTTTGACATAGGGCGCGATCAGATCATGGATCTCCGTTACCTTCTCCGCCATATATGCTTCTGTCAGATACGTATCTGTCATTTCCTGCAGATACCCTTCGTACATTGCAAGGTATGTTTCATTTGCCAGCAGGGTGTCCACCAGAGGTTTTCCATCACTGCCGCCGAACGCAGGCATGCCGCCGCCAAAATCGGGGGCTTCCCCATCAAACGCAGGCATTTCGCCGCCAAAATCAGGCGCTTCTCCATTAAGAGCTGGCTTTTCGCCGCCAAAGTCGGGCGCTTTCCCATCAAAGGCTGGCATCTCGCCGCCGAAATTGGGCGCTTTCCCTTCAAACGCAGGCATTTCTCTGCCGAAGTCAGGCGCTTCTCCTTCAAAAGCTGGCTTTTCGCCCATTGCAGGCTTCTGTTTCTGTACGCCTTTCTGCTGTTTTTCCGTTCCTTCGGAGATTTTTTCTGTTTCTTCTGTTCTTTCTGCTCCTGCACCGCCTTTTCCGCCGGGACCGCCCATGCCAAAGCCGCCGCCCGGTTCATAGATATCCACCTTGCTGCCGCCAAAGCCGCCAAAGGCCAGATTCAGATCCCAGGGGATCACAGAAAAGACACCATTTTCTTCATACAGATAGTAGTTATGGGTGGTGCCGCCCAGATAACTGTCAAAGTTGGCAAGAGCCACATTTGCCGCAATGTATTTCAGCGCATTTTCAAGATCCAGCACCTCTTCCAGCCCTTCTCCGCTTTCCAGTGCCTTCATCAGGGCAATGATCTCACTGCCATCGGAAGATTCCAGATTTGTTTTCAGATTCAGGTTGGTATAAACCGAAATATCATCGCCGCGATACACAAGGTCAGCCCCTGTGCCGCCCATACCCTCGGGCTTGTAAAGGTCACCCGTGGCATCTGCAAATCTTGTCTGCAGGAAGACTTCGTCCACTGCTTCTACCGCCAGATACAGCCCCCATTCCTCACCATTTACGGTGATATGGCTGTAGCCGCACTGAGGCACGGGAAGCCCCATGTCCGCCATGATCTGATAGCAGATATATTCCCGCATATTGCTGTTATCCGCATAGTTATTATTCAGGCAGAGTTTCCGCAGGCCGTGGTAATTGCCATTATTATCATAATAATCAAAATCCAGCTTGAAACTATACCGATCGGACTCCGAATTTGCAACGGAGGTCAGGCTGGTATTGCCTTTGGTACGGATGGCTGTATTCCCCATCAATTCTCCGTTGATGGTCACATCCGCCCGATAGTATTCCTCCGCCAGAGGGTTTTCCAATAGTTTCTGCCAGTCGGCTTCCTCGATTTCAATGTTGATTTCGCTGACAGTGTCTTCCTGAAACAGATGCGCGCCGTAGGTAAATTTGCCCTTCGGCTCCACATTGCCCATGACGAAATACGCCGCCGCGAAAAACAGCACCACCGCCAGCCCTGCCAGAAGGATCGCCTTATATTCTTTCAGCACTTTCAAGGAGGTTCCTCCCTTCCTTACGCTGCATAATTGCCGTCATAACTTACCATCACTGCAGATTCCACGCCTTCCATCTTGCTGATGGCATTGAGGAATGCCGTATTGCTGTCATTGGGGCGGATCTCATAGATCAGCTCTGTGCCAACGCCGCCTGTGATGGTTTTGGATTTCAGCAGCATTTTTCTGACTTCTTTTTTCAGTACCTCTTCCACAGAACCTTCCTGTTCGCCGTCTGTCAGGCGGATGATGATGAGATAAGGATTATCCTGCTGCTGTCTGTTGGAAAATACCAGCAGGAACACACCCAGCACAGGACAGCCGATCAGTGCCAGAGGCAGGAGGCTTGCACCGCAGAGGATCCCTTCTGCCAGTGCCCAGAACAGGAACACCAGATCCATGGGGTCTTTTACTGCTGTACGGAAACGAACGATGGACAGGGCGCCCACCATACCCAGAGACAGCACCACGTTGCTGGTCACGCCGCTGATGACCAGCGTGGTCACCAGAAGGATGGCGATCAGAGAAACATTGAAACTGCGGCTGTAAAGCACACCACTGTACGTTTTCTGATAAACATAATAAATAAACAGACCGATCAGAAAGGCTGCCCCCAGAGAAAGCAGTGTGTCTGTCAAAGAAAACGTGCTGAAACTTTCCAGAAAGTTGCTCTGAAAAATATCGTTGAATGTTGTCATTTTCATCTCTCCTTTTTATCCATTGATCCTGCAGGCTGCAAATTTGGAATAGGCCTGCGCTTTGTTTTTCGCTGTCAAAATCGTTCTGCTCACCACATCCGGCAGATAATCATCATACTTCACTTCCATGATGCACTTTCCGTCGAGCAGCACAGGCACCGTCGGCACCTCTTTCTGAAAAAACGCCCTCACATTTCTGCTGGAACGCACATTCCTGTCAAAGGTGATGCGCACATTGCCCGGCTCATATAGAAAAGCCTCTCTGCGGTAATCCACAATGACCGAGGGGCGGAACGTTTCCAGTTTCATTTTCAGATACAGTTCCCTTACCAGCGGACGGGCATCCTCCACCATCCATTCCCAGTCATTCTGCAGCAGTCGTTCCACTTCTTCCGCTGTCAAACGACACTGATATTTGTGTCCCAGAGAATATCGCTTGCTTTTTTTCTCCAGCCGAATAAAGGACTGATCGTAATCATAATAACGAATACGGAATTTATCACGAACGGCAACGCCGGAAAGTTTTTCCCGCAGGGCTTTATCATATAAGTTATCAAAATACAAGGAGCGCACCACATATTCTTTTCTGCCGTGTAAATGGCTGTCCCTTTGCATGAAAGCAGACAACCGGGATGCCATCAGCACACTGTCCGCCTCCGTCAGGGCATATTTCAGCTCCTGTCTCCATTTTTCTTTCATCAACCTCATTCACCTCCCATTCTTCACGCTTCCAGTATAAAAAAGGGAAATTAGACCGTACTTATCCGATTGTTAAAAACAGGTAAGACAAAAATTAAAAATTTTTTAAGAATAAAAAAATCCTGCACCCCTTTCGGGGTGCAGGCTCCTTTTCCCGTTTTATACAAACCATTCCGGTTCTGCTCTTCTTTCGTAGAGCTCTTCCAGTTCTTCCTTATGATAAATATAGCCGGGATCATCGTAATATCTCGCCTGAGAAGGACATTTCTTCACGCAGGCACAGCATTTGATGCAGATGCCCAGATATTCCCGCACATTTTCAGGGTTGATGGAACCCATGGGGCAAACCGTTGCACAGATGCCGCATCCGCAGCAATCGTCATTCACCTTGGGTTTTACCTTACGGATATCGATATGCTCCCCATGTCTGTCCTGAGGTTTGAAGTAAGGATGGATGGGGTCATTGCCCTTCACATAGGCAGGGCCTTCATATACCCAGCCGCCCATGAGTTTTTCTGCGATCTTTTCGCCGAATTCCTGCATGCTTGCCAGATCCTTTGCATCGGGTCTGCCTGCAGCCAGTGTTTTGGAGAAGGAATGTTCACTGATGAAAGCACCGCCGGCCACCGTTTTGAAGCCATCTGCTTCCAGAATGTTTCTCAGTTCAATAAGGGCATCGTCAAAGTTACGGTTGCCGAAGGAAACCACAGGCACCGCCAGCGCACCATTACCCTTCACCTTTTCGTTCAGATAAGGCAGCAGCACATTGGGCACACGACCTGCAATGACAGGCGTACCGCAGACAACGATATCCCCTTCGCCAAACACAGCCTCTTTTTCACGCACACCGGGCAGTGTCCAGTCATATACATCCAAAGGCAGATCCAGTTTTTCTGCCAGAGTTTTTGCTGTTGTTTTTACGGCTTTTTCCGTTCCCCCTGTTGGGCTGAAATACATGGCCCATACTTTTTTCATCTCCATAATCACGCCTCCTGTTCCCTTGTGTTACAAAAAAAGTTCTGTTTTCCTCATCATATCTTATTCTTTTCCTTTTTTCAACCTAAGAAAAAGGCGTTCTGAAGTCTTTTCAAAACGCCTTTCTGGTATCAATGAAATTTTTCCAGTGTCTCCCAGACATCTGCCATTTTTTCCACAGTCTGCCCCTTCATCAGTTCCGCAAAGCGGGCTTCTGTATAAGATGTCTGCACCTCGGTGCAGTAATTGCTTTCCGCCAGTTCCTTCACTTCTTCCTCTGTCGGCACGGTTTTTTCTACCGCTTTCAGAATGAAGTATCCCTCGCCGATCTGCAGAGGGCCTGCCACATCGCCGGCTTCCATTTCATCTGTCAGACCAAAGCTGTTTTCCAGATAGGTCTGGTACACCGTCATTTCGCCGCCGTTTTCTGCCGCAGGGTCAATATCATATTCTTCAAACAGAGAAGCGAAATCTTCTCCTTTTTTCGCCCGATCCGCTGCCTCAGCCGCTTTTTCCCCGTCATCCTGCAAAATCGTCTGCAGTTTCAGAGAAGTGTAATCTTTTTTCAGCTGCTCTTTATTGGTCTGATAATAGGCCTCCATATCCCCTGCATCCACGTCACATTCCGCGGCGATCTCCTGATGCACCAGAGTATACAGATAAGAATCTTCCATCAGGGGCTGCAGTTTTTCTGCATCCACCCCCATCTTTGCCAGATCTCCTTCCGAAACGCCGGCCATAAACTGTTCCACCGCCGTCTTGGCTTCTGCCTTCTGTTCCTCCGTCAGGGCAATGCCGTTGGCCGCCGCATATTCTTTGGCAGCGATCACGCTCTGGATGGTGCTGATGGTTCTTTCCTCCACCAGTTCATCGGCGGTCTGTCCGTCAAAATCCATGCTCCAGACATCCTGCCCCGCCGCAGAAACAAAACTTTTTGTGGTGGTGTAAAGATATACCATATATTCCGACCGCATGATCTCCTGATCATTGATCTTCAAAACCGCTTCATCCTTGAAACCGGCACTTCCGCCGCAGGCCGTCAGGCACAGCAGCCCTGCCAGCAGGATCCCCAGCAGTCCTTTCTTCTTTCTTTTCATATATCAAACCTTCTTTCGCAAAAATTTCGTAGTGGCTTTATTATACCCAGAAAGCATCATGCTTTCAATGCTTCAAAGAAATTTTTGATCAGCTGCAGAGGTTTGTCGCCTTCCCCTCTGGCAGGCTTGATGGTCAGATAAGGATTTGCGCCGGCGGTGAACAGATATTTCCCCTTGGCCGCCGCGATCATCTGCATCAGTTTCCCTACGTCGATATTGGGCTGGGGTCTGAATTCCAGCAGGATATTCCCATGTTTCTGGGTGATGGAGGTAATGCCCATATCATGGGCTTCCGCCTTCACCAGCACCACTTCCAG
>NZ_JBGVHV010000051.1:0-3665 GCF_045122575.1 Anaerotignum sp. | reverse complement strand
AAAACAGCTTCTTCAAATGTCAGCTGAATATTTACATTTACATCTCTGCCTTTTCTGGGACCGTTTCTTCTTGCACTGCCGCCGCCAAAGCCGCCGAAACCACCAAAGCCGCCGCCAAACATGCTGCCAAAGATATCGCCCAAGTCGCCCATATCAAAGCCCTGACCATAGAAGCCGCCACCGCCTCCCATGCCGCCCTGTTCAAAAGCCGCATGACCAAACTGATCGTACTGTGCACGTTTCTGCGCATCGCTCAGTACTTCATAAGCTTCGTTGACTTCCTTAAATTTTTCTTCTGCTTCTTTATCGCCCTGGTTCTGGTCGGGATGATATTTCATCGCCATTTTACGGTAAGCCTTTTTCAGCTCCGCTTCTGTTGCGTTTTTGTTTACGCCCAGAACCTCATAATAATCTCTTTTATTAGCCAACTACCTCACCCACCTTTTCTCTTGGGGCGCTGCCCCAAACCCCGCCAGGGAATGATTCCCTGGACCTCGCTTGCAAAATCTACGTTTTTGCGAAACAAAAGGGTCAAGTTCTCAATTTAATAAACGTGAAAAGCAGGGTGCCCAAGGGCACCCTTGCTTATGTTCTGTCCTATATTACAGTTCTTTGCCTTCGCCGTCAACTACGTCAGGACCTGCGCCGTTCATATCTGCGCCGCCCTGTGCAGCCTGCGCCTGCTGATACAGTTTTTCAGACAGTTTGTAGAATTCCTGTTTCAGAGATTCTGTTGCAGCTTTCACGTTTTCTGTGTCAGCTTCTGTCATTGTTTCAGGTGTCATATCTTTTACTGCATCTTTCAGTTTGGACAGTTCCGCTTCTACAGCTGCTTTGTCTGCGCCATCCAGCTTGTCGCCCATTTCTTCCAGAGATTTTTCTGTCTGGAAAATCAGGGAATCTGCTTCGTTTTTCGCATCGATTGCTTCTTTTCTCTTTCTGTCAGCTTCTGCGAACTGTTCTGCTTCTTTTACAGCTCTGTCGATTTCTTCATCGCTCAGGTTGGAACCTGCTGTGATTGTGATTTTCTGTTCTTTGCCTGTGCCCAGATCTTTTGCGGAAACGTGTACGATACCGTTTGCGTCGATGTCAAATGCTACTTCGATCTGAGGAACACCTCTTCTTGCAGGAGCGATACCGTCCAGTTTGAACTGACCCAGAGTTTTGTTGTCTCTAGCCAGAGGTCTTTCACCCTGTACAACGTGGATGTCTACTGCTGTCTGGTTGTCTTCTGCTGTGGAGAAGATCTGTTTTTTGTTTGTAGGGATTGTTGTGTTTCTGTCGATCAGTTTTGTAGCAACACCGCCCAGAGTTTCAATACCCAGAGACAGAGGTGTTACGTCCAGCAGCAGGATGGAGCCTGCACCTTCGTCGCCAGCCATTTTACCGCCCTGAATTGCAGCACCTACCGCTACACATTCATCGGGGTTGATGCCTTTGAAAGGTTCTTTGCCTGTGTATTTTTTCACTGCATCCTGAACTGCGGGGATTCTTGTGGAACCACCAACCAGCAGAACTTTGTCGATTTCGCCTGTGGACAGACCGGCGTCAGCCAGAGCCTGTTTTACGGGACCCATTGTAGCGTCTACCAGGTCATGTGTCAGTTCGTCAAATTTTGCTCTTGTCAGAGTGACATCCAGATGTTTGGGGCCGTCCTGGTTCATTGTGATGAAGGGCAGGTTGATGTTTGTGGATGCTACTGTAGACAGTTCTTTTTTCGCTTTTTCCGCAGCTTCTTTCAGTCTCTGCATTGCCATTTTGTCTTTGGACAGATCCATGCCTTCTGCTTTTCTGAATTCTTCTACCAGGAAGTTGATCACTCTCTGGTCGAAGTCGTCGCCGCCCAGGTGTGTGTTACCGTTAGTCGCCAATACTTCGATTACGCCGTCACCGATTTCGATGATGGAAACGTCGAATGTACCACCGCCCAGGTCGTATACCATGATTTTCTGTTCGTTTTCATTATCCAGACCGTAAGCCAGAGCTGCGGATGTGGGTTCGTTGATGATACGTTTTACATCCAGACCAGCGATTCTGCCTGCGTCTTTTGTTGCCTGTCTCTGAGAGTCATTGAAGTAAGCAGGTACTGTGATTACTGCTTCGGATACTGTTTCGCCCAGGTAAGCTTCTGCGTCTGCTTTCAGTTTCTGCAGGATCATAGCAGAGATTTCCTGAGGGGAGTAACCTTTGCCTTCGATGTCTACTTTATAGTTTTCGCCCATGTGGCTTTTGATGGAAGCGATTGTGTTGTCAGGGTTTGTGATTGCCTGACGTTTTGCTGTTTCACCAACCAGTCTTTCACCGTTTTTTGCAAAACCTACTACGGAAGGTGTTGTTCTTGCGCCGTCGCTGTTTACGATAACAACAGGCTGGCCGCCTTCCATTACTGCTACACAAGAGTTAGTTGTACCCAGGTCGATACCGATAATTTTACCCATGATTAATTCCTCCTAAAATATACAAATACTTTTTCAGTTTCTTAGTTTGCTACTTTTACCATACTGTGACGGATCACTTTATCTTTATACATATAACCCTTCAGCATTTCCAGAACGACTTCATTTTCGCCGTATTCTTCATTGTCTTCGTGAGCTACCGCTGCGTGCAGGTTGGGGTCGAATTTTTCGCCCACAGCCTTGATTTCTTCTACGCCAAGACCTTTCAGAACATCCTGGAACTGTGTCAGAGTCATTTTCACACCTTTGAAGAAAGCATCGTTTTCATCTGCTTTGCCTTCCTGTACCATAACGGCTCTTTCCAGATTGTCGATGACCATCAGCAGTTTTTCTACTGTGCTTCTTACGCCGTCGTCGTACATGCTTGCTTTTTCTTTTACTGTTCTTTTACGGAAGTTATCGAATTCCGCCAGACATCTCTGATATTTATCCAGATTATCAGCAGCCTGCTGTTCCAGCTGGGCGATCTTTTCGTCCTTCTCATCAACGATTTCCACTTCGCCTTCTTCTACAACTTCTGCTTCCACATTTTCTGCTGTTTCTTCTACTGTTTCCACAGTTTCTTCCACAACAGTTTCCTGTGTTTCCAGATTTTCATCCTTTTTCATTTCTTCCACTATATTCCCTCATTTCTAGGTATTCTTGTTATTTCCATCGGAAAGATTCCGTAATACACCTTCAATATTCTGCACCATACCATTCAGTACGGAAATTACCTGAGAATAATCCATTCTGGTAGGACCTACGATACCGATGGTACCTCTTGTATTGTCCCCCATTTTATAAGTCGCTGTGATAACACTGCAGTTTTTCATGCCCTGTACTGTGTTTTCGCTGCCGATCAGGATCTGAATATCATTGCCCTTGCTTTCTTCCAGCATCGTTACCAGAACATCTTTCTCTTCCAGTGTCTGGAACAGGGATTTTGCTTTCTGGATGTCAGAAAATTCAGGGAATGCCAGCATATTTCTTGCACCACTCATGTGTACCTGAACTTTTTCCGCTGCCCTCATTGTGATTTCAATGGCTTTCAGGATAGGCTGAAGCAGTTCCTGATATTCCTGCAGTTCCGCCTGCATCCTGCTGATGACCGCGCCGTCAATTTCATTCAGCGCACAGCCCTGCAGCACTCTGTTCAGGCAGATGCCCATATAGAAGATCTTTTCTTCCGAAGGCACGCTGTCCATTTTGATCACATGGTTTTTGATG
>NZ_JBGVHV010000050.1:0-5949 GCF_045122575.1 Anaerotignum sp. | reverse complement strand
GCACAGATCGTGTCTGAAAATATCCTGAAATGGGAAGATGGTCAGCCTCAGAATATCATCTGCTAATGGGACGCTGTCCCAAACCCTGCCAAGGGAATAATTCCCTTGGAACCCTATACGAAATTTCAATTTCTTTCAGAAATTAAAATTTCAAATCGGGAAAATTGAATCATATCGCCGAAGGCAAAGCAGAGTTTCGGTCAAGCCTTTTTAAAGGCTTGCGGAGCGCGAGGCAGGCCTCGCAAACATTGCCTCAGGGCGGTTCTTTGAAGGGTTTAAGGGAAACTTTCACTAAGAAAAGAAAGTTTCCCTTTTTTATTGCAGGAATTTTAAGATTTCCGTAATTGACAGCAATGTACTTTTTATAGTACCGTTAAATCAGGAAATCGAAAAAATCACAAAGGTCGGTTTTCGCCGGCCTTTTTTTATTTTAAGGAGGGAACTTCTATGAAATTTGGTTTTATCGGCGCAGGCAATATGGCAGGCGCTATCATCAAAGGCATGACCATCGGCACAAAGAGCTATGACGGCAAGGATATTTTTGTGACCAGCAAAACTGTGACATCTGCCCGGAAACTGGCGGAAACCTGCGGTGCAGTGGCAGTGGAAACAGCGGAGGAAGTGGCTGCCCAGAGTGATGTACTGGTGCTGGCAGTGAAACCCCATGTGCTGGCGGCTGTTGTGCCTGAACTGAAAGAAGAAATCGCGGCAAAGAAACCGCTGGTGGTTTCCATCGCCGCAGGGAAACCATTGGACTATCTGGCATCCCTGCTGCCGGAAGGCACACCCATTGCCCGCGTCATGCCCAATATCAACGCAAAGATCGGCGCAGCCACCAATGGCATGTGCGTGAACGGCTATGTGACCGAAGAACAGAAAGCCATTGTCCGCGGTATGTTTGAAACCATTGGTACGGTCATCGAAGTGGAGGAAAACCATTTCGGCATCTTCACCGTGCTGGCCGGTTCTGCTCCAGCCTTTGCATATCTGTATATGGACGCTTTGGCCCGTGCGGCCGTAAAAGCAGGCATGCCGAAAAAACAGGCCTTGGAGATTGCGGCGGCAACAGTGGAAGGCTCTGCCAAAATGGTGCTGAAAAGCGGGGAACATCCCATGGCACTGGTGGATCAGGTCTGCTCCCCGGGCGGTACTACCATTGAAGGCGTAGCTTCTCTGCAGGCCAATGGCTTTGAAGCGACCCTGACACGGGCTTTTGAGGCCGTTCTGGAAAAGGACAACAAAATCGCAGGCAAAAAATAAATGCTGAAATTTGGAGGTGTTCAGCATGAAAAAAATATCCATTCTACTTAGCACCTTATTGCTTCTGACCCCGACAGCGGCCTTCGCCAATTCCGCTCAGACTTATTTTCAGGGCATCACCTCTACAGAGGTCATGGTAACGGGGGCGGAATATCCGCTGGTGGTACATCAGTCGCCCATTGTTGTGGAGCAGGAACAGCTGACCTTCGACCTGCAGGAATTTCCTCTGGAGCATTATGCGGAGGAAGAAGCATATCTGGCTTACAGCGGGAAAGTGACGGCGGAATATACCTTCCATAACTCTGCCGATTACGATGTGGCGGCAAAATTGGCCTTCCCCTTTGGGCAGACCCCCGATTACGGCTATTATTTTAACCCCGATACGGATCAGCGGGTCTATGCCCCTGATGGGGAAAAATATGATGTGCTGGTGGATGGCAAGCCCATCGAAAGCACCGTCCGCCATACCCTGTTTTATCAGGGAGAGGAATTTCAGCTGGAAAAAGACCTGCCGAACCTCCGCGATGGCTACATGGAGGACGACTTTTTTCATTTCGATCTGCCTGTAACCAAATATACATGGGAAATCAGCGGTATCGATGAAGAGAAATTTCAGGCGGCACGGCTGGGCTTCTGGTGGAGTGGTGACGAAGCAGAGAGGAAATTGCTTTTGCTGGATCAGTCTGGCGGCGAAAATAAAGAGGATAAGATCGCCGTGACCCGCTGGGTGGAAAATGGCGACAGCATCGAACTGTATGTCTTTGGTAAACCGCTGGAAGAAGAACCGCAATGGTTCTCGGAAAATGGCGCGGAGGACACGCCCTTTGACTATACGCTGACCCCTGTCAGCACAGAAACGGCAACCTATGAGGATTTTGTTTTCGCAGACTGGGAGGAAAATGCCACGGTTCTCCGGCATGACTGGTATAATGCCATGACCCAAAGTTTGAAAAATAACGAATGGGATTTTGGTATTCTTGGCAGTTTTGAATATACAGGCAGTCTGCGGGCGGATGACCTGCTGCGGTGGTATGAATATGAAATTTTCATTCCCGCCGGGGGAACCATCGTCAATACCGTGACAGCCCCCATCTATCCCGATATGAATGTGCGGTATGAGCCGCCTGTTTACACATACAGCTATCTGCTTTCCCCTGCCAAAACATGGGCAGAGTTTGGTACGCTGGATATTGTGGTCAATACCCCTTATTACATGACGGAAAGCGGCGGAGATTTCAGTTTTGAAAAAACAGAAACGGGCTATCAGACTTCGCTGGATGGCCTTCCCGATGGGGAACTGGAATTTACTCTGTCGGAATCTGCAAAACCCAAGGCTCCTCGGGATGGACGAGAGATCACCCGCATTGCTGCCGTTGTGGCTGCATTGGCAGTGATTTATCTGGATCAGAAAAGAAGACAAAATAAATAAAAAGAAAGACTCGAGAAATTCTCGAGTCTTTTTTCGTACGCGAAAGTCTTAGAAGAACAGATGGAATGTGTTGAATTTCCATGCACCGTCTTCGTTCCACAGCACAAACAGGAATTCCTGTGTGGTGTAGTTTTCCATGTCAGCAGGTGCTTCATAGGTGTATTCCCCTTCGTAGGGTTCGCCGCTGTTGGTGTAATAAGCCGTTGCCTTGAAGCCCATTTCGTCTTCGCCTTCTTTATCCATGGCAAAGGTATGGCCTACATAGAAGGGATTTGTGCTTCTGCCGGCACCCAGGAAATACAGGCCGCCGTTGTCGCCCTTTGTATACATGATGTTTTCGGGGCTCAGGATGCTGTTATCCACAAACTGTTCTGTGAAATACTGCAGCAGATATGCGCGGAAATCATCATAGGTTTTGAAACGGCTGTCTGTGATGCGGTAATATTCGAAACCGTCTTTTTCGAAGATATCTTCCGCATCATAGTCGAATTTTGCCAGGTTTGTCTGATAGTAGATTTTATAGGCATCGGCGTACAGCTGCTGCAGTTCTGCATCCAGAGGGGGCAGGCTTTCGTCCTCTACCGTGATGGTGGCTGCAACAGAATCTTCGGGAGCAACGGTATTGTCGCTGCCGCCGCAGCCTGTCACCAGTGCCGCGCCAATGGCTGCCATAGCCAGTAATGTCAGTAATTTCTTTTTCATGGTGGTTCCTCCTTTGGTACTTTTCTCTCGGGTTTCAGTATATCACAGGCGTTTCCCGTAAGAAAGGGGGTTTTGCAAATTGAAAGAAAATTGTAAGACTTTTTCTGACAAAAAGAAAAGGCGGTGCAAATGCACCGCCTTGCGTTCTTTTTTATAAAATGTAATTTTCGTTACACTGGATTACATTTCAGCCATTTTTTTGTAGGATTCGTATTTTTCTTTCGCCTGAACTTCTGCTTCTTTCAGCAGTACTTCAGCTGTTTCGGGGAAGGTACGAACCAGGGAAGCGTAACGAACTTCGCCCATCAGGAATTCGTTCAGATCCATGGAAGGTTCTTTGGAATCCAGAATGAAGGGGTTCTTGCCTTCTTTCTTCAGATCAGGATTGAAGCGGTACAGGTGCCAGTAACCGGACTGAACAGCCAGTTTTGCTTCCAGCTGAGAGTTTGCCATACCCTTGGAGATACCGTGGTTGATACAAGGAGCGTAAGCAATGATCAGGGAAGGACCTTTGTAAGCTTCTGCTTCTTTCAGTGCTTTGATCAGCTGGTTAGGGTCTGCACCCAGAGCTACCTGAGCCACATATACATAACCGTAGCTCATTGCCAGAGCACCCAGGTCTTTTTTCACTGTGGGTTTACCGCCTGCTGCGAACTGTGCCACAGCACCGATAGGTGTAGCTTTGGAGGACTGACCGCCTGTGTTGGAGTATACTTCTGTATCTACAACCAGAACGTTTACGTCACGACCGGAAGCCAGAACGTGGTCCAGACCGCCGTAACCAATATCGTATGCCCAGCCGTCGCCGCCGTACATCCACATGGATTTCTTTGTCAGGTGTTCGCTGTTATCCTGAATGTATGCTTTCAGTTCCACTGCATCACCTTCCACTTCCAGTGTGTCCAGAGCAGCCAGCAGTGCGCGGGAGTCAGCTTTGGATCTGTCGCCGTCTTCATAGTTTTCCAGCCATGTCAGAGCAGCAACTGCGAATTTTGTACCTTCTGTCAGAGCCAGCAGGTCTTTTACTTTCATCGCGATGCGTTCTCTCTGCTGTTCAACTGCCAGTACCATACCAACGGAGAACTGAGCGTTGTTTTCGAACAGGGAGTTGGACCATGCGGGACCCCAGCCTTCTTTGTTTGTTGTGTAAGGAACACAAGGAGCAGCAGCACCCCAAGCCTGTGTACAGCCTGTTGCGTTTGCCAGGTACATTCTGTCACCGTACAGCTGAGTCATCAGTTTTGCGTAAGCTGTTTCGCCACAACCAGCACATGCGCCGGAGAATTCCAGCAGAGGCTGTTCGAACTGAGAGCCTTTTACGGAGAATTTGTTCATAGGGTTAACTTTATCGGACAGTTCCAGAGAGAAGTCCCAGTTAGCCTGTTCGGGCATCTGAGTATCCAGAGGTTTCATTACCAGAGCTTTTTCTTTCGCGGGGCAAGCTGTTACGCAGACACCACAACCCTGACAATCCAGTGGATCTACCTGCATACGGAATTTGTACTGTTTGATGTCGCCGGCGCCGATGGCATCCAGAACTTTGTAGGATTCGGGAGCGTTCTGAGCTTCTTCATCTGTCAGCAGGAAAGGTCTGATTGCAGCGTGAGGACATACATAGGAACACTGGTTACACTGGATACAGTTGTCAGCGATCCATTCGGGAACGTCGATAGCAACACCACGTTTTTCGTAAGCGGATGTGCCCAGAGGAGCTGTACCATCTTCTCTGCCTGCGAATACGGATGTAGGCAGCAGATCGCCTTTCAGAGCGTTCATAGGTACCATCAGTTTTTCTACGAATTCGGGCAGAACTTTTTTGATTGCTTCTTTATCTACTGCTTTATCTTCAGCGTTTTTCCATTCAGCGGGAACGTCAACTTTTACCAGACCGCTCAGACCTGCGTCAACAGCAGCATAGTTCATGTTAACAACTTTTTCACCTTTTTTGCCGTAGGATTTCACGATCGCGGCTTTCATGTAGTTTACTGCATCATCAACGGGGATGATGTTAGCCAGTTTGAAGAATGCGGACTGCAGGATGGCATTGGTTTTGTTACCCAGACCGATTTCTTTACCGATTTTGATCGCGTCGATTGTGTAGAAGTTGATATCGTTGTTAGCGATATATTTTTTCACGTCAGCGGACAGGTTTGCATCCAGTTCAGCAGCATCCCATGCGCAGTTCAGCAGGAATGTACCGCCGGGTTTGATTTCGGAAACGATATCATATTTTTCCATGTAGGACTGGTTATGACAAGCAACGAAGTCTGCGTTCTTTGTTACCAGGTAGCTGGAACGGATAGGTGTGTCACCGAAACGCAGGTGAGATCTTGTGATACCACCGGATTTCTTTGTATCGTATTCGAAGTAAGCCTGTGCGTATTTGTCTGTGTGGTCACCGATGATTTTGATGGAGTTTTTGTTTGCACCAACAGTACCGTCGGAGCCCAGACCCCAGAATTTACAGGATACTGTGCTTTCATCGGACAGGTCGGGTTCTTCTGTTACATCGATGTGTGTGTTGGAGATGTCATCGATGATACCAACTGTGAAGTGGT
>NZ_JBGVHV010000049.1:0-9219 GCF_045122575.1 Anaerotignum sp. | reverse complement strand
TGGGGCGATAATATGTATGGTCAGCTTGGCAAGGGATATGCGAGCGACTATAATGAACCCAATGATAAGGTCGGTTATCGGATCATGGACAATGTGGCTTCTGTTGAAACAGGTGTTGGCGGCACTTCTGTTTTTGCGATTAAAAAAGACGGCAGCCTGTGGGCATGGGGTAATGGCACCCATGGTGTGTTAGGTGTTGGCACAAAGGGTAGTATCAAATATAACGAGAATTTCCATTTCTACAACGGAAAGATGCCATCCCCTACAAAGGTGATGGATGATGTGGCAGCGGTCAGCAGTGATCTGCATACATTGATCCTGAAAAAAGATGGCAGCCTGTGGGCCTGTGGTGACAATACTGGCTATGAAATTGGCGATGGTGCAAAACTGACATTGGGAAGAGGTCCTGACTATAGTCAGGATAGGATCGAGCCTGTGAAAATCTCTCTGCCTGTTTCCACCGGGAAATATGTGGAGCCTTCTAAATTCATTGATGTGAGAACAGGCGCATATTACTGCGAGCCTGTGGACTGGGCGGTAGATAAGAATATTACCAGCGGCACAAGCAGTAACACATTCTCACCCGATCAGACCTGTACCAGAGGACAGATCATCACATTCCTGTGGCGTGCGGCAGGTTCTCCTGCTCCTCGTGGAACAGCATCTTTTGCAGATGTAAACCAGAATATGTATTATGCCAAAGCCGTTGCATGGGCGGCGGAAAAGGGCATGGCAGATGGCCTGAGATTTAACCCTGATGCGCCCTGTACCAGAGAAATGGCAGTGGAATTCATGTGGAAATACGCAGGCAGTCCTGATGCGGCAAAAGCGAACTTTGCAGATGTCAGCGCAGAAGCTGTGGACTGGGCAGTGGCCGAAGGTATCACCAGCGGCACAAGTGTAACCACATTCTCTCCCGACCAGACCTGCACAAGAGCTCAGATCGTGACATTCCTTTACAGAGGTTTCGGTAAATAAGTCTTGAGGACGCTGTCCTCAAACGCCTGCTTAGGGAGTCACTCCCTAAAAACCCTATTGGCAAAACCATATATGGTTTTGCCAATAGGGTCAAGGGGATTATCCCCTTGCGGGTTGTAGGGCAGAGCTCTGCGAAAAGAAAAAAAGAAAACCCCCGGAAATTTTCCGGGGGTTATTTTTATTGGATTTTTACGGTTAAGAGATTAAACACGAGCTACGCCCAGAGTTACTTTTTCACCGTTGATGTTCCATTCTTTAGACAGTTCGCCGCCTGCGCCTGCTACTACTTCATCTGCCAGAACGTCGTCTTTGATGTCGTTTGCAGCCAGGATTTCAGCGATCTTCGCATTGCCGTCGTGGTAAACTTTGATGCGGTCTGTTACGTTGAAGTCAGCTTCTTTACGCATTGTCTGAACTTTGGAAACGATTTCACGAACGAAACCTTCTTCTACCAGTTCAGGTGTCAGGTTTGTATCCAGAACAACTGTTACGTTGTTGTTTGTGGAGGATACAAAACCGCCTTTTTCGGCTGTGTCAACCAGTACATCGTCCATTTCCAGAACAACTTCTTCGCCTTCCAGAGTAAATACAGCTTTGCTGTTTGCTTTCAGTTCAGCCATGAATGCGGAACCGTCTACTTCTTTCAGGTAAGCACCGATTGCGGGAACCAGTTTGCCGTATTTTTTACCCAGTGTTCTCAGCTGAGGTTTGAATGTGTATGTTGTGAATGCTTCTACGTCATCTGTGAAGGAAACTGCTTTTACGTTCAGTTCGTCTTTGATGATTTCCAGATATTCTTCGGGCAGAGATTCTTCTGCTTTTACATACATCATAGCCAGAGGCTGTCTGTTCTTCATACCGCTTGCGTTACGAGCTGCACGGCCTTCTACAACAACTTTCAGCAGGAAGTCCATGTTTGCTTCCAGGTTTACGTCTACCCATTCTGCATGGTGTGCGGGCCAGTCGCACAGGTGAACGGATTCAGGTGCGTTTGCGTCTACTTTGCCTACCAGGTTTCTGTAGATTTCTTCGGAGATGAAAGGTGTGAAAGGCGCAGCCAGTTTCACAACTGTTTCCAGAACTGTGTACAGAGTCATGTAGGCATTTACTTTATCCTGTTCCATGCCTGCAGCCCAGAATCTTTCACGGCTTCTTCTTACATACCAGTTGGACAGGTCATCCATGAAATCAGCCATTGCACGAGCGGGTTCTGTCAGTTTGTAGCCTGCCAGAGCGTCGTCTACGAATGTGTTCAGGGATTCCAGTTTGGACAGGATCCATTTGTCCATGGGAGCCAGTTTATCATATTCCAGTTTGTACTGTGTGGGATCGAATTTGTCGATGTTTGCATACAGGATGTAGAATGCGTATGTGTTCCACAGTGTACCCATGAATTTTCTCTGCAGTTCAGATACTGCGTCGTCGTAGTAACGAGAGGACAGCCAAGGAGCGGAGTTTGCGTAGAAGAACCAGCGAACCGCGTCAGCACCCTGTTTGCCCAGTGCTTCGTTGGGGTTAACTACGTTACCGATGTGTTTGGACATCTTTCTGCCGTCTTTATCCTGAACGTGACCCAGAACGATACAGTTCTTGAAGGGTGCGCAGTCGAACAGCAGAGTGGAGACTGCCAGCAGAGTATAGAACCAGCCGCGAGTCTGGTCGATGGCTTCGGAGATGAAGTCTGCAGGGAAGTTTGCATCGAAGATTTCCTTGTTTTCAAAAGGATAGTGCCACTGTGCGAAAGGCATTGCACCACTGTCGAACCAGCAGTCGATTACTTCGGGAACACGAGTCATCAGCTTGCCGCACTGAGGGCATGTGATGTGAACCGCGTCGATGAAGGGTTTGTGCAGTTCGATTTCTTCGGGACAGTCGGGGGACATTTCTTTCAGTTCAGCGATGGAACCGATTGTGTGTCTGTGGCCGCATTCACATTCCCAGATGGGCAGTGGTGTACCCCAGTATCTTTCACGGGACAGACCCCAGTCGATTACGTTTTCCAGGAAGTTACCGAAACGGCCTTCTTTGATGTTATCGGGATACCAGTTGATGGTTCTGTTGTTTGCAACCAGTCTGTCACGCAGTTTTGTCATTTCGATGAACCATGTGCTTCTTGCGTAGTACAAGAGAGGTGTGTCACATCTCCAGCAGAAAGGATAGTTATGTTCGAAGGGCAGAGCCGCAAACAGGGAACCGTTTTCTTCCATATATTTCAGAACAACGGGGTCAGCGTCTTTGACGAACAGACCTTTGAAAGGACCAGCCAGTTCATTCAGATGACCTGTTGTGTCTACGTTCTGATAGAATGTTACGCCGTATTTTTTACATACACGGTAGTCATCTTCACCGTAAGCATAAGCGGTGTGAACGATACCTGTACCGTCTGTCAGTGTAACGTAGTCGTCGCATGTCATGAAGTAGCCTTTGAAATCTTCGCCGTTGGGCTGGAAGTCGAACAGGGGATCATATTTCATGTATTCCATGTCGCCGCCCTTCATGCGTTCTACAACTTCATAGTTGCCTTCGCCCAGAACGGATTCCATCAGCGCTTCAGCCATGATTACATAATAATCCTGATATTTTGCTTTTGCGTATGTTTCTTTTGCGTTTACAGACAGGATTACGTTGGAAGGCAGTGTCCAGGGTGTGGTTGTCCATGCCAGGAAGTATGTGTTTTCCTGATCTGTTACTTTGAATTTTGCGATTGCAGATGTTTCTTTTACATCTTTATAACCCTGAGCTACTTCGTGGGAAGACAGGGCTGTACCACAGCGAGGGCAGTAGGGAACTACTTTGTGGCCTTTGTACAGCAGGCCTTTGTCCCAGATCTGTTTCAGTGCCCACCATTCGGATTCGATATATTCATTATGATATGTTACGTAAGGATCGTCCATATCAGCCCAGAAGCCAACACGGTCGGAAACGTTACGCCATTCTTTTTCGTATTTCCATACGGATTCTTTACATTTTGCGATGAAAGGTTCAACGCCGTATTTTTCGATCTGTTCTTTGCCGTCCAGACCCAGCTGTTTTTCAACTTCCAGTTCTACGGGCAGGCCGTGTGTATCCCAGCCGGCTTTTCTCAGAACTTTGTAGCCCTTCATTGTTTTGTAGCGAGGGATCAGGTCTTTGATGGCACGAGTCAGGATATGACCGATGTGGGGCATACCATTTGCTGTAGGGGGGCCATCGTAGAATGTGAATACGGGTGCGCCTTCTCTTGCTTTGATGCTTTTGCCAAAGATATCGTTGTCTTTCCACCACTGTTCAACAACAAGTTCTCTTTCGACGAAGTTCATGTTATTGGGGACTTTGTCGTACATGTAAATTCCTCCTTAAAAATGATAATGTTATATTCTTTGGTGCATTTTTTTGTTTTCTCTTTTGTAAGATGGTATGATGGTGCGGTTTTTCCGCTTTTGTTTTTAGTGAAAAAGAAAAACCTTTCCATCCACACAGGACGAAAAGGTTCGCGGTACCACCTGATTTGACAGCAAAGTATGCCATCCAACTCAACACATCACCATCATGATGCTTTCCCTTAACGCGGGCCACGGCAGAGTCTACTGAGGATTTCCGTTCGGTCTGCCACTCCGGAGTGATATTCTGCATCTTCCCTGACATCGGGTTCTCACCAATTTCCGACTCTCTGGGGTCAGTTTGAGGATACATACTGTCTCCATCACAGTGTTTCAATATACAATTACCAGACCATTATAGCCGCAGAAAAATGCCTTGTAAAGCCTTTTTTCATGAAAAACAAAAGTATGTTGTATACAGGAAGAATGCAGTGGAAAAATATGACAAGACAGTTGTAAAACCCTGAATAACAGGTGTAAACGCAGAAAGGATTTGCTTTTTTTGGACAATCTGTGTATAATCAAATCAATTATAATTATACTTTTTACAAAACGATTCAGGAAAATGATGAAGGACATGACAGGATGTGTTCAAAAAGTATAAAAACGACAGCCTGGCATGCTTTAAAAAGGAGATTTTTAAAATGAAAGATAGAGACTTTGCACTGCTGACAGACTTATATGAGCTGACGATGATGCAGGGCTACTATGAAACAGGCGCACAGACCAGACAGGTCGTATTCGATCTGTTCTACAGAAAGAACCCCAGCGGCAACGGTTATGCGATTGCAGCGGGTCTGCAGCAGGCCATCGAATATCTGGATGAACTGCATTTTTCCGAAGAAGATATCGCATATCTGGAAAGCTTGAATATTTTTTCCGAAGGTTTTATCGGTTATCTGAAAGATTTCCGTTTTACGGGGGAAGTGTATGCAGTTCCCGAAGGCACTGTAGTATTCCCTCATGAACCTCTGATGCGTATCAAGGCACCTATCATCGAAGCACAGCTGATCGAAACAGCACTGCTGAATATCATCAATCATCAGAGCCTGATCGCCACAAAAGCTTCCCGCGTGGTGCATGCAGCGCAGGGCGATCCCGTTCTGGAATTCGGTCTGCGTCGTGCGCAGGGTCCCGATGCCGGTACATTGGGTGCAAGAGCTGCTGTGATCGCAGGCTGTACTGCAACCAGCAATGTGCTGACAGGCAAACTGTACAACGTTCCTGTCAAAGGTACCCATGCCCACAGCTGGGTTATGAGTTTCCCTGATGAACTGACAGCATTCCGTACTTATGCGAATCTGTTCCCTGATGCATGCATCCTGCTGGTGGATACATATAACACACTGAAAAGCGGGGTACCCCATGCGATTCAGGTATTTGATGAAATGAAGGAAAAAGGTATCCTGCCCGAAAAAGGTTTCGGCATCCGTCTGGACAGCGGTGACCTGGCATATCTGTCCAAACGTGCAAGACAGATGCTGGATGAAGCGGGCTATCCCAATGCAGTGATCTCTGCATCCAGCGATCTGGATGAAAACCTGATCACCAGCCTGAAGCTGCAGGGTTCCACCATCAGCCTGTGGGGCGTTGGTACAAAACTGATCACATCCGATGACTGTCCTGCTTTCGGCGGCGTTTACAAACTGGCAGCGGAAGAAAATGAAAACGGTGATTTCGAACCGAAGATCAAACTGTCCAACAATGTGGAAAAAGTAACAAATCCCGGGATCAAGAAGATTGTTCGTATCTATGATAAGGAAACAGGCAAGATCAAAGCTGACCTGCTGGCTCTGGATGAAGAAGTATTTACAGAAGATATGGATCTGCATATCTATGATACAAATGCAAAATGGAAGAGCATGCAGCTGCCTGCAGGTACATTTAAACTGAGAGAACTGCTGGTACCTGTTTTCGTAGACGGCAAACTGGTATATGAATGTCCCGAAACCATGGACATTCAGGCATACTGCAAACAGGAAAAAGAAACTCTGTGGGAAGAACAGAAACGTCTGAAAAACCCCGATATCGTTCCCGTTGACCTGTCTGATAAGCTGAGTGCCATGAAACTGAAACTGATCGAAGCAGCAACAGCACTGTAATTTTATATGTGGAAACAGCCCGGATTTTTGTCCGGGCTTTTCTTATGCATTCAGTCTTTCAAGGTGTGGATTTGCGCTTTACCAGGTGTATTTATTGATATCTGTCATGGTGACACCGGGGTGGACGGCGATATTGATGGCGTTGGCGATGATATTTGCCAGACGGTCTACCACTGCATCCACCTCCTTGGGGGTGACGAACATATTGCCCGTATAGGGGCCTAAAATATCGGCGATCATCTGATATTTTTCCTCCTGCTCCAGAGACTGCAGGGTCTGATAGAAGGCGGAGCCTTTTTCTGTCTGCTGCAGCATTGCTTCCAGAATCCTGTCCATGGTATCGTTGACCAGCGTGGCAGCATCTACAACCGTCGGCACGCCGATGGCAATGACGGGAATGCCGAGGCTTTCCTGATCCAGCGTCATCCGTTTGTTGCCTACCCCTGCACCGGGGGCAACGCCGGTATTGCTCATCTGGATGGCGGCGTTGATACGGTTGGAACGACGGGCAGCCAGCGCGTCAATGGCGATCAGGAGAGAAGGTCGCAGTTTATCGACGATGCCCTTCAGGATTTCCCCTGTTTCAATGCCTGTGATGCCCATGACCCCTGGACTGACGGCGGCAACGGGGCGCACGGTTTCTTCAATTTCTTCGGGAAGCGTTCCCTGCAGGTGGCGGGTGACGAGGATTTTGGAGACAACCTTTGGCCCAAGGGCGTCGGGAGTGATGTTCCAGTTGCCCAGCCCTGCCACCAGAATACAGTCGTTTTTGTCGAATTTTGCAAGAGAACGAATATTTTCTGCCAAAATTTTGATGATTTTTTCGTGACATTCTACATCATTTTCCTTTAGCTTTTCTGACTCCAATGTGATATAATCTCCTTTAGGCTTGCCCATGAGACGGCTGCCTTCTTCGGAAAGGATGCGCACATGGGTCAGAAAATAATCAGGATCTTCCTTGGTTTTGACTTCCACGCCTTCCAGCCGGTCGGCTTCCGCGGCGTTCTGCTGAGCCAGTTCTCTGGCTTCAATGGCCAGATCAGTGCGGACAGAAAAGGAAATGGGAGCATTTGTTTGATCGGATTGGTTCATTTTTTCACAGCCTTTCTGATTTTTGATTATTTTTTTTCGTACTTTTGAAAAGTATTCATTGACTTATTTGAGTTCATAAGGTAGAATATATCTGTTGAGTTAACCAGAGGTGCTCGAGAGAGCGTAAAAAAAGACCTCAGCCGTGTCGGAGGGAGCAGCCCTCAAGGTGGTTAATGGTAAGTAGAAAAAGGGATATTTTGAAAAGTATCCGCAGAAAACCACAAAATCATTATTATTTAGGAGGAAATTACATTGGCTAATATCAAATCCGCTAAGAAAAGAATCAAAGTTATCAACAAAAAAACACTGAGAAACAAAATGATCAAATCTCAGGTTAAAACAGCTATGAAAAAAGTTATCGTTGCTGTAAACGCAGGCGACAAAGAAGTAGCTGCAGTAGCTCTGAAAGGCGCTATCTCCGCAATCGACAGAGCATACATCAAAGGCATCTACCACAAAAACGCAGTTGCTAGAAAAAAATCTACACTGACAAGACTGGTAAACAGCCTGTAATTTAAAGTGAGAATTTAAGGACATCCAAATGGATGTCCTTTTTTCGTTTTACCAGAAGCGGAGAAAACTTTTTCGTAAATCTGATATTGAATGAACTGCTTGCAGGGCAGGCCATATCAGATAATGGAAGTAGCTTTGCGGAGCAAAGCACATGAGTAGGGCGAAGCCCTACGAATTGTTTTCCTTTCGGCGAGTTCTATGATAAAATAATAAGAAAAAGAGGCAAATCGCTCCTGAGAGGAGGTTCATAATGAATTTTGTGGATATTATTATTAAAAAAAGAGACGGCAGAAAACTGACGGCAGAAGAAATTACCTTTTTTGTAAAAGGTGTAACGGATGGTTCTTTGCCGGACTATCAGATTTCTGCCCTGCTGATGGCGATCCTGTTAAAGGGAATGGATGCGGAGGAAACGGCCTGTCTGACCATGGAAATGGCAAACTCCGGCGGGATGTTCGATCTTTCTTCTGTGGATGGCTTTAAGGTGGATAAACACAGTACCGGCGGTGTGGCCGATACCACAACGCTGATTTTGGCGCCTCTGGTAGCCTCTGTGGGGGTACCTGTGGTGAAAATGAGCGGCCGCGGGCTGGGCTTTTCCGGCGGCACCATCGATAAGCTGGAATCCATCCCCGGGTTTCGGGTGGATGTGACGGAGGAAAAGGCGCTGCAGTTTGCCAGAGAAAGCGGCATCGTACTGATGAGCCAGACCGACGACCTGACCCCTGCAGATAAAAAGCTTTATGCCATGCGCGATGTGACGGGTACGGTAGACAGCATCCCTCTGATCGCAGCCAGCATCATGTCCAAAAAGATTGCAGCCGGTGCCGATGGTATTGTGCTGGATGTGAAATGCGGCAGCGGTGCCTTTATGAAGGATCTGGAAAGTGCGGAAAAACTGGCGATTGCCATGGCGGATATGGGCAGACATGTGGGCAGAAAGGTGACGGCGGTCATCAGCGGTATGGATCAGCCCCTGGGCATGTATATCGGCAACAGTCTGGAAGTGATGGAAGCCATGGAAGTGCTGAAGGGCAACGTGGGCGGAGATTTATTGGAAGTTTCTTTGACCCTCGGTGCAAATATGCTCCTTCTGGCAGGCAGGGTGAAAACGGAAGAAGAAGGAAAGGAACTTCTGCTGGAAAATATCAAAAACGGCAAGGGTCTGGAAAAAT
>NZ_JBGVHV010000048.1:0-37252 GCF_045122575.1 Anaerotignum sp. | reverse complement strand
GATAATTGAAATTTCCGGTGATGATGCGCCTAGGGGACACACCCGTTCCCATTCCGAACACGACGGTTAAGACCTAGGCGGTCGATGGTACTTGGTGGGCAGCTGCCTGGGAGAGTAGATGGTCGCCGGAATTCAATTTTTTTAAAAATGTCAAATCTGTTATGGTGGGTATGGCGCAGTTGGTTAGCGCGCCAGATTGTGGCTCTGGAGGCCGTGGGTTCGAATCCCACTATCCACCCTTATTTATGGGTCACTAGCTCAGTCGGTAGAGCACTGGACTTTTAATCCAGGTGTCCCGGGTTCGAGTCCCGGGTGACTCATTTTTTTCTTTTGTGCAGCCGTGGCGGAATTGGCATACGCGCTAGACTAAGGATCTAGTCCGGGTTTCTGGGTAGGGGTTCAAGTCCCCTCGGCTGCAGCGTGTGCGCGAGTGGCTCAGTGGTAGAGCATCGCCTTGCCAAGGCGAGGGTCGCGAGTTCGAATCTCGTCTCGCGCTTTTTATTTCAGCAAAATGCATTATCGTATATTGGGCTATCGCCAAGCGGTAAGGCACAGGACTTTGACTCCTGCATTCGCTGGTTCGAATCCAGCTAGCCCAGGTCTCAAAGCCAGCTGAAAAGTTGGTTATAATGGGGTATCGCCAAGTGGTAAGGCAACGGATTCTGATTCCGTCATCCGCAGGTTCGAATCCTGCTACCCTAGTTTAAAAGAGAGTCTTAAAAGACTCTCTTTTTTTCTTTTAGTTAAGAATATCGTAAGAAAATGATAAGGCGCTGCTATGGAAAAGAGGCGTCTTTTTTGTTATATTGAAAAAAATAATCTCAAAAAGGAGGGGGGAAAGCATGAAAAAATTATTTTTATTGATGCTTACTTTTATGATGTTAGGCGAAACAACAGCATACGCGAAAGCGGAATTTGAAAAAATCAAATTAAAAGCAAATGGTGAAGAAATCGAATTTGAAATAGAAGAACAGCGATATGAAGGAAAGAACGCCTATCAGGCAGATCCTGAAATTATGATGCGTTTTCCTGAAGATTTTGATGGCGAAGATGAAAACCTTTATTTTCATGTAAAATGGGCAACTGCGACAGAAGAAGAAATCGATTATGATGCAGATTATTACATCAAACCAAGAATTTTTTCTTTTAAATTGCCCCAAGCAACAGGTGCAGAGCAGGAGTTTTCTCTGAAACTGAAATTCGATAAAAGAGAGTATAAGGAGGATCTGACATATTCTCTGTGGCTGGTTGGCGGAGATAAATATGAGGATAATTTTCTGGAAGGCAAAAAGGATGTTCTTTTGAAAGAGGATATGATCGTTTTTAATGTGCCGGAAGAAGAAATAATAACGGAGTCGGAACTGCGGAAAACAACAGAAGTCATTCTGACGATCGGAAAAGAAACATTCCTGTATAATGGCGAAGAAAAACAGGTGAAAGCGCCTGTTATCTTTAATAACGGTGGCAAACTGATGGTGGCAGCAAAGGATATTCCAATGGTGATGGAAGGGCTGGCGGCAACAGGTTTGACATGGGACAAAGCCACAAGAACAGTGACCCTTCAGATGGAAGAAAAAACACTTTCTGCAACAGATGGCAGCAAGACATGGCTGTATCAGGGGGCGGAGGTATCTGGAGATACAGTGGCTGAAATCAGAAATGGCAGCCTGTATATCCCTTTAAGAGAGGCTGCAAAACTGTTTGGTTTTACGGAACTGACGTGGGACGGCACAACACAGACAGTTCGTATGTTTAAGAGTGACATTTGAACAGTGAGGTGATGCAATGATCACGATTTTTAATCGAAAAGAAGTGTGTATTACTTATGATATGAAGCGTCAGGCGGAAGTGAGAGAGATTCTGCAGAGAGAGAATATTGATTATCGCATTAAGGTTATCAATCGTAAGACTCAGATATCTCCGTTTTCTATTGCTGGAACAAGAGCCTATACCGGCAGTCATGGAGACCGGATGATGGAATATGAATATCATATTTTCGTGTATAAAGATGACTACGAAAGAGCTTTGTATCTGCTGCGCGGATAATGTGGAAAACGAGGGGGATTGTTGATTTTATCAATAAAAATTCTTCTCGTTTTTTTCTGTTTCCTGCAAAAAAATCTTTCAAAATTGAATGATTGGTGGTATACTATTAGAATCTATGAATCTGTAAAAAATTAGCCAATGGTTTTAGAATAGGAGGCTGGTCATAATGGCAGCAAAATTGGAAAACGAATATGGCGTTATCAGTATTGACAGTGAAGTAATTGCACGTATCGCAGGTTATGCGGCAATCGAATGCTACGGCATTGTTGGTATGGCTGCGAAAAATGTAAAAGATGGTCTGGTGCAGCTGCTGAAGCTGGAAAGCCTGACAAAAGGCATCAAAATGACAATCGATGCAAACAAAGTAAGCATCGACCTGCATATTATCGTGGAATACGGCACAAATATTTCCGCCATTGCAGACAATATCATCAGCACTGTAAAATACACAGTGGAAGACCAGACAGGTCTGGAAGTAGAAAACGTGAATATTTTCGTTGACGGCGTAAGAGTCGACAACTGAGCAAGAGGAGGAAACAAAAGGTGAGTAGCACAAAAACACTGAATGGCGTCCGTCTTGGCAGAATGATCATCGCCGGCGCCAACGAACTGGCTGCAAACAAACAGCTGGTAGACGCAATGAACGTATTTCCTGTACCCGATGGTGATACAGGCACAAATATGTCCCTGACAGTTATGGCAGCGGCAAGAGAAGCAGAAAAGAAAGGCTCTCTGATGGCGGCTGACGTAACAAAAGCAGCATCCAGCGGCGCACTGCGCGGCGCAAGAGGTAACTCCGGTGTTATCACTTCCCAGCTGTTCCGTGGCTTTGCAAAAGGTCTGGAAGGTCTGGAAGAAGCAGGCGTAAAGGAACTGGCAGCTGCAGCAGAACAGGCTGTAAAAACAGCTTACAAAGCAGTTATGAAACCCAAAGAAGGTACGATCCTGACAGTAGCAAGAGGCTGTGCAGAAGCAGCGGAAAAACTGTCCCATGAAACAGACGATATCGATGCATTCCTGACAGGTATCATCAAATATGGTCATGAAGTACTGGCACAGACACCTGAAATGCTGCCCGTACTGAAACAGGCAGGCGTAGTAGACGCCGGCGGCAGAGGTTTGCTGTTTATTCTGGAAGGTGCGCTGAAACAGCTGAAAGCAGGTGATCAGCACGTGACACTGAACGATGGTCAGTCCGCAGCAGCGGCAGCACCCGAAATGGATTTTGTATCTCTGGCATCCATTGAAAATGAAAGCATTACATTCGGTTACTGTACAGAATTCTTTATCAACGTACAGGGTGCTGATGAAACAGTAACAACAGGTCTGAAAAACTATTTGGGTACCATCGGTGACTCCGTTGTTTGTGTTGCAGACGATGAAATCATCAAAATTCATGTACACACAGACCATCCCGGTCTGGCAATCGAAAAAGCACTTACTATCGGCAGCCTGACAGGTCTGAAAATTGACAATATGCGTGAACAGCATACAAATAAAATCAGTTTTACAGAAGCATCTGCAGCTCCCAGTGTTCCTGTTGCAGAAGTTCCTGTGGCAGAACAGCCTAAAAAAGATGTTGGCTTTGTATCCATCTCCGCAGGGGAAGGTCTGACAGCGATCTTCAAAAACCTGGGCGTGGATGAAGTAATCGAAGGTGGCCAGACAATGAACCCCAGTACAGAAGATATCCTGAATGCAGTGGATAAGATCAATGCAGACCATATCTTTGTGCTGCCTAACAACAAAAACATCATTCTGGCAGCAGAGCAGGCAGCAGCTTTGAGCGAAGACAAGAAACTGCACGTAATTCCTTCCCGTTCCGTACCCGAAGGTATCAGCGCGATGTTCTGCTTCGAAGCAGATGCAGATCCCGATGAAATGGAAGCTGCGATGAAGGATGCCATCAAACTGGTAGATACTGCAACAGTAACTTACGCAGTCAGAGATACATCCATCGGTGATAAGGAAATTAGAGAAGGCAACATTCTGGGTATGCTGAATGACCAGATCGAAGTAGTAGCCGAAGACGTTATGGAAGGCACAAAAGAACTGATCAAAGCTTCCATCAAGGATGAAAGCGAAGTAGTCGGCATTTACTATGGTGCTGACGCAACAGAAGAGAGTGCAGAAGAATTGGCTGCATTTATCGAAGAAAACTATCCTGATTGTGAAGTAGAAGTACAGTCTGGCGGTCAGCCCCTGTATTACTACATCATTTCTGTAGAATAAGAATTTTTTAACAGGTATGCAGGCAACTGCGTACCTGTTTCTTTTGGAAAGGAGGCGAAATCCATGGATTGGAACAGTTCGGTATCCCTGCTGAAAGGCATTGGGGAGCAGAGAGAACGAAAACTGCAGAAACTAGGCATCAGCACCATTGAAGATCTGCTGACCCATTATCCCAGAGAATATAAAGACAGAAGTGAAATTCTGAAGATTGCAGACCTGCCCATGGAGGAAACCTCCACGTTTCTGGCGCAGGTGAAGGAAGAAGGGCAGAACAGCCGCCACGGCAGACTGGTCTATACCCGCATGAAGGTTTATGACGAAACCGGTTCTGTTGGCGTTCTCTGGTATAACCAGCCCTATATGAAAAACAGCCTGAAAATCGGGGAATGGTATCTGTTCAGCGGGAAACTGCAGAAAAAATACGGCAGAACTGAGATCCTTTCGCCGGAAGTGGAACGGATCGGCGAAAACTTCGCCGGCGGCAGAATCATTCCTGTGTATCCTGCTTCCGAAGGGATTTCCCAGAAAATGCTCCGCAATCTGATGGAAGACGCCCTGTCCCAGATGAGCGGCGGCATGCGGGAAGAACTGCCTCTTTGGCTTCGAAAGAAATATAAACTGGCAGAACGGAATTTTGCCATTGAAAATATCCATTTTCCGAAAACGGAACAAGGCTTTTATGATGCCAGAAGAAGACTGGTTTTTGAGGAACTGTTTCTTCTGCAGACAGCCCTTTATCAGCTGAAACATACGCTGGAAGACAGCGGAGAAGGCATTATTCTGAAGAAGAAAAAAGCCCTGCAGGAGGGGGAAACTATGCTTCCCTTTGCCCTGACGGGAGCCCAGAAACGGGTGCTGCAGGAAATCGAGAAAGATATGACATCTGGCAAGATCATGAACCGTCTGGTACAGGGGGATGTAGGCAGCGGCAAGACGGCTGTTGCAATTATCACAGCGTATTGGGCGATCCAAAATGGGTGGCAGGCGGCCATCATGGCGCCGACAGAAGTGCTGGCAAATCAGCATTTTGCGTCTTTTCAGAAAATTTTTGAACCGGCAGGCATCAAGGTCGTTCTGCTGACAGGCAGTCTGAAAGCAAAGGAAAAACGAGAAGCACTGGAAATGGTAAAAAATGGGGAAGCACAGATGATCGTCGGCACCCATGCCGTTATTCAGAAGGGGGTGGAATATCATAAACTGGGGCTGGCCATTACCGATGAGCAGCATCGTTTTGGTGTGCGTCAGAGAAGCACCTTGGCGGATAAAGGGCAGAATGTCCATACCCTTGTCATGACGGCAACGCCCATTCCAAGAACCTTGGCATTGATTTTGTATGGGGATCTGGATATTTCCATTATTGACGAACTGCCCCCCGGCAGACAGAAGATCGATACCTCTGCCGTAGACAGCCGTTATCATCAGCGGATCTATACTTTCATCCAGAAGCATGTAAAGGAAGGCAGACAGGCCTACGTCATCTGCCCCATGATCGAAGAAAATGAAAAACTGGAAGTACAGAATGTGCTGGATTATACGGAAGAACTGATCAGAGAACTGCCGGATTGCCGTGTGACCTGTGTCCATGGCAAAATGAAAGCCAAGGAAAAGCAGGCGATCATGGATGATTTTGCGGCAGGAAAAATCGATGTACTGGTTTCCACAACGGTCATCGAGGTCGGCATCAATGTGCCCAATGCGACTATCATGCTCATCGAAAATGCGGAGCGGTTCGGTCTGGCGCAGCTGCATCAGCTGCGAGGCCGTGTGGGCAGAGGGAGTGAAAAATCCTATTGTATTCTGGTCAGTGATACGAAAACAAAAATAGCGAAAGAACGCATGAAGACCATGACCGAGTCGGAGGATGGCTTTGTCATTTCCGAAAAAGATCTGAAACTGCGCGGGCCCGGTGAGTTTTTCGGGATCCGTCAGCATGGTCTGCCGGAATTGAAAATTGCGGATCTGTATCAAGATATGCCCCTATTGAAAGAAGCCCAGGCGGCAGCGGCAGAACTGCTGGAAAAAGACAGGTTTCTGGAGGCAGAGGAGCATCTGCTCCTGAAAGAACATATTGGGGGATATCTGGAAGGGAAAACACTGGAAATGTAGTGTTACAGATGGTTTCCATAAAAATTTAACCGGAATTCACATTTTTTATTGTCATACGAAAACTTTTTTGCTATACTCAGAATGATATATTCTGTAAAAATAGGTGTTTTAGGTGGTGCAGACAGATGCGTGTGATCGCAGGAGCAGCAAAAGGGCATAATTTGCAGACCATCGAAGGGCTGGCAACCAGACCGACGACGGACAGGATCAAAGAAACCCTTTTTAATATCATAGCGTTTGATTTACCGGAATGCAGTTTTCTGGATCTGTTCGCAGGAAGCGGCGGTATCGGTATCGAAGCCCTCTCCAGAGGTGCCAGCGAGGCTGTTTTTGTGGATGCAGCGGCGGAATGTCAGGCAGTGATCGAAGCAAATCTGAAGCATACGAAACTGCAGGACAGGGCAAGGCTGATGAAAACAGATGCCCTTTCCGCGTTGGAGAAACTGGCGGCAGAAGGAAAGTCTTTTGACATTATTTTTATAGATCCGCCTTATGAATCCGGTCTGTATGAACCTGTACTGCAGAAAATCGTGGAAAAGGGTCTTCTGAAACAGGAAGGATACCTGATCACGGAGAGATCTTCTCAGATCCCTCTGGAAACACCGGCAGGCATGGAAGTCCTGCGAGAAAAAGCATACAAGACGACGATCCTGACGTTCTTGGGCTTGGAGGAAACAAAATGAAAAAAGCAGTTTATGCCGGCAGTTTCGATCCTGTGACACTAGGTCACATGGATATCATCGAAAGAGCCGCAAAGTTATTTGATGTTCTGGTGGTGGCGGTTCTGGAAAACCCCAACAAAAAATCCCTGTTCACAGTATCAGAGAGAAAACACCATCTGGAATTGGCAACAAAACATATTGAGAATGTAGAGGTCGCTTCTTTTCAGGGGCTTTTCGTGGATTTTGCAAAAGAGATCGGTGCGGATGTGGCAGTCAGAGGGCTGCGCAATACGCTGGATTTCTCTGCGGAATATCCTATGTTTTTGCTTAATCGCAAACTGAGTGACGGTCTGGAGACTGTTTATCTGGCTGCGGATGAGGAACATGTGGCGTTGAGTTCCACAAATGTGAAGGAAGTAGCAGTTTTCGGTGGCAACATCGACTTTATGGTGCCTGCTGAAATCAAACCGTTTATCATAGAGAAATATCAGAAGTGAGGGATATAATATGGATTCTGTACTGCAGTTATTAGACGAATTGGAAGATGTGCTGGATAGCAGCAAGGCTGTGCCCTTCAGCAACAAGGTTTCCGTTGATAAAGAAGAAATTTATGATATCATCAGCGAGATCCGCATGAAACTGCCCAACGAACTGAAACAGTCCAAATGGGTGATCGAAGAAAGAAATAAAATTCTGATCGATGCACAGAGAGAAGCGGATGAAATCGTGAAAAATGCGGAAGACCGCATGGTTCGCATGGTTGATGACAACGAAGTGACAAAAAAAGCATACGAACAGGCAGCGGCCATCATCGATTCCGCGAAGAAAACATCCAAAGAAATGCGTCTGGGTGCGATGGAATATGCAGAAGGCGTTCTGGCAGATGCAGAAGGCAAGCTGAAAGAACTGAAAGCCGTTGTTTACAGCGAAAGTATCAAAACAGACGATTACTTTGCACAGACACTGAATGTACTGGCTGAAAACATTCAGGAACTGCGCATGGGCAAATAATTTCATCTTTTATGGATGAGGGCGTGGCAAAGCACACCAAGGAAAAACAGGCTTGGAAAAAGCCATAAAAAAGACAGCGTAAAAGCAGTTTCCGTGAAGAAAGAAAACACGGGGACTGCTTTTTGTGCGTTCTGTTCAAAAAAAGAATAGAAGATCCCGCAAAAAAGACTGCTGCAAAGGGCGTGTGTGCATTTTCCTTTCAGATAGTCTTTTTGATCGATGGGAACAGCGGAAAGGACACCAAAGGTCTGTCCCAGAATGGAAAGACCGCCAAAGGAAACGAGAAAAGAAACCAGTATCAGCCGCAGCCGCAGACCGTCAGGAGAGCGGCTCAGCAGATAGGCGCCGTTGGTCATTTCCAATAAACCGCTGCAGAACCCCTGCAGGGCTTCGGCGGAAAGGGACAGAGTCTGTATCCCTTGGGAAAGGCGAAGGAAGATGCCTGTCTGTTCCATGGCTTCAGACAGGGCACCAAAGAGAATGAGATAACCGCCGATCAGCAGGATGGTGTTGATGGCATCGGCAACGGAAGCAGAGAGGATTTCCGTCAGAGGAGCAGCAACGGATGACAGAAGACGGGGGGCGGCACAGGACAAAGATGTTTTTTTTCTGCGGAAACGCCAGAAGAAGCCTGTGGTGACTGCGCCGCAGAAGGAGGATGCCAATAACAGGTAGCCGCAAAAGGGCATGCCGAAAAAACCTGCACCGATGGTTCCGATGAGAAACAGGGGGCCGGGCTGATTGGAACACACCAGAATATGCTGGGCTTCGTCCAAGGATATGTATTTTTTTTCATAAAGCTGGGCGGTGATTTTTGCTCCCATGGGGTAGCCGGAGAGGATGCCCAGAAAAAAAGGAAAGGCAGCAATGCCGTCCAGTCCGAATAAAAATTTTGTCAAAGGGAATAGAAAATGTCCCATCCGTTCTGCTGCCCCGATGCGCAGCAGGATGCCGCAGGCCGCCAGAAAGGGAAAGAGAGAGGGGAAGACCTTGGTCAGCCAGAGGGTGACAGAGGAGGCGGAGGAAGCCAGCATAGCGGACGGATAACGTAAAAGACCATAGATCAGAAAACAGGCGCAGAAGCCAGCAAGCACAGAACTTTTTCTCAAAAAATCACCCCAAACAAAAAACCGAAATACTTCTTTAAAAAATATGAGAAGTCTTTCGGCTTTATGTTTTCTTTGGAATCCTTTGTTTACAGGATGACCAGTGGTTTGGTGAAATCCTGATTAGGTGCGCGGTAGATAGGGTTGGGATATGCCAGTGCATGCAGGTCGGTAGCGGTTTTTTCCAGAGCCAGCAGAGCCAGACCATCTTCATTGAGGAGAGCAGGTGCCTTTTTCAGATTGGTCAGGACGGGACATTTTGCATTTTCTGTCAGGTCAGCCAGAATATCTGAGCAATCCTTGCGGAAGCCCAATACGCGGATATAAGGCATTTTGGACAGATTCATAAAGTAGGAAACTTCTTTTTCCTTGATATCCAGCAGGATATGCAGCAGGATCCGCTGGATCTTTGTACGGGTGTATCTCTTTGTCTTGATGAAATCGATGATATCCTTCATATCATAGTAGGAATCGATGGAGTGAAGGATGCGATTTTCCAGACCTTCCACCACTTCGGAAATTTCCTTGATCTCTTCGGCGGAGGAGGTGCGCAGTTTATAATGGAGGGCGGATGCCAGTTCTTCCCAGAAAACGGGGGCTGTGCCCAAGGAGAGGGCTTTATTATATACCTCATGGATGTTTTCGGGCAGCTGTGTCATGGCTTCCGTGCTGCGGCCTTCGGCAAGGGCCTTTCGGATGGCAGCGGCAGAGGCAAAGCCGTCAGTCAGAGAAGGGCTGTTGTAATCCCCTTCTCGTTTGATGGTCATAGGCTCCATGGTGCAGTTGTATCTGTCCAGTGCTTTCAGATATTCCAGACCAAGGATATGATTGGGGCGGGAAAGGATCTCGCTGTTGATCTGGGAAACGGTTTCCAGGGCTTTGGCGCGGGCAGCGGGATAGGAAAGACCTTCATTCAGCTGTTCTTTCAGCAGTTTCTGGAATTCTTCCGTTTCGTTTTCCATCAGTCTGGCTGCTTCCTGCATGGAGCGCAGGTCACCGCTTTCGGAGCCGAAGCAGAGGATATCCACAATGCCGCTTTCTTCCAAAATGCGGACAGCGGCACGGGCGAAGGTTTCTGCGTTGGATGCGGCAAAGAGAACGGGCAGTTCCAATACCAGATCCGCACCGTTTTTCAGAGCAGCTTCCGCTCTGGTCCATTTGTCGAAAATGGCAGGTTCACCCCTCTGCACAAAGCTGCCGCTCATAACGACCACAACGCGGTCTGCGCCGGATTTTTTCTTAGCTTCTGCGATCATATATGCATGTCCCTTGTGGAAGGGATTGTACTCTGTGATGATACCAAGGGTCTTCATTTTTTATCATCCTTTCGATGGTATAAATTAAAAAATTGCAATGATCTCCGTTTGGATTTTTTTCTTTTCTTCTCGTCTTTCAGTATAGCATAAAAAACACGAATTTTCTTAAAAATCATCTGGAAAAATTCAAATTTTAGGACTATACTTGTGGTAACATGGGTGAAAAATTGTAATGTTGATTTTTCATTGTTACAAGCGGTGTTTTGATATGGGGCGAGGGGCATCTGCGCCTTGATATAGCAAGAGGGTTGATGAAGTGGAACGGTTTGTAGAAAATCCTGATTTTCTGCAGGATATTTTTCTGGAGGAAAGCTGGAAGAATATTGATAAGATCGATGGATTTATTGAATCCAAGGCAAATCTGGAAGAATTTGAAGTAACGGAAGAAGAAGTAAACAGTCTGTATCGTACGATGCACAGCATCAAAGGTTCTGCGGCGATGATGGGGTATCCTGTCATTTCTGAAACAGCCCATGCGGCAGAAGATCTGTTTTCCTATCTGCGTGAGGAGGGATCTCCTGCTCAGAAGGATCTGCAGCAGATCCTGCAGCTTCTGCGTATGGTATCGGGCTTTTTGAAAAGAGAACTGCGCCGTCTGGAAACAGATGATGAGGTGACGGATTTCGGCTGGGCGGTGGTGCGCCGTATCAAGAATTTTCTGGCTCATGTGGACAGTGAAAATGAACCGGAAGGTCCCAGCTACCAGATCGCCTATACCAGAAAGGGGAAACAGCGTATCCCCTATACCAATTTTGAAGCACTGATTCCGCAGATGGAACGATTGGCCAAGGTGATGGGCAGAGAACTGGAAAAGGAATTTATGGTAAAGGTATCCGGTGGGGATACGGAAGTGCCCAGAGATATTTATGATAAGGTCTCCATGGCGGTTTTGCAGATGATGAAAAACAGTATGGATCATGGTCTGGAAGCAAAGGCGGACAGAGAAAAGATGGGGAAGACCCCGATCGGCCTCATCTCTGTGGAGATCAGCAAGGCCGGACAGAAGGTCTTCGTTGCTTTCCGTGATGATGGCCGCGGGCTGAACCGTGACCAGATCCTGCAGAAGGCTACGGAAAAAAATATGCTGAAAAAAACGGCGGAGGAATATGAGGACAGTGAAGTGTTTGGTTTCCTGCTGCGTCCCGGCTTTACGACCAAAAGCAGCGCGACCCTGTTTTCCGGCAGGGGCGTGGGGCTGGATGTGGTCCATGCAGCAGTGGCCTCTCTCGGCGGCAGCATCCGTATCGAAAGCCGTGAATATATGGGTACCACTTTCTTTATGGAATTCCCTGTGGTAGATGAAATGCCCTAAGAAAGGCGGCAGATTTTCTGCATGTCTGTCCTGCAGAAACAAATCGTAAAAAAATAAGAAATTGTTCTGTGTACGGCAGATGGATATAAATGTCCTTTGAGAAAAGAAGGGGCAGAGATGCCTGTAAAAAACAACAGTTTTTTCGAAAAAAGTTGCAGTTTTTTGCGGGATGCCCTTGTATACAGAACGTGTTTTGTTTATAATAAAATAGATATGTATGTTCATTTTTAAGATGAACTGCTATTAAAGGGTAACGTATATTTAGAAGTATTTTATAAAATAGGAGGTAATACCTGTGGACTTTTTAAGCACAATGAAAGCAAAAGCAAAAGCAGACAAAAAAATCATTGTTCTGCCCGAATCCTATGAAATCAGAAACCTGGAAGCAGCTGCTGAATGTCTGAGAGACGAACTGGCTGATATCATGCTGGTTGGTAACAAAGAAAAAATCATGGAAGCTGCCGGCTCCTTCGACGTATCCAAAGCGATCTTTGTAGATCCCGAAAGCTACGAAAGAATGGACGAACTGGTAGCTGGTCTGGCTGAAGCGAGAAAAAGCAAAGGCATGACTCTGGAAGAAGCAAGAAAGATCCTGCTGGATGACTCCCTGTTTGTTGGTGTTATGCTGGTGAAACTGGGTATCGCAGACGGTATGGTTTCCGGTGCGATCCACTCTACAGGTGACGTACTGCGTCCCGCACTGCAGATTCTGAAAACAGCACCCGGCACAGAACTGGTATCCTCTTTCTTCATCATGGTTACAAAAACACCTCAGTACGGTGATGACGGCATCCTGCTGTTCGCTGACTGTGCGCTGAACCAGAACCCTACATCCGCTGAACTGGCTTGCATCGCTGGTGACTCCGCAAAATCTTACGCTGCATTTGTTGGCAAAGAAGCAAGAGTTGCTATGCTGAGCCACTCCACAATGGGTTCCGCAAAACATGCTGATGTAACAAAAGTTGTTGACGCTGTGAAGATCGCAAAAGAAAAATATCCCGAACTGAAACTGGATGGTGAAATCCAGCTGGATGCTGCGATCGTGAAAGAAGTTGGCGAACTGAAAGCTCCTAACTCCACAGTAGCTGGTAAAGCAAACGTTCTGGTATTCCCTGACATCGACGCTGGTAACATCGGTTACAAACTGGTACAGCGTTTCGGCGGCGCAGAAGCATTCGGCCCCGTTCTGCAGGGTATTGCAAAACCTGTAAACGACCTGTCCAGAGGCTGCTCTGCAAACGATATCGTTGCTGTAGTTGCTCTGACAAGCGTACAGGCTCAGGTAATGGGTAAATAATTTCATTAGGAAAAGAAAATATTATAAGTGATTAAAGGAGAGAAAAAAATGAAAGTTCTTGTACTGAATTGCGGCAGCTCTTCCCTGAAGTATCAGCTGATCGACATGGAAACAGAAGGTGTACTGGCAAAAGGTCTGTGTGAAAGAATCGGTATCGAAGGTTCCAGACTGAAACATCAGCCCACAGGCAAAGATGCAGTTATCTTCGATGACTATCAGGAAGACCACAGCGTATCCGTTAAAATGGTTCTGGATGCACTGACAAACCCTGAATACGGCGTTGTAAAATCCATGAAAGAAATCAACGCAGTTGGTCACCGTGTTGTACACGGCGGTGAATACTTCGCAAACTCCGTTATCATCAACGACGAAGTTATCGCTGCAATCGAAAAATGCTGTGAACTGGCACCTCTGCACAACCCCGCAAACCTGATCGGTATCCACGCATGTGAAAAAATCATGCCTGGCGTTCCTCAGGTAGCAGTATTTGATACAGCTTTCCACCAGACAATGCCCGAAAGAGCTTATATGTACGCTCTGCCTTACGAATACTATGAAAAATACAAAATCAGAAGATACGGTTTCCACGGTACATCCCACAGATTCGTATCCGAAGAAGTTGCCAAAATGATGGACAGACCTTATGACCAGACAAAAACAGTTACATGTCACCTGGGTAACGGCGGTTCCATCTGTGCTGTAAGAAATGGTAAATCCATCGATACAACAATGGGCTTTACACCTCTGGAAGGTCTGGTAATGGGTACTAGAGCTGGTGACATCGACGCAGCTGTTATCACATACCTGATGGAAAAAGAAGGTCTGACAGCAGCAGAAATGGATACAATCCTGAACAAACAGTCCGGCGTATTGGGTATCTCCGGCGTATCCTCCGACTTCCGTGATATCGAAGAAGCTTCCGAAGCTGGTAACGCAAGAGCAGGTATGGCTCTGGACGTATTCGCTTACAAAGTAGCAAAGAGAATCGGTGCTTACACAGCAGCAATGAACGGCGTTGACGCAATCGTATTCACAGCTGGTCTGGGTGAAAACTCCGCTTCCACAAGAAAAGAAATCTGTGACTATCTGGGCTACCTGGGTGTACACATCGATTCCTACAACAACTCCCTGAGAGGCAAAGCAATGGAAATCTCCGATTCCACTTCCAGAGTAAGAGTTTTCGTAATTCCTACAAACGAAGAACTGGTAATTGCAAGAGATACAAAGGAACTGCTTGACAAATAATCGGAATGCCTATATAATATATCGGTACGACTGTTTAGGGGTGATTTAACATGATAATCGAAATGGGATATTTGTTCAACAGAAGGGGTTCTACCCTGCCTGTAGAGCTGGTTGAAACAATCGATACTGTGGAAGATTATCCCGACGTAGTGGAATTTGTAGAGCCTGTAAGAATTGAGGGAACTCTTAAGAATGAAGACGATGTTTTCGTTCTGGATGCAAAGGGTGAAACAGCAGTGCTGATGGAATGCGGCTGTTGTCTTGCCCCTGTCAGAAAAGAGCTTTGCTTCGAAATTAAGGAACGTTTTGCTCATACAGGTAGAGACGACGAAGAGACAGAAACTTTTACGGGAGATCAGATCGATCTTGCGGATTTTGTGAAAAGAGGTATCATTGGAGAACTTCCTATGAAAGTCGTTTGTAGGGAGGACTGCAAGGGGCTCTGTCCTATCTGCGGCAAGGATCTGAATGACGGCGATTGCGGATGTGACCGCACGATCAGGGATCCTAGGTTCGAAAGTTTGAGGGCTCTTTTCAATGATGACGAGGAGGTGTAGAAATGGCTGTACCCAAAGGTAGAGTGTCTAAATCCAAAAGAGACAAGAGAAAAGCACAGAGCTGGAAAATCGCAACACCCAATCTGGTTAAATGCAGCAAATGCGGCGAACTGATGGTTCCTCACCAGGTTTGCAAAGCTTGTGGTGCTTACAACAAAAAAACAATCGTTAAAGTTGGCTAATCAGCAGCTTTGAGATTCTGGGCGACCGTATGGTCGCCCTTTGTTGTACCATAAAGAAAATCGTTTTCATGTAATAAATCACCAAAGGAATGACATGGTTGGTGTTTTATTGGATGAAAACAAAGGGTGGTTTGTGACAAAACGCTTCGGATTGTCACTGGAAACGCATTGTTTTTTCGGCGCGTTTTCGATATACTAAAAGATAAAGTATCGCAAAAATACCACAGAAAGGTGGAAAAAATATGGATAAAAAAATTATTGTAGCACTGGACGCAATGGGCGGCGACTATGCTCCTGTGGAAACAGTCAAAGGTGCGGTAGATGCCGTGAAAGAACTGAACGTAGATATCAAGCTGGTAGGCCCTGAAGATGTGGTAAATGCAGAACTGGCGAAATATGAATATGATAAGGAACGGATCACTGTGGTGCATGCATCCAGCGTGATCGGTACAGATGAAGCACCTACTATGGCGATTCGTCGTAAAAAAGATTCCTCTCTGGTAGTGGGGCTGAATCTGGTGAAAAACGGCGAAGCAGACGGCTTTGTTTCTGCCGGCAGCACAGGTGCGATCCTGACAGGCGGTCTGTTCATCGTAGGCAGACTGGAAGGCGTAGAAAGACCTGCTCTGGGTACTTGCCTGCCCAATAAGAAAGGTTTTTCCTTCCTGATCGACTCCGGTGCCAATGTGGACTGCAAACCTCAGTATCTGGAACAGTTTGCAAAAATGGGTTCTGTTTATGCAGAAAACGCTCTGGGCGTGAAAAATCCCCGCGTTGCTCTGGTGAATATTGGCGCGGAAAAGGAAAAAGGCAATGCCCTGACAAAAGAAACTTACGAACTGCTGGAACAGGCAGAAGGCATCAATTTTACAGGCAATATTGAACCCAGAAACATTCCTTTTGGCGAAGCGGACGTTATTGTCTGCGATGGTTTTGTGGGCAATACGGTGCTGAAACTGTCCGAAGGCATGGCAAAAACCATGGTAGACATCATCAAGGAAGAAATCACAAAAGGTGCGTATAAATTTGCAGCTGCAATGCTGAAAAAACCCTTCAGAAATGTGAAGAATTTCCTGGATTCCGATGAGGTTGGCGGTGCACCTTTCATCGGTCTGAAATCTCTGGTGGTAAAGGCTCATGGCAGCTCCAATGCAAAGGCGATCAAGAACGCCGTACGCCAGTGTGTAGTATTCACAGAAGCGGATATTATCGGCAAAATCAAGGATAAACTTTGATGAAGAATCTGTAAATTTTTTCTGAATTTTCCTGAATTCCTGCTGACAAAAACGGGGAAATAGGATATAGTAAATAAGACATTATTATTGAAAAGAAAAATATGGAGGTACCTATTATGGACGAATCTTTAGTAATGAGCGTAATCGCTGAACAGCTGGGTGTACCCGCAGAATCTCTGTCTGCAGAAACAGCATTTGCTGACCTGAATGCAGACTCTCTGGAACTGTTCCAGATCATTATGGCACTGGAAGAAAAATTTGAAATCGAATTTGATAACGATAGAGCAGAAGGCATCAAACTGGTAGGCGATGTGCTGGATTACATCAAAGAACTGGTTGCTGCTAAGGAAGAAGAATAATTATGAACCATCTGAATCTGGAAGAATTTGAACGAAAAATAGAATATCGTTTTTCGGATAAAAGCTTGCTGATTCTGGCTCTGACACATAGTTCCTATGCCAACGAGATCAAAAAAGGGAAGCATGAGAACAATGAAAGACTGGAATTTCTGGGGGATGCTGTGCTGGATATGGTGGTCAGTGAATATATGTATCGCCATTTCCCCAAAATGCCGGAAGGCGAACTGACAAAACTCCGTGCGGCAGTGGTATGCGAAGGTTCTCTGGCGGAACTTTCCAGAAAGCTGGGCGTAGGCCGTTGTCTGCTGCTGGGCAAAGGGGAAGAAAGTACCGGCGGCAGAAACAGAGATTCCATTCTGGCAGATGCCTTTGAAGCCATCATCGGTGCGATCTGTATCGATGGCGGCATGGAAGCGGCAACAAAGTATATCATGGGCTTCATGGTAGATCAGATCGAACATACAAAGAGCAACTTCCGCAATCTGGACTGCAAGACCCATTTGCAGGAAGTGATCCAGAAGATCAGCAAAGTGCCCCTGAAATATGCCATTGTAGACGAACATGGCCCTGACCATAACAAAGTGTTTGTGGCAGAAGTGACCCATGACGGACAGGTGCTGGGCAAGGGCAGCGGCAGAAGCAAAAAAGAAGCGGAACAGAACGCTGCAAATAACGCATTGGAGCATATGAACCGCTGATGGCGGGGTATGCTCGAGGGTGTTGTAAACCAAAGAATTTGAACCTCAGACTGAAAAGTCTGAGGTTTTCTTTTTTCCTAGAAATAAACTGTGAATTTTGTGAAATAATTACTGACAAAGGATTTTTAATATGATACAATAGGGGAACAAAAGTTCTTGTTTTTGGAGGTGAGCGTATGCCGAGATTTGAGGTGGTCAGCCCCTACCAGCCGACAGGTGACCAGCCGGAAGCGGTGGAAAAACTGGCGAAAGGGTTTCTGGACGGAAAGAAATTCCAGACTTTGCTGGGGGTCACAGGCTCCGGGAAGACCTTTACCATGGCGAATATTATTGAAAAAATACAAAAGCCGACACTGGTCATTGCTCACAATAAGACCCTTGCGGCTCAGTTATATAACGAATTGAAAGAATTTTTTCCTCATAATGCGGTGGAATATTTCGTGTCCTACTATGATTATTATCAGCCGGAGGCCTATGTGCCCAGTACGGATACCTATATCGAAAAGGATTCCTCTATCAACGATGAGATCGATAAACTGCGCCATTCCGCAACAGCGGCTCTGGTGGAACGGGAGGATGTAATCGTTGTTGCCAGCGTATCCTGCATTTATGGTCTGGGCGACCCTGAGGAATACTATGGCATGATGCTTTCTCTCCGTCCCGGCATGGAAAAGGACAGAGACGAAGTGCTTCGGGCCCTGGTGGATATGCAGTATGACCGCAATGATATGAATTTTGAACGCGGTACCTTCCGTGTGCGGGGCGATGTGGTGGAGGTATTCCCCATCGGTTCCTCGGAACATGCAGTCCGCGTGGAATTTTTCGGTGACGAGATTGACAGAATCACGGAAATCGATGTGCTGACAGGGGAGATCATGGGTACGAGAAATCATATCTCTATTTTTCCTGCCTCCCATTACGTAACAGCGCCGGATAAAATGAAAATTGCCATTGAACGCATTGAAGCGGAACTGGAAGAACGATTGGCGGAACTGAAGCGGGAGGACAAGCTTCTGGAAGCTCAGCGACTGGAGCAGCGCACCAATTATGATGTGGAAATGCTGAAGGAAATGGGGTTCTGTACAGGCATTGAAAACTATTCCCGCCATCTTTCTCTGCGAGAAGCAGGCAGTACACCGTTTACCCTCATCGACTTCTTTCCCGATGATTTTCTGATCATTGCAGATGAATCTCATGTTTCTATTCCCCAGATCCGCGGGATGTATGAGGGCGACCGTTCCCGAAAGACCACGCTGGTGGACTATGGTTTTCGCCTGCCCTCTGCGTTGGACAACCGCCCGCTGAAATTTGCGGAATTTGAAAGCAAGATCAATCAGTTGCTGTTTGTTTCAGCGACGCCTTCCGTTTATGAAAAAGACCATCAGGAAGCATTGGCAGAACAGATCATCCGTCCCACAGGGTTGCTTGACCCCGAAATTTCCGTACGTCCCATCCATGGCCAGATCGACGATCTGTTGATGGAGGTGCGAAAAACCACGGAAGCGGGGAATAAAGTTCTGGTGACCACACTGACAAAGAAAATGGCGGAGCGTCTGACGGATTACCTCAGAGAAGCCGGTGTTCGTGTCCGTTATCTTCATTCGGATATTGATACGCTGGAACGACTGGAGATCATTCGTGATCTGCGCATGAATGTGTTTGATGTACTGGTTGGTATTAACCTGCTGCGAGAAGGGCTGGATATTCCCGAAGTAAGTCTGGTGGCCATTCTGGATGCGGATAAGGAGGGTTTCCTCCGTTCCGAAACGTCCCTGATTCAGACCATCGGCCGTGCGGCGCGAAATGCCAAGGGCAGAGTGATCATGTATGCGGATGTGATGACGGAGAGCATGGATAAGGCCATTACGGAAACCAACCGCCGTCGTTCCATTCAGGAGGCCTATAATGAGGAGCATGGCATCATTCCCCAGACCATCCAGAAGAAGGTACATGATGTGATCCAGATCACGAAAGCGGCAACGGAAAAACAGAAATTCGGGCTGGAAAAAGACCCTGAATCCATGAATGCCGAGGAACTGAATAAACTCATCAAAAAACTGGAGAAAGAAATGAAGCAGGCTGCCATGGAACTGCAGTTTGAGCGGGCGGCAGAACTGCGTGATAAGATATTGGAAATGAAGAAATTACTTTAAGACCTTGGGGAAACTTTCTTTTCTTGGGAAAAGTTTCCCCAAACCCCTTCCAAAACCCGCCTGAAGGCATTGCAGGGCTTTGCCCCTGCACCCCACAAGCCTTTGAAAAGGCTTGACCGAAACTTTTATTTGCCTGCGGCGCGGCAAAAGCGGATGCTTTTGCAAATAAGGGTCAAGGGGGATTATCCCCCTTGCAGGGGTCGAGAGGGGACAGAGTCCCCCGGAAGAAAGGAGGTAAAAATGAAGGATAAAATTGTGATTAAAGGGGCCAGAGAGCATAACCTGCAGAATATCGACCTGACCATCCCCAGAGACCAGATGGTAGTTTTTACGGGTGTCAGCGGCAGCGGCAAAAGCTCCCTTGCCTTTGATACCATATATGCGGAAGGGCAGCGGAGATATGTGGAGTCTCTGTCCTCCTATGCAAGACAGTTTTTGGGCCAGATGGAAAAGCCCGATGTGGATTTGATCGAGGGGCTTTCTCCCGCCATCTCCATCGACCAGAAAACCACCAGCCATAACCCCCGTTCCACAGTGGGGACGGTAACGGAAATCTACGATTACCTGCGTCTGCTGTACGCAAGGATCGGGATTCCCCATTGCCCCAAATGCGGCAAGGAGATCAAAAAACAGACCATCGACCAGATCGTTGACCGTATCATGGAACTGCCGGAACGTACGAAACTGCAACTCTTGGCACCTGTGGTCAGAGGTCGTAAGGGTGAGCATGTGAAACTGCTGGAGGATGCAAAAAAAAGCGGGTATGTCCGCGTCCGTGTGGATGGCATCCTGTATGAACTGTCCGAAAAGATCGAACTGGAAAAAAATAAAAAGCATAACATCGAAATCGTGGTCGACCGTCTGATGGTGAAGGAAGGTATGCAGATGCGCCTGACGGAATCCATCGAAACGGCTTCCGCATTAAGCGGCGGTCTGCTGATCGTGGATGTGAATCAGGGGGAAGATGAACTGATGTTCAGCCAGAGCTTCTCCTGCCCCGACTGCGGCGTTGACCTGATGGAAATTGAACCGAGAATGTTCTCCTTCAATAACCCCGGTGGTGCCTGTCCAACCTGTACAGGTCTGGGGATGCAGATGAAGTTTGATGAAAATCTCATTGTGCCCAATGAAAGTCTCAGTATCATGGAGGGGGCGATCACAGCTCCCGGGTATAACTCTGTCAACACTAAAGGCAGTATGAGCAAGGTACTGTTTGATGCCTTGGCGGAAAAATACGGCTTTTCTCTGGAAACGCCTTTTCAGGATCTGCCCAGAAAGATCAAGGATATCATTTTTTACGGTACAAAAGAGAAACTGCGGATCACTTATACCAATTTCCGCGGAACAGGTACCTACGATTATGACTTCGAGGGTATTGTAAATAATCTCCAACGGAGATATAATGAAACTTCGGAAACCATGCGAGCAGAGTATGAAGAGTTTATGACGAATATTGAATGTCCCGATTGTAAAGGCAGACGACTGCGTCCGGAAATTCTGGCCATTACTGTGGGCGGAAAAAATATTTCCGAGGTGACAGAACTGTCAATCGGCAAGATGCAGGCATTTTTCCAGAGCTTGCAGCTGACAGAACGGGAAAACATGATCGCTGAACGGATCATGAAGGAAATTCATGCGCGCATCGGCTTTCTGATGGATGTGGGTCTGGAATACCTGACCCTTTCCAGAACCGCAGGCACACTGAGCGGCGGGGAATCCCAGCGTATCCGTCTGGCGACCCAGATCGGCAGCGGTCTGGTGGGCGTGGTCTATATTCTGGATGAACCCAGTATCGGGCTGCATCAGCGGGATAATGACAAACTGCTGGCGACGCTGAAGCATTTGCGTGACATTGGCAACTCCCTGATCGTGGTAGAGCATGATGAAGATACCATGCTGGCGGCGGATTTTGTGGTGGATATCGGTCCTGGTGCAGGCCGTGAAGGCGGCGAGATCGTAGCAGCCGGCAGTGTGGCAGATATCATGGCAGAGGAGCGTTCCGTAACAGGGGCATACCTGAGCGGACGAAAGAAAATCGAAGTTCCCAAAGAACGCCGATCGATGGTGCCCGACCATAAACTGGTCATCAAAGGGGCGGCGGAAAATAATCTGAAGGGGATCGATGTGGAAATTCCTCTGGGGCTGTTCACCTGTGTGACAGGGGTCAGCGGCAGCGGCAAAAGTTCTCTGATCAATGAGATTCTGTATAAGAGACTGGCAAGAGATCTGAACCGTGCGAAAACACGCCCCGGCAAGCATGAGGATATGCTTGGTCTGGAAAAGCTGGACAAGGTCATCAATATCGATCAGTCTCCCATCGGACGTACGCCCAGGAGCAATCCTGCGACCTATACAGGGCTGTTTGATATGATCCGTGATGTATTTGCCCAGACCACAGAAGCGAAGGTCAGAGGCTATCAGAAGGGCAGATTCAGCTTTAATGTAAAAGGCGGCAGATGTGAAGCCTGTGCAGGGGATGGGATCGTGAAGATCGAAATGCATTTCCTGCCGGATATTTATGTGCCCTGTGAGGTCTGCCACGGCAAGCGATACAACAGGGAGACGCTGGAAGTGAAATATAAGGGCAAAACCATTTCCGATGTGCTGGAGATGACGGTGGAAGAAGCTTTGCAGTTTTTTGAAAACATTCCCCGAATCAGATCCAAGCTGCAGACCCTTTATGATGTGGGCTTGTCCTATGTGCAGCTGGGACAGTCTTCGACGACGCTTTCCGGCGGGGAAGCCCAGCGGGTGAAGCTGGCAACGGAACTGAGCCGCAGAAGTACAGGCAAGACCATGTATATTCTGGACGAGCCGACTACAGGGCTGCATACGGCGGATGTGCATAAACTGGTGCATATTCTGCAGCGGCTGGCAGAGGGCGGCAATACAGTCGTTGTCATCGAGCATAATCTGGATGTGATCAAAACGGCAGATCATATTATCGACCTTGGCCCCGAAGGTGGAGACAAGGGCGGTACACTGGTGGCGGCAGGCACACCGGAGGAAATCTGTGCCGTGAAAGAAAGCTATACCGGGAACTATCTGAAGCATGTTCTCGCGAAAAACTGAATAAATGGAAACGCTGTATCTGGAAAAATAAATTAAATTTTAGCGGATACAGCGTTCTTTTTGGTGAAAACGATTGGTGGTATCTGTGCTAAAACGGAGTTTTCCATTGACATTTGACAAAAAAGTAAGTAGGATAATAGTAATAACTACTAAATGATTTTGGAGGAACGTATGGCAAAAGGAAAAGGGCCCGTGTTGGAATTCGAGCAGGCAAGAAAACGGATCAACAGTTATTTTGGCTGTGATGGTGATTTCTTTGTAAAGCCTATGCCGGATCATGAATGGGCAGTGAAAGAAGATGAGGATTTTGCCTTCCTTAGTTATTGGACAGATAAGGGCAAAAAGGTAGATGCCGTTATTGTGAAAAAAGGCGGCGAGCCTATGATCTATAAAACAAAAGATTACACGATGGTAGTAGCCATCGATTGCGTGAGGATCGGTTTTATTTTCCGCAATGAGAAAAATGCGATTGGATAATTGAAAACAGGCAGGAGATAAGCACGAGAAGCAGGTAGTCTAAAATTTGTTTTTGAGCATAGACTGAAACTATATGGAGAAGGTCAAGGGAAACTTTGACAATGTAAAGGGGAGAAAGAGATGCAATTTGATGGATTGCCGGAAAACAATACAGTTGTGATTGCCGGTACGATCACAGAAGGCTGTGTCTTTAGCCATGAAGTATATGGCGAAGGATTTTATACGTTTCGGATCTCTTCCGAGCGTCTGAGCGATAGGGCTGACATCTTGCCGGTAACCGTTTCTGAACGTTTGATCGATAAAGAACTGCTGCAGGTTGGGGTGAAGGTAGATATTACAGGCCAGCTGCGCAGCTACAATAACTACAACAGTAAGAAAAATCGATTGGTGCTGACGGTCTTTGCAAGAGAGATCAGACTGATGGAAAAAGAGGAAGAAAAGAATGAAAATCAGATCTTCCTGAATGGTTTTATCTGTAAAGCGCCTATTTACCGTAAAACACCTTTTGGCAGAGAAATTTCTGACATTCTGGTAGCGGTGAATCGAGCTTACAACAAATCTGACTATATCCCTTGTATCGCATGGGGCAGAAATGCCAGATACATGGCGAATCTGGAAGTGGGCGCAAATATCAAGGTTTGGGGCCGTGTACAGTCCAGAATCTATCAGAAACGTGTAGGCGAAGAAGTGGAAGAACGCGTTGCTTACGAAGTTTCTGTTTCCAAGATCGAACTTCCTGACCGTATGGAAGGGGCGGAAACAGAACAGGAAGCGGCATGGGAAGGCCCTGCTGCAGAATAAACAGGAGTGAAAAGACATGAGAGAAGGTCACATTGCCATATATTATGGTGAAGGAAAAGGCAAGACATCCATCGCCGTTGGCCGCGGGATGCGTGCCATTGGTGAAGATCTGCGGGTGGTGATGATCCAGTTTCTGGATTACCACAACAGCAAGGAAACGGCATTGCTGAAAAAAATGGAACCGGATTTTCGTGTGTTCCGTTTTGAGAAAGAACGGGAAGGCATGGATGTGCGCGAAGGTGAACTGGATGAAAACCTGAAAAAGGAGATTGGCAGCGAAATTCGAAATGCCTTTAACTTTGCGAAAAAGATCGTGGATACAGGCGAATGCGAAATGCTTCTGCTGGACGGCGTTCTGGAATGTGTGGAAAAGGGCTATCTGCAGGAAACAGATCTGGAAGATCTGATCGACAGAAGACCTTCTTATATGGATTTTATCCTGACGGGAACGATCCTTCCCGAAGGGTTGGCTGAAAAAACATCGAATATTTATCAGTTGATTTTAGAAAAAGAAGATTTTAAATTATAAAAAATAAGACCCTGTGCATTTGCACAGGGTCTTTCTTATGCGGTTTTACTGCAGTGCGTCTTTCATGCTGTAAAGACCTGCAGGCTTGCCTGCCAGGAATTTTGCAGCTTTTACTGCGCCAACAGCGAAAACTTCACGGGAAGTTGCGCGGTGGTTCAGTTCGATCACTTCATCTCTGCCGGCAAAGATTACATCGTGTTCGCCAACGATGCTGCCGCCGCGGACTGCATGGATACCGATCTCTGTTTTTTCGCGTTTTTCGCGTACCTGAGAACGGTCGTAAACGTAATGGTATCTTTCGTCCATCGCCTGATTGATGGCATCTGCCAGAGCCATTGCTGTGCCGCTGGGGGCATCGATCTTCTGGTTGTGGTGTTTTTCCACGATTTCGATATCGAAACCGCTTTCTGCCAGAATGACAGCTGCACGCTGTACCAGATCCAGCAGCAGGTTTACACCAACAGACATATTGGCAGATTTCAGAACGGCTACATCCTTGCTGGTTTCTTTCATCAGTGCTGTTGTTTCTTCAGACAGCGCTGTTGTGCAGAGAACCACAGGGATATTTTTTTCTTTGGAGAATGTCAGCAGGGCAGGCACTGCTTTTGCTGTGGAAAAGTCAATGATGACATCCGCTGCCACGTCGCATGCGTCGCAGGAGGGGAACACAGGAAAATCCAGTGCGGGCATACCGGGGTCGATACCGGCTACCACCTGACAGTCTGCTTCATTTTTTACCAGTTCGGCTACCACACGGCCCATTTTGCCGCCGCAGCCGTGAATTATAATATTAACCATAGTTTCCTCCGATTAGATTAAACCGTAGTTTTTCATTGCTGTTTTCAGTGTTTCCAGATTTTTGGGTTCCATGTCGCACAGAGGCAGTTTGCATGCGCCAACTTCATAACCCATCAGATTCAGAGCTGTTTTTACAGGAATAGGATTTACTTCGCAGAACAGTGCGGAGATCAGTTCAATGGCATCCAGCTGCAGTTTGATGGCACCCTGTACGTCGCCTTCCAGGAATTTTGCAACCATATCGTGGGTTTCCTTGGGAGCTACGTTGGACAGAACGGAGATCACGCCTTTGCCGCCCAGAGACAGTACAGGCAGGATCTGGTCGTCGTTGCCGCTGTAAATATCAAAGTCGGGGCCAACCAGTGCAGCGATTTCTGCTACCTGAGACAGATTGCCGCTTGCTTCTTTTACAGCTACGATGTTTTTCACTTTTGCCAGTTCTGCAACTGTTTTAGGAGCCAGGTTGCAGCCGGTTCTGCCGGGTACGTTGTACAGAATGATAGGGATGTTGATTGCATTCGCAATCGCTGTGTAATGCAGGATCAGACCTTTCTGTGTTGCTTTGTTGTAGTAAGGAGTTACCAGCAGAACACCGTCAGCGCCAACTTTTTCACAAGCCTGTGCCAGTTCAATGCAGTGTGCTGTGTCGTTGCTGCCTGCGCCGGCAATAACGGGCACGCGGCCTGCAGCGACTTCTTTTGCAAAACGTACACATTCAATCTGATCTTCGTCAGAGATCGTTGTTGCTTCACCTGTTGTACCGCAGATGATCAGAGCATCTGTATTGTTTGCGATCTGAAATTCGATCAGTTCTTTCATTTTTTCGAAATTAACGCTGCCATCAGCGTTCATGGGTGTTACAAGAGCTACGCCGGCACCAGTGAAAATAGACATATATATGACCTCCTAAAAATTGAACGTTTTTCCTATTTTTATGAGCAAATCCTGTTTATTTGTTCATTGCTTTTACGATTTCTTCTGCGATCTGCACTGCGTTTGTTGCTGCGCCTTTACGGATATTGTCTGCAACAACCCACAGGTTTACGCCGCTGTCAACACTTTCGTCGCGGCGGATACGGCCGATGAATACTTCATCTTTGCCTGCAGCTGTGACTGCCATGGGGTATTCGTTGTTTGCGCTGTCGTTCTGTACTACAACGCCGGGTGCGTTTTTCAGTACTTCGATCAGTTCATCCAGTTCGAAAGGATTTTCGAATTCTACGTTGATGGATTCGCTGTGGGAATCGAAAACGGGTACACGAACTGTTGTTGCTGTGATTCTCATTGCATCGTTGTGCAGGATCTTTCTTGTTTCGTTTACCATCTTCATTTCTTCCTTTGTATAACCGTTATCCAGGAAGGAATCGATGTGAGGCAGACAGTTGGATGCGATGGGGTGAGGGAATTTTTTAGGTGCTTCACCCTTCATACCGTTTTCCAGATCCTGCCAGCCTGCTACACCTGCGCCGGAAACTGCCTGATATGTGGAGTAAACCACACGTTTGATTTTGTATTTGTCATCCAGAGGTTTCAGGGCAACCATTGCCTGGATTGTGGAACAGTTGGGGTTGGCGATGATGTTTTTGTGCCAGTTGATATCTTCGGGATTTACTTCGGGAACAACCAGAGGAACATTGGGATCCATTCTCCACTGGGAGCTGTTGTCGATGACGATACAGCCGTGTGCAGCTGCGATGGGAGCGAATTTTTCGCTTGTGCCGCCGCCTGCGGAGAACAGTGCGATATCGATGGGTTTATCGAAAGAATGTTCATTCAGTTCTTCTACAACGTATTCTTTGCCATTGAATTCCAGTGTTTTGCCTGCGGAACGAGCAGATGCCATTACATAGAAGTTTTCAATGGGGAGCTGTCTTTCTTCCAGAACTTTCAGGAAAGTTCTGCCTACCATACCTGTTGCGCCTACTACGGCAAGATTGATTTTTTTCATTGGAATCATCCTTCTTTCTCTTTTTCTTTTGACTTTTATCTTTTGATTTTGTATTGTTTTGCTTTTTCAAAGCAGTTTGTTCTGGAAACAAAAAAGCCGGCATCCGCGCCGACTACCAAGGAAACTGAGGCAGAAAGTGCTGTCGCAGTTTGATTGTTTCTCGTAGCGCTCCATTGTTGCCAATGACAGTCATACAGCTATTAACTGCACAACCAGAACAGAAACGATAAGGCAGTTTCTTTCTTCGGCGTTTTCCCCTTTCTTCGGACTTCTTTTATCCCTTATGACATCCACCCGGATACTCTTGAAAAACGCACCTCTACTTTGAAAAAATATATATTTGCACCTAGTCTAACACCTGTAAGGAGTTCTGTCAAACGATTTTCGGGAAAAAAGTTGTATTTTTTCTGAAAATCATTCGTCTGTGTGCAAAATACATATTATTTTGTGTTTTGTGTATACTTTGAGAATAAAAAACAGAGGAGGGCTTTTTTTGAAGAAAAGAGAACTGACGGAAGCGGAGAAAAAAGACCTGCAGATGAAGATGGAAATCGCGGAAGAACTGGGGCTAATGGAAAAGGTGGAACAATTAGGATGGAAAGGGCTGACTTCCCGGGAAAGCGGACGCATTGGCGGCTTGATGAGCCGCAGAAAAGCGAAAGAACAGAAAAAGAATTTATATAAGGAAGAAAAAAATTAGATGGAAAGGGGAAGTATCTTTATTTATGCTTGCAAACAAAGGTATAAGCCGATATAATATAAAGTTGTGAAAGAATAGCCTTTGGAGGAGAAAACCATGAGCGCATACGAAGCTTTTGCATCGGTATATGATATTTTTATGGAACAGGTGGAATATGACCAGTGGCTGAGCCATATCCACGCAGTGTGGGAGAAATATGGTCTGAAACCTGAAACGATTATCGATCTTGGCTGTGGTACAGGTAGCATCGCGTTGCCTCTGGCAAAAAAAGGCTATGATGTGATCGGCGTGGATCTTTCTCCCGAAATGCTGACAGAGGCGGACCATAAGGCCATGGAAGAAGGGGTTTCCATCCGTTTTGCCTGTCAGGATATGACAGAACTGGAACTGGGGGAGGAAGCAGACTGCATCCTGAGCCTTTGCGACAGCATGAATTACCTGACAGAGGACGGACAGCTGGAGGATGCTTTCCGAAGCATTGCGCAGCATATGAAAAAGGAAAGTCTCTTCCTCTTTGACATGAATACGGAATATAAATTCAAGGAAGTTCTGGGGCAGAATGTGTTTGGTTCTGCGGAGGAACATGAGGCTTATATCTGGGAAAACGATTACGACGAAGAAGAAAAGATCAATGAATATTATGTAAGCTTTTTCATTGAAAATGAAGAGGGGCTCTATGAAAGAATGGAAGAGTTCCATTATGAAAGGGCTTATTCTGTGAAAGAAATCGAAGAGGGGCTGCAGGCAGCTGGGATGGAACTGGTGGAAATCATGGACGGTTACAGTTTCGATGCGCCTCACGAAGAAAGTGAGCGTCTGCTTTTTGCAGCCAGATTAAGATAAATTTTTGGAGGAATCAAGATGAATGACTATATCGTAAGAGCAACGGCGGGCAACGGCAGTATCCGTGCTTTCGCTGCGACAACAAGAGACCTGGTGCAGCATGCCAGAGAAGTGCACCATACTTCTCCTGTAGCGTCTGCAGCTCTGGGCAGAATGCTGACAGCGGCGGCTATGATGGGCAGCATGCTGAAAGGCGAAAAAGATATTCTGACACTGCAGGTAAGGGGCGAAGGCCCTCTGCAGGGGATCGTGGTAACCAGCGACAGCAAGGCGCAGGTAAAGGGTTATGTATTTAATCCTAACGTAGAGATCCCTGACCGTATCCCCGGCAAGCTGGATGTCAGCGGTGCCATTGGTGCGGGCTATCTGAGTGTCATCAAAGACATCGGTATGAGAGAACCTTACGCAGGCAAGATCGAACTGGTAACAGGGGAAATTGCGGAAGACCTGACATACTACTTCGCACAGTCCGAACAGACACCTTCTGCCATTGGCCTGGGTGTTCTGGTGGAAACAGACACATCCATCCGCAGAGCCGGTGGTTTCATCATTCAGCTGCTGCCCGATGCAACAGAAGAAATGATCATGAAACTGGAAAAGAAACTGGCAACGATCCCTTATGTATCCGATCTGCTGGATATGGGCCTGACACCGGAAGATATTCTGGAAATGATTCTGGGCGACTTGGATCTGAAGATCATGGATAAAGTTCCTGCAACATTTTACTGCAACTGCACAAGGGAAAGGGTAGAAAAGGCTCTGATCAGTATTGGTAAAGATGAGCTGGAAAAAATCATCAGAGAAGACAAGAAAGCAAACCTGCACTGCCATTTCTGCAGCAAGGAATACGATTTTAACGAAGAACAGCTGGTGGCGTTGCTGGAAGAAGCAAGATAAGAAACGGAAAGAGGCGATCCTGTGAAAAGGGATTTTGCGGTGGCTGTGAAAGCTGTCATTATAAAAGAGAATAGAGCACTGGTGCTTTGTCGTTCCAAACATGAGATGGAAGGCAGCTATATGAACAGCCATCAAAAGTGGGATCTGCCCGGCGGCGGTCTGCATTTTTTTGAAAAGTCCGAAGAAGGACTGATTAGAGAGATTGCGGAGGAAACACGGCTGACCGTGGAGATTGGGCCACCCCTGTCCTTATTTGATGTAATCAAGCACCATATCCATCTTTGTATTTTTACATATGCCTGCCGCTGGACGGGGGGCGAGGTATATTTGAGCCCGGAGCATGAATCCTATCAGTGGATCACTGCGGAGGAGATGGAAGATAGTGAATTGCCCCATTGGATGAAGCGGGATATTCGTGCAGCTTTTGCAGTACTGAAAAATGAAAATAAATGAAAATGATTGAAAAGGTGATGTTTTTGCAACATCATCTTTTTTTTATTTATTTTGTATAATGGGTGAAAATCAGGAGAGGATTTGAGGCATAAAAATACGATTTTTGCAGAAAGAATGAATCATTTTTCAGTGATGAAAGTATACTTCAGTGGAAAGACAAATTTCCTTTTGGGAAACATAAAGAAAAATGTATTCTTGATTTTGTCTATTTTGTATAATTTTAGTGAAAAAAAGAACAAACCAAATATTTGTGTCCAAATGGCTTGCGTGCGAAATAATGCGATAAAACCTTGGAATTATGGTAAAAACTGCTGTTTATGCAAAAAAGATATGACGGATTTTTAACAAAGAAGGTTGGGTGAGCAAATGACACATGAAAATAGGATAAAGGAAGGGATTATTGACAATACTGCATAAATCCCGTATTATCTATAGTGAGGTATGTTTTAGATTTCGTACATACCGGTGGAAAATTCATGATTTTCCAGAAAAAGACAGCCCGTGAAGAAACTTTGCGGGGCAAAGAACAGGGGAGCAGGAGCAAAGGATTATTTTTTGATAAAAAATATAAGCGTTAGAACTTTAACAAAACAGTTCTGCTGAGTAGATATTTTGTACCTGTGCAATTTGTTCAACAAAAAATGCAGCAAGAGAGGTGAGTAGAATGGCTTATGAGATCCTGAAAAGCATCGTTGAGGCGGAAGCCCGCGCTGTGGAAATCAAAAAGCAGGCTGTAGCTCAGGCCGAACAGATGAAGGTCGAAGCGCTGAAACAGCAGGAATCTCTGCTTGAAGAGGTGAAACTGCAGGGAAAAAAAGAACAGCAGGAAGCCGTTGAAGCAGCTGTAGAGGAAAGCCGTGAGGCGATCCGCAAGATTACAAAAGAAGCAGACGAAACCTGTTCCAGAATCAGAGAACAGGCTGCACTGAAAAAAGAGGAAGCCGTAAAAGCGGTGATCGGAAAGGTCGTGGGAGATTATGGCAGCTGTTGAGATGCGGAAACTTACTGTCATTGGTCTGAACAGCGGCAGAGCCCCCTTTATCTATGAACTGATGCATCTGGGTGTTGTGGAAATCAATTCTCAGGAAGGTATCGTCAGCGATGAAGATTGGATGCCCGATATTTTCCGAACCAGTAACAGTGCCGATGTTTCGCGTCTGGAAGGGGATATTATCCGTGTCAGCACGGCTCTGGAAGCCATCGCAAAGTATGACCCGGCAAAGAAACCTTTGCTCATCACCAGAAAGGAAATGGGCAGGGAAGCGTTTATCGCTTATATGAACAAGGTCAGAACCGATACAGAACGCAACATGGATAAGGCTATTGCCGCTTATAAAGTGATCAATGACGGCAAGGCGGAGATCAATTATCTGCGTTCTCAGATCATTGGGCTTCAGCCGTGGGTAAAACTGGATATCCCTCTGGAAATGAACGAAACCGAATATGTTTCTGTGATCCATGGGGTGACAGGGGCAAAAGTTCAGTCCGGACAGCTGATGACAGCTGTGACGGAACGTGTGCCTTCCGCCATTGTGCAGGAAGTAGGCGCAGACAAGCAGCAGAAATATTTTTCTGTGATCCTGCTGAAGGAAGAAAAAGATGCTTTGTATGAAGCGCTGCGACCGTTCGGTTTTTCTGCAATTTCCATGGCAGACCAGAAGGGCACACCTACAGAAGCGATTCATCATTATGAAACAAGAATCGAAGAGATCGAAACATCGATCGTGGAAAATGAAAAAGTGCTGGCGGAACTTTCCACCGCACGAAAAGATATTGAATTCCTGTATGACCTGCTGGTGACCCAGCGTGACCGCGCAAGGATCGTAGGGGAAATGCTGAGTACTGATACGGTATTCTATTTCGACGGCTGGATGCCTGCAAGGGCACAGGCTGAGGTCGAAGAACTGCTACAGAGATATGAATTCTATTACGATATTCAGGTTCCTGACGCAGAGGAAGAAGTGCCGGTGCTGCTGCATAACAGCAGTGTGGCGACACCTTTCGAGGCAGTTACCAATATGTACAGCCTGCCTTCCAGAAAGGATATCGACCCGACTACCATTCTGGCACCCTTCTATTTCATCTTCTTTGGTATGATGCTGTCTGACGCGGCCTATGGGATCATCCTGTCCGCGCTGTGCTTCTTTGTACTGAAGAAATATAAACCCGAAGGCACCATCTATAAGATGTTCAAGATGTTCTTCTACTGTGGGATCTCCACATTTATCTGGGGTGCATTGTTTGGCGGCTGGTTTGGTGATTTCTTCACCGTTGCCGGCAGAACATTGTTTAATAAGGAAATTACCATTGACCCTCTGTGGTTCAATCCAATGGAAAATCCTATGAAACTGCTGATCTTCTCCCTGATTCTGGGGGCGATCCATCTGTTCATTGGTATGGGAGTACAGGCTTATATGTATTTCCGTGATGGTCAGGCGGTCGATGCGATCTGCGATATCATCCTGTGGTATGTACTGCTGATCGGTCTGGTACTGTTTGCAGTGGGCGGCATGGCGGCACCTGTGCTGACAACAGTCGGCAAAGTGATGTCCATCGTCGGCGCGGTCGGTATCCTGCTGACAGGCGGCAGAAAGAAAAAAGGCATCGTTGGTAAGGTGACAGGCGGTCTGGGTGCTCTGTACGGCATCACAAGTTATCTGTCCGATATCCTTTCCTACTCCAGACTGCTGGCTCTGGGGCTGGCAACCGGCGTCGTTGCGCAGGTTATCAATACCCTTGGTTCTCTGGCAGGCGGCGGCGTTCTGGGGGCGATCCTGCTGACAGTGGCATTGGTATTTGGTACGATTTTCAATCTGGCCATCAATGCGTTGGGGGCATTCGTGCATTCCTGCAGACTGCAGTATGTAGAATTCTTCGGTAAGTTTTATACAGGCGGCGGCAGAGAGTTCCGTCCCTTTGAAAGAAAGACAAAATATGTCAAGATCGTGAAAGATCAAGATAAATAAGGAGGAGAATAAATTATGGTAGAAAGTTTATTCAGTGGTGAATTTTTAGCATTATTGGGTGCAGCGACAGCAGCTCTGGCTGGTATCGGTTCTGCTCTGGGTGTTGGTGTTGCAGGTGAAGCTGCAGCAGGTGTTGTTTCTGAAGACCCTAATAAATTCGGTCAGGTACTGCTGATGCAGGCACTGCCCGGTACACAGGGGATCTATGGTCTGCTGATCGCTTTCATCGTTCTGGTTAAAGTTGGTATGCTGGGCGGCGATGGTATGATGGAACTGACAGTAGCACAGGGTGCATCTATTTTTGCAGCATCCCTGCCTATCGGTCTGGTTGGCATCTTCTCCGGTTATGCACAGGGGAAAGCAGCTGCTTCCGGTATTATGCTGATCGGTAAAAAACCCAGTGAAATGGCAAAAGGTATGCTGTTTGCAGCGATGGTAGAAACATATGCCGTACTGGCGCTGCTGATTTCCTTCCTGATGCTGAACAGCATTCAGCTGTAATTTGAAACTAAGAAAAAGGAGGAGAAACTCCTATGAATGACGGCAAGATCATTATCGATAAAATCATTTCCGATGCGGAGAAAATTGCTGGTGTGACCATTTCTCAGGCGCAGAAGGAAGTGGATGCGCTGCTGAAAACAGCAAAGGACAGAGCGCAGAAGCAGCTGGATCAGCTGGACAGAGAGGCTCAGTCTGAAGCAGAGGCTGTAAAGGCAAAAGAAATTTCCGCGGCGGATATGCAGGCGAAAAAGAAAATTCTGGAAACCAAACAGGAAATTCTGTCTGAGATCATTGCAGAAGCAGAAAAAAGACTGGTTTCCATGGAAGATGCGGAATATGCCAAAGTCATCGGCGGCATGCTTTCCGGGCTGGATAAATCTTTGGGCACAGAAGTCATCGTATCCAAAAAGGATACAGCAAGACTGGCTGATGTGGTAAAAGAAAAAGGCTTCGTGCTTTCCGAAAAAACAGCAGATATCAAGGGCGGTTTTATCGTGAGAAACGGAGATATCGAATATAACTATTCTTTTGAATCTATCATTACTGTAGAAAAAGAAGCGATCCGTCAGGCAGCAGCAGAAATCTTATTCTAAGGAGGGGTAGAGCATGGCTAAAAACAAGATTTACCCTTTCGCCGTGGCCAGTGTCCGCTCTATGGAAAACAGACTGTTGACCAAGCAGAAACTGATGCAGATGGCAGATGCCAAGGATGCTGCGGAAGCGATCCGCATCCTCTGTGAAACAGACTACGGTAAAACTCAGATCGATGACATTCATGATTTTGAAAAAATGATCCAGAACCATCTGGAAGAGGAATATCAGGCGGTTGGTAAGCTGATCCCTTCTGAAACCTTTATGGATATTTTCCGATTCAAGAATGACTATCATAATATCAAGGTTCTGATCAAGGAAGAAATTTCCAAGGTCAATGGGAAGAAATACCTTATCAAAGGCGGTTCTATCCCGCTGGAAGATCTGCAGAAGAATTTCCGTGACAGAAACTATATGGAACTGCCCAATATCAAGGCAGATGCTGTGCAAGAAGCTACCGAAATGTATGCGAAGACAAAAAATGCCCGCTACATCGATGCTATTCTGGACAGAGCCTGCTTCCAGGTCATGTCTGATGCTGCACAGAAACTGGGGAATGATTACGTTTCCCGTTATGTGCGCAAACTGGTGGATGTGACAAACCTGAAAACACTGTTGCGCTGCTGGAAACTGGAACGAAGTCAGGAGGAACTGGAAGAAAGCATCGTTCCCGGTGGGGAACTGCCTCAGGAACTGATCGTCAGAGCTTTCAAAAATGATATCATTCAGGTGATGAAGGAAACATCCTACGGCACATTATGTGACACATATATGCCTCAGGGATTCACTGTTTTTGAAAAGGCCTGCGATGACTATCTGATGGGCTATGTGAAAGATGCGAAATATAAGACACTGACCCCTGAACCTGTTGCCGCTTATATTCTGGCAAAGGAAACAGAGGCGAAATGTGTACGAATCATTATGACCTGTAAACTGCAGGATATCGATGCGGAAACCATTAGGGAAAGGGTGAGAGAAGCGTATGTCTAAAGTTGGTATCATTGGCGATAAAGACACCGTTATGGGCTTCCTTGCTCTGGGGATCGATATTTTCCCTGCTTACAGCGCAGATGAGATCAAAAAGACCATCAACAGACTGGCGGAACGTGAATATGCTATTATTTATATCACAGAAGAAGCCAGCCTGCAGGCAAAGGAAACCATTGCAAAATACAAGGATATGGAACTGCCCGCCATTATCGTGATCCCCGGTATTTCCGGCAGCATGGGTCTGGGCATGAATGAAGTGCGCGAATCGGCAAAACGTGCCATCGGCGCAGATATCCTGTTTAATGAATAATGAATGATTGTAGGTGAATGAAGATATGACAACAGGCACCATCGTAAAAGTATCTGGTCCACTGGTCATTGCGGAAGGCATGAGAGACGCCAACATGTTTGACGTGGTTCGTGTGTCTGAAAAGCATCTGATCGGTGAAATCATTGAAATGCACGGAGACAGAGCCTCCATTCAGGTTTATGAAGAAACTGCCGGCCTTGGCCCCGGCGAGGAAGTTGTTTCCGTTGGTATGCCTATGAGCGTAGAGCTGGGCCCCGGCCTGATCTCTACGATCTATGACGGTATTCAGCGCCCTCTGGAAAAACTGTACGAAGCAAGCGGTACAAATATTCACAGAGGCGTAGAAGTATACTCTCTGGACAGAGAGAAGAAATGGAAATTTGAACCCACAAAACAGCCCGGCGAAGCAGTAGAAGCCGGCGATGTGATCGGCATTGTGCAGGAAACTGCAGTTGTGACCTGTAAGATCATGGTTCCCTATGGTCTGAAAGGTGTGATCAAGGAAATCTTCATCGGTGATTTTACTGTGGAAGAAACCGTTGCAGTCATCACAGATGAAAAGGGCAATGATGTGAACGTTTCCATGATGCAGAAATGGCCCGTTCGCCGTCAGAGACCTTACAAAACAAAAGAATCTCCCAATATGCCCCTGGTTACAGGTCAGCGCGTAATCGATACATTCTTCCCTATTACAAAGGGCGGCGTTGCAGCGGTTCCCGGTCCTTTCGGTTCCGGTAAAACAGTTACACAGCATCAGATCGCAAAATGGGCAGATGCAGATATCGTCGTTTATATCGGCTGCGGCGAACGCGGTAACGAAATGACAGACGTACTGAACGAATTCCCTGAACTGATCGACCCTCGTACCGGTCAGTCCCTGATGCAGAGAACCGTTCTGATCGCAAATACATCTGATATGCCCGTAGCAGCCCGTGAAGCATCTATTTACACAGGGATCACTATCGCAGAATTTTTCCGTGATATGGGCTACAGCGTAGCGCTGATGGCTGACTCCACATCCCGTTGGGCAGAAGCCCTCCGTGAAATGTCCGGTCGTCTGGAAGAAATGCCCGGTGAAGAAGGTTACCCTGCATATCTGGGTTCCCGTCTGGCGCAGTTCTATGAAAGAGCCGGCCGTGTGGTTTGTCTGGGTAAAGAAGGCAGAATCGGTACACTGTCTGCCATCGGTGCGGTATCTCCTCCCGGCGGTGATATTTCCGAACCTGTATCTCAGGCAACACTGCGTATTGTAAAAGTATTCTGGGGTCTGGATTCCTCTCTGGCATATAAACGTCATTTCCCTGCCATCAACTGGCTGACAAGTTATTCCCTGTATCAGGAAAAAGTTGACAGATGGGCTGACGAAAACGTAGAAGCAGACTTTTCCGTACAGCGTACAGAAGCAATGAGACTGCTTCAGACAGAAGCAGAACTGCAGGAAATCGTACAGCTGGTCGGCGTGGATGCCCTGTCCCACAGCGACAGACTGATTCTGGAAATCGCCCGTTCCATCCGTGAAGACTTCCTGCATCAGAACTCCTTCCACGAAGTTGACACATACACATCCCTGCACAAACAGTACCGTATGATGAAACTGATCCTGACACTGTATAAAGAAGCAGGCGATGCGATCAAGCAGGGCGTAACGATTCAGAAGATCTCCAAACTGGATGTCATCGAACGTATCGGCCGTGCAAAATATGTAGAAGAAGAAAACGTAGACAAGAGCTACAATGAAATCGAAGCAGAAATCAGAAAAGAAGTAGCAGAACTGATCAGAAAGGGGGCAGATGAAGTATGATTAAGGAATATCGTTCCATTCAGGAAGTAGCTGGCCCTCTGATGGTTGTTTCCGGTGT
>NZ_JBGVHV010000047.1:0-13710 GCF_045122575.1 Anaerotignum sp. | reverse complement strand
TTCTGCAGATTATCAAAAAGAAGCAGGAACTTTGAATCTGCAGATCGGCAGAAGCTTTACGTCCCTTGGCAATGAAATGCTGATGGACGGCAGTGACCGCCTGATCACAGAAAAGGTAGATTTCAAATTGCTGGTGAATGGCAAGGAAAGCGATATCCAGTGCTATTATGTGGACGGCGAGGTATATGCGCCCGTGGAAGAAGTGCTGGCACTGGTGCAGAAATAAAACGAAACGGAGGTTATCTGATGACAGAACTGGAAAAAATGGCAAAGGGTTATCTTTGGGAAGATACAGAAGCATATCTGGAGGAGCAGCGGATTGCAAAGGAACTAATGTATGATTTCAATCAGTCCCGACCTTCAGAGGGAGAGAAAAGAAAGAAAATCGCAAAGCAGTTGTTCGGATATGTGGGAGAGGATGTTTTTATTCAGCAGCCCATTACCATTGCAAGAGGGAAAACGGTAACTATCGGGGATGGCACCTATATCAATTCTAATCTCATGCTGGTGGATGATTACCATATCACCATCGGAAAAAATTGTCTGATCGCACCCAATGTATCCATCACAACAACAGGACACCCTGTAGATCCGGAGCTTCGCGCAAAAAAAATGTATAGCTTTCCTGTGACCATTGAAAACAATGTGTGGATCGGTATGGGGGCTATCATTCTGCCCGGTGTCACCATTGGAGAGAACAGCATCATTGGCGCAGGCAGTGTGGTGACAAAGGATATTCCGGCAAATGTGATTGCTTTTGGATCTCCCTGTAAAGTATGGAGAGCCATTGATGAAAGAGATAAGGAATATTATTATCGAAATCTCCGTTTGGATGAACAGCTATAAAGAAGTTTTTGCCATCAATCTTAAGACTTTTTTTGTTGTTTTTTGCAGAAAAGCGTTTTAAGATAGAAGAGAAGTCTTACGAAAGAGCAGAAAGGAGGACTTTTCTTTGGATGAAGAACGAAAAAAACATCTGAAACGGCTATATTTTAAGACCCTTGCCATCACGCTGGCAGTCTGCGTTGCCCTGATGGGGCTGGGGTATGGTGCATTTTTATATATGGTGGGCGGGCTGAACCGCTCGGATATCGATGAAAATAATCTGTCTGCCAATGCAAGTATGGATGAGCGGGTCATCAATATCGCTCTGTATGGGGTGGATTCCCGCAATCATGATTATCAGGGGCGTTCCGATGCCATCATGGTGGCTTCCATCAACGGCAAAACAGGCAAGATCAAACTGATCTCCATAGCCAGAGATACCTATGTTTCCGTCCCCGGCTATTATGATACAAAGATCAACCATGCCTATGCCTACGGCGGCCCGGAACTGGCCATCCAGACATTGAACCAGAATTTCGGTCTGGACGTTACAGACTATGTAACGGTAAACTTTGACTCTCTGGCGGAAGTCATTGATGAAATGGGCGGCGTTACGGTAGATGTTACGGAAGAAGAACGTTATCAGGTCAATGCGTATCTTCTGCGGGGCGACCCGTTGAAGGAAACGGGTATGGTAAATCTGACAGGCCCGCAGGCAGTCAGCTATTCCCGTATCCGAAAGATCGACAGTGACAGCATGCGTGCCTCCCGTCAAAGAGAGGTTCTGGCGGCTCTGTTTGAGAAGGCACTGGCAGTCAACCCTCTGGAATATCCTTCCTACGTGCGTAAATTTGCGCCTATGGTGGAAACTTCCCTGAGCAATGATGAGATCCTGAAAATTGCCAAAGTTGGCTTGAAGAGTCCCAAACTGGAGCAGGCGGCTTTCCCCAACGATCATATCTATTCCACGGGGCAGACCATTAACGGCGGATGGTATTACGTCTATGATCTGGAGCAGGCAGCGGATATGCTGCAGCAGTATATTTACGAGGACATTCCCTTTGAACAGTATGGCCTGACAGAGGAAGAAGCAGGCGCGGAAGGGAAACAGGAATAAAAATTGGCAAGGATTTCCGATTTTTCCATTCAGGAAGAAAAGAAAAACCATAGAAAAAGCCGATATGTTGCATTTTAAATACAACATCACGGTCTGAATACATACAAAATGTACAAAAAAGAAGGGTGATTTTTATCCTTCTTTTTTTGTTTTGCGCTGTTTTGGGAAGGCTGCAGAAAAAATTGATGGTTGACAAAAAATCTGAGGGCGTTATAATGGGTGACAAGTTCAAAAGACAAAGGCAATGAAAAGAAGAGTACATTCTGAAAGCTCTTACAGAGAACCTCCGGTAGCTGCGAAGGAGGAGATGTGGAAGGAATGGAAGATGGTCTTGGAGCCGCGCACCGAGAGGAGATCCCTTTAGGCTGCGACGGGAGCGCCCGTAACAGCGCCAGAGTATCGGCGAAAGCCCGTACTTGCAGAGGCTATAGATGCGAGTCTATGGTGAATTAGGGTGGTAACACGAAGTATATGATGCTCTCGTCCCTTTGGTTAACATAACCGAAGCGGCGAGAGCTTTTTTAATGCAGAAATGAGGAAATGAAATGGAAAAAGAAACTATGATCCGTCTGGAGAATATCAAAAAACGTTTCCAGACGAAGGGTGGGGAGCTGGAAGTGCTCCACGGCGTCAGTGCAGATATTAAAAAAGGTGAAGTATTCGGCATCATTGGTCTGAGCGGTGCCGGCAAAAGTACACTGGTGCGCTGCATCAACCTGCTGGAACGTCCCACCGGCGGCAAGGTATATCTGGACGGCGTAGAACTGACTGCGCTGAATGAAAAAGATCTGCGGGAACAGCGCAGACACATGGGGATGATCTTCCAGCAGTTTCATCTGCTGATGCAGAAAACTGCACTGGAAAATGTATGCTTCCCTATGGAGATCAGCGGTGTGCCTAAAGCGCAGGCAAAGGCAAGAGCAAAGGAACTTCTGGAACTGGTTGGTCTGGCGGACAGAACAGAATCCTATCCTTCTCAGCTTTCCGGCGGTCAGAAACAGCGTGTGGCTATCGCAAGGGCATTGGCAACGGAACCCAAGGTGCTGCTTTGTGACGAAGCAACTTCCGCGCTGGACCCCAATACCACAGCCGGTGTTCTGAAACTTCTGAAAGATATCAATGAGAGACTGGGCATCACCATCGTGGTCATCACTCACGAAATGAGCGTTATTCAGGAAATCTGTGACAGAGTAGCCATTATCGACGGCGGTCTGATCGCAGAAGAGGGCACGGTGGAAGAAATCTTCCGTAACCCCAAAACAAAGATCGGTCAGGAACTGGTGCTGCACGAAGGGGCAAACAGAGAGGCCTACACAGGCAGATTGCCTTACTGCTATCGTCTGGTATTCAAAGGCGGCAGCGAAAACGAACCCGTTCTGGGTCAGATGATGATCGAAACCAAGGGGCTGGTAAATATTCTGGCAGCCAATACAAGAACCATCGATGACGAAGCTTTTGGCCAGATGGTGCTGCAGTTCCCTGAAGAAAAAACATTGAGAGAAACCATGATTCAGTATCTGCGAGACAGAGGCGTAGTGGTAGAGGAGGTAGAATATGTTTAAAGATGGCATGCTGGCATTGGTCGGCACTGGTTTTTGGGAAAGTATCTATATGACACTGATCTCTACATTTTTCGCTTATGTGATCGGCTTACCTCTGGGTTTGCTGCTGGTGGTAACAGATAAGGACGGGATCAAGCCTGTTCCCTGGCTGAATGCCATTCTGGGCACCATCATCAATGTGGTACGTTCCGTACCCTTCCTGATCCTGTTCGTAACCATCATGCCCTTTACAAAGGCAGTGGTTGGCACGACCATCGGCCCCAAGGCGGCGATCATTGCACTCTTGGTTGCGGCGGCTCCCTTTGTAGCCCGTATGGTGGAATCTTCCCTGAAGGAAGTGGAAAAAGGCGTGATCGAAGCGGCTCAGTCCATGGGGGCTTCTCCCTTCCAGATCATGACAAAGGTTCTGCTTCCTGAGGCAAAACCTGCGCTGCTGGTTGGCAGTGCCATTTCCATCACAACCATCCTTGGTTATTCTGCAATGGCCGGCTTCGTTGGTGCCGGCGGTTTGGGTGCCATCGCCATCAACTATGGCTACCACCGCAGTCAGGAAGATATCATGTATGTCATGGTGATCCTGCTGGTGATCATCGTACAGGTGTTCCAGGAACTGGGCATGAAAATTTCCAAGAAAACAGACAGAAGACTGTAATGTCCGAAAGGATTTACATACAAGAAGAAAAGAAAAGGCAATCATAACTTTAATCTTAAGGAGGAAACAAACATGAAAAAATTCTTTGCAATCTTACTGACAGGCGTATTAACACTGGGTCTGGCTGCTTGCGGCGGCTCTGAACCCGCAGCGGAAGGCGACAGCATCACGCTGAAAGTGGGCGCATCTCCCACACCCCATGCAGAAATTCTGGCTGTAGCGGCAGAAGAACTGGCTGCCAAGGGCATCAATCTGGAAATCATCGAATTCACAGACTATGTACAGCCTAATCTGGCTCTGGACGGCGGCGATCTGGATGCAAACTACTTCCAGCACCTGCCTTATCTGGAAGGCTTCAACAAAGATGAAGGCACAGATCTGGCATCCATCGGTGCGGTTCACTATGAACCCATGGGTATCTATGCTGCAGAAGACATTGATCTGGCATCCGTTCCTGCAGGTGCAAAAGTTGGTATCCCCGTTGACCCTACAAACGGCGGTCGTGCCCTGCTGCTGCTGGAAGCAAATGGTTTGATCAAACTGAATCCCGAAGCAGGCATTGCTGCAACAAAACTGGATATCGTAGAAAACCCTCTGAACCTGGAAATCGTGGATATGGAAGCAGCGCAGCTGGCAAAATCTCTGGGCGATCTGGATCTAGCTGTCATCAATGGTAACTATGCACTGCTGAACGGTCTGTCCATCGATCAGGCTCTGGCGATCGAAGCGGCTGACTCTCTGGCAGCAGAAACATACGGCAATATCGTAGCAGTAAAAGCCGGCAACGAAAATGCACCCGGTATGGCAGAACTGATGGAAGTGCTGAAAGGCGAAGCAGTAGCTACATTCATCGCAGAAACATACGCAGGTTCCGTTGCAACAATGAACTAAGGACCTTTTAAAGGTTTGACCCCAATTTTCATAAAAAAAGACGACCAATTGGTCGTCTTTTTTTATAAATCAATTTTGCTAAGAGCAGCTTCGTCGGCAACGATCGTCACATCATTGTGCAGCTGAAGGATAGAAGCAGGAACAGAAGGGGTGATTGGCCCGAAGAAAGCTTTTTTTACCGCATCGGCTTTATCTTCACCACTTACAACGACAAGGATTTTTTTCGCCTGCATAATATTTTTGATCCCCATCGTATAAGCCTGACGAGGAACATCTTTTTCAGAGGCGAAAAAGCGTTTATTTGCTTCGATGGTGCTTTCTGTCAGATTTACGCAATGGGTTTCCTTTTCAAAGGCAGCGCCGGGTTCATTAAAACCAATGTGTCCGTTTCTGCCTAGACCGAGCAGCTGCAAATCAATGCCGCCTTGCGCGTGGATGGTTTCATTATAAGAAGAACAAGCTTTTTCAGAATCTGCTTCCAGTCCATCAGGTACGAAAGTATGTGCTTTATCAATATTTACATGATCAAACAGGTTTGTATTCATAAAATAGCGATAGCTCTGATCGTTTTCAGGGCTTAAGCCTTTGTATTCATCCAGATTGACACTTGTAACGTGGCTAAAATCCAGATCTCCTTTTTTATACCATTCGATGAGTTGTTTGTAGGTTCCGATGGGAGAAGAACCGGTAGCCAATCCAAGTACGCAATTTGGCTTCATTATAATTTGTGCGGAAATGATGTTTGCAGCTTTTCTGCTCATATCCTGATAATTTTTTGCTTTATAAATGATCATAATATTTTGTCCTTTCTTTTGTTTTCTATTATTAAGTATACAAGTTTTGATAAAGATTTCAAGAGATGGGGTCAAAAGTGAAACAAGTTTCACAACCTGAAATAGAGAACGGAGGGTTGTGCATAATGAACAAAATAGATAAAAATAAAGGTGGGAAAAAGTTGTAATTGTCAAAAAAAGTGAAAGATGTTACTGAAAGTGGATAACATATTGAAATTTGTTTCAAAAGAATTTACAATACGACCAGAACAAAGGAGGTCAGAAAAAATGAATCAGAAGGTGGAAAACCTAAAAGGTAAATTAATCGTATCTTGTCAGGCGTTACCAGCAGAACCATTACATTCTTCATTTATTATGGGGAGAATGGCACTGGCGGCAAAAGAAGGCGGGGCAAGCGGCATTCGTGCAAATACGAAAGAAGATATCAAAGAAATTCAGTCTCAGGTAGATCTGCCGATTATTGGGATTGTGAAAAGAGACTATGCAGACAGCGATATCTACATTACTCCAACAATGAAGGAAATTGATGAATTGATGGAAGTAAAACCTGATATCATTGCAATGGATGCGACGATTTCGAAGAGACCGGGAAACAAAACATTGGATGAATTTTTCTGTGAAGCAAAAGAAAAATATCCGGATCAGTTGTGGATGGCAGATTGCTCTACAGTAGAAGAAGCACTTCATGCGGATGCGTTAGGGTTTGATTTCATTGGTACAACAATGGTTGGTTATACAAAACAAAGTCAGGGTTCCAAAATTGAGGCGAATGATTTTGAAATTTTAAGAGAGATCATCGCCAAAGCGAAACATAAAGTCATTGCGGAGGGGAACATTAACACTCCGGAAAAAGCTAGACGCGTCATTGAACTGGGAGCTTATAGCGTTGTTGTCGGGTCAATCATTACAAGACCACAGCTGATTACAAAATCTTTTGTAGAAGAAATGGAACGATAAACAGGAAGCAATAGAAGGAATTGTTATTTGAAAAGGAGTAAGCATTATGAGAAATCTTGAAAAGTACAAAGGTGTTATTCCTGCATTTTATGCATGCTATGACAAAGAAGGAAACATCAGTCCAGAAGGAGTACAGGCATTAACAAAATATTTCGTAGAAAAAGGCGTAAAAGGCGTTTATGTCAATGGTTCTTCCGGGGAATGCATTTATCAGAGCGTGGAAGACCGTAAAATCGTTCTGGAAAATGTCATGAAAGCAGCAGAAGGCAAACTGACAGTCATTGCTCACGTTGCATGCAATAACACAAAGGACAGCCAGGAACTGGCAAAACATGCAGAAAGCCTGGGTGTTGATGCGATTGCAGCAATTCCCCCCATTTATTTCCATCTGCCTGAGTATGCGATTGCACAGTATTGGAATGATATCAGTGCAGCAGCTCCCAACACTGATTTTGTAATCTATAACATTCCTCAGCTGGCAGGCGTCGCTTTGACACAGAATCTGTTTGCAGAAATGAGAAAGAATCCCAAAGTTATCGGTGTGAAAAATTCTTCCATGCCTGTACAGGATATCCAGATGTTCAAACAGGCAGCAGGTCCTGATTACATCATCTTCAATGGTCCCGATGAACAGTTCATGAGCGGACGTGTGATCGGCGCTGAAGGTGGTATCGGCGGTACATACGGGGTTATGCCAGAACTGTATCTGAAATTGGATGAGTATGTAAAAGCAGGCAAGATGGAAGAAGCAATGGAAGTGCAGTACGCATGTAATGAAATTATCTACAAAATGTGTTCTGCTCGTGGTAACATGTATGCAGTGATCAAGGCAATTCTGAAAATCAATGAAGGCCTGGAACTGGGCAGTGTAAGAGAACCCCTGCCTGCGCTGATTGATGCAGACATGGATGTTGTGAAAGAAGCAGCGCAGATGATTTGCGATGCCAAGAAAAAATATTTATAAATCGAACGAAGAGAAGGTATTTTTAAAAGATACTCGGCGTCATCGTGAAAATCACTGAGTATCTTTTTTTAGACTTATATGGGTAATTAGGAGGAAAATGGAATGCAAGGCTTTACGATGATCGACTTGATTATTTTAGTAGTATATCTGGCAGCAGTATTGTTTGCCGGCCTTCATTTTGCCAAAAAGGAAATGAAGGGGAAAGAATATTTTAAAGGTGACGGGACTGTGCCCTGGTGGGTTACATCCGTATCAATTTTTGCAACTTTGTTAAGTCCCATCTCTTTCTTGTCTTTGGCTGGGAATTCCTATGCGGGCACATGGATTATGTGGTTTGCGCAGCTTGGTATGCTGCTTGCAATTCCTGTAACAATTAAATTCTTTTTGCCTATTTACAGCAAATTGGATATCGATACAGCGTACCATTATTTGGAACTGAGATTTGGCAGCAAAGGACTGCGTGTTCTGGGTGCGGTAATGTTTATCGTGTACCAGATCGGTCGTATGTCCATTATCATGTATCTGCCCTGTATGGTATTGGGCAGCCTGACAGGTATCAGTGTGAATGCGCTGATCATTATCATGGGTGTAATTGCGATTATCTATTCTTATACAGGTGGTTTGAAATCCGTACTTTGGACAGACTTTATTCAGGGATCTGTGCTTCTGATTGGTGTAACATTCGCATTGATCTTCCTGCTGGTACATCTGGATGGCGGTATGGGAGCTATTTTCTCTGCGTTTGCAACAGAACATAAATTCCTTGCAGCAGACCAGCCCATCTTTGATGCCAATATCCTGAAAGACAGTGTATTCATTATGATTGTTGGTGCAGGCTTTAACACAATGGGCTCTTATGTATCCAGCCAGGATATTGTACAGCGTTTTACAACAACAACAGATACAAAGAAATTAAATAAGATGATGCTTACAAACGGTGCGTTGTCTATCTTTATTGCAACAGTATTCTATCTGATCGGGACAGGCTTGTATGTATTCTATCAGCAGAATGCACTGCCTCCTGCAGCAGCACAGGACCAGATTTTTGCATCCTATATTGCATTTGAACTTCCTGTTGGTGTAACAGGCCTTCTGCTGGCAGCAATTTATGCAGCAGCACAGTCCACACTTTCCACAGGTCTGAATTCTGTTGCTTCCAGCTGGACACTGGATATTCAGGCTAGTCTTTCCAAAAAAGAACTGGGCTTTGAAAAAGAAACAAAAATCGGCCAGAGAGTATCTCTGATCGTTGGTATCTTTGCGATCGTAGTAGCAATGGTACTGGCAAACGGCGGTGTGAAATCTGCATATGAATGGTTCAATGGCTTCATGGGTCTGGTACTGGGCATCCTGATCGGCACATTTATTCTGGGTGCATTTACAAAAGTTGCAAATACATTCGGCGCAGTTGCAGCATTTATCGCAGCTTCTGCAGTAATGGTTTATGTGAAATATTTTGTACCTGCCGGCAATGTAACAATCTGGTCTTATTCCATCATTTCTATTGCTGTATCTCTGGCAGTTGGTATTCCGGCAAGTATCATTTACAGCAAAGTGAAAGGCGGCACTTCTGCGCCTGTAGCAAATACAGTCGTTTATAAAAACTAACAGAGGTGATAAACAGTGATTTTTGGGAATGTGAATAATATTGAAGAATTTCCTTTTTTGGAAGAACAGGTAAAAGAATGTTTTGCATATGCAAAAACACATGACTTAGCATCTTTTGAAAAAGGAAGCCATGAAATTGATGGGGAAAGATTATTTGTAAATATTGTGGAATACACAACAACAAATGCAGAGGATCGTTTCTGGGAAGCACATAAAAAATATCTGGACGTACATGTCATGATTCACGGCAACGAACAGATCGATCTGAATTTTATTCAGAACATGGATGTAAAAGAATTTGTTGAAGCAGATGATTTTCTTCCCATGGATGGGGAAAAGAATGCTTCTGTTGTATTAACGGACGGAGATTTTCTGGTTTGCTATCCAAGCGATGGACACCGCACTGCAGTGCAGGCAGGCGATAAACCGGAAAAAATCAAAAAAGCAATTTTCAAAGTGAGAATATAAAAAGCGGGATTCGATCCTGTGGAAGGGAAGGACAAACCAAAGACAGGCGGTTTGTCCTTTTCTCAGTCATAGGCATATCTTGAGAAGAGAAATGGAATTGTATATAATATATAAAATATGTATAATGATAGAAAGGTAATGAGGATCACAAGATGAAAAAATATATTTGCATCGATATTGGGGGTACCGCAATCAAGTATGGATTGATCGGTGAAAATGCTGAAATTATATTGAAAGAATCCATGAAAACAGAAGCAGAAAAGGGCGGGCCGGAAATTCTGAAAAAAACGATTGGAATCGTAGAAGACCTGATGCATAGAACCCAGGAAACAATTTCCGGTATTTGTATTTCAACAGCCGGCATGGTCGATACAGAAAAAGGATCTATTTTCTATTCTGCACCATTGATACCCAATTATGCAGGAACACAGTTTAAAAAAACGCTGGAAGAAAAGTTTCATATTCCCTGTGAAGTAGAAAATGATGTAAATTGTGCAGGGCTTGCGGAATGCCGCTCCGGCGCTGCAAAAGGAAGCAGCTCTGCGCTGGTGCTTACCATTGGAACAGGGATCGGCGGCTGCATTGTATTAGATGGAAAGGTGTTTCATGGATTCAGCAACAGTGCGTGCGAAGTCGGTTATATGCATATGGGAAACAGTGATTTCCAGACATTGGGCGCAGCAAGCATTCTGACGAAGAAGGTGGCGGAATGGAAGGGTGAGCCCCGGGAGAAATGGAATGGCTACCGTATTTTTGAGGCGGCGAAAAAAGGAGATAAAATTTGTCTTCTGGCAATCGATGAGATGGCAGACGTTTTAGGGAAAGGCATTGCCAATATCTGCTATGTCATCAATCCGGAAATCGTTGTTCTTGGCGGCGGCATCATGGCGCAGGAAGCATTCCTGAGGGAAAGAATAGAAGGCGCTTTGAAAAAATATCTTGTATCCAGCATTGAGGAACATACAACAATTACATTCGCGAAGCATCAGAATGATGCGGGTATGCTGGGAGCATTCTATCATTTCTGTAATTCGCATTAAAAAGATGGGATGATATTATGGAATACTATGTGAAATCTGTTATACCAATGATTGAATCAAATTATAATAAGCTGACACCGGCAGAAAAAACCATTGCTGATTTTTTTATTCATAATAAGGAAAAAATGGACTTTTCCAGCCGTCATATAGCAGAATTATTGTATACATCAAAACCAACACTTTCCAGATTCGCGAAAAAGATAGGGTTTCACGGTTATCAGGAATTTATTTATCAATATGAAAATACTTTTGTAGAAAAAAAAGAAAATATAACCGGAAACACCAGAATGGTATTAAGTGCTTATCAGGAAATGCTGAATAAGACATACAATCTGGTAGATGAAGCACAGCTGGAAAGAATTGCAGGATATCTGAATAAAGCAGAGCGTGTATTAGTATGCGGATGCGGAAGCTCAGGGCTTTCTGCAAATGAAATGGAATTTCGATTCATGAGAATTGGTATCAACGTGGATTCATTGACAGATTCAGATATGATGAAAATGTCCTCTGTTTTTCAGGATAGAAGAAGCCTCGTATTTGGATTCAGTATTAGCGGGGAGAGAGAAGAAATCACCTATTTGCTGCGTGAAGCATATTCGAAAGGTGCAAAGACGGTTCTTTTTACTGCAAATAATGGGGAAAATTTTTCAGAGTATTGTTCAGAAGTTGTACTTTTATCTTCTCTAAGACACTTGAATCATGGCAATGTGATTTCACCACAGTTTCCAATTTTAGTCATGCTGGATATTATTTATGCTTATTATGTAGAGCAGAATAAATATATCCGCGAAGGAATACATGACAGTACGCTGCGTGCATTGGAGGAAGGAGAAGGTAAGAATAAAAAGATTTATTGATAGAAGGCTTCTTCTTCCAGAATAACATTGGAGGACAGAAAAATGATTATTGATAATGTTAAAGTATATACGCCTGACAAAAAATTTATGAAAGGCGGTATTGTTCTGGAAGGGAAAACGATCCAGAGTATTTATACAGAAAAAGACGCACCTGATCTGCGAGGAAAAGACGTGATCAACGGGAACGGTGCGTATGCGATCCCAGGTCTGATCGATCTCCATTTTCATGGCTGCAAGGGGGATGATTTCTGCGATGCATCCAAAGAGGCAATTGCAAGAATTGCAGCGTATGAGGCATCGATTGGGGTAACAGCAATCGCACCGGCGACCATGACACTTCCCGTGGAAGAACTGGAACACGTATTGACCGTTGCAGCGGAGTATAACAGGGAAACAAAAGATGATAAAAAAGCGGATCTGGTTGGCATAAATATGGAAGGGCCATTTATTAGCCATGCGAAAAAAGGGGCACAGGACGAACGAAATATTTTGCCGTGCGATACGGAAATCTGCGAAAGATTCCTGAAGGCTTCTGAGGGCTTGGTAAAGTTCATCGGCATTGCGCCGGAAGAAAGCGGGGATACCATTAAATTTATAGAACAGATGAAAGATAAGGTCAATATATCCCTGGCACATACAAATGCGGATTATGATACAGCAATGGAAGCGTATAAAGCCGGTGCGAATCATGCGGTACATTTGTATAATGCAATGCCTGTATTTTCACATCGCGAACCGGGGGTTGTTGGCGCAGTATTTGACAGTAAAAATGTGATGGCAGAACTCATCTGTGACGGTATTCATATTCATCCTGCGACTGTCCGTGCAACGTTTCAGATGATGGGGGCGGATCGTATCATTTTCATCAGTGACAGTATGCGGGCAACAGGCATGCCGGATGGACAGTATACCCTCGGGGGATTGGACGTGAAAGTTGTTGGGAAACTGGCCACTTTGGTGTCCGATGGAGCGATTGCCGGTTCCGCAACAAATCTGATGGACTGCATGAGAACTGCTGTAAAGAAAATGGATATTCCCTTAGAAACTGCAGTGGCGTGTGCAACGATGAATCCGGCGAAGAGTCTTGGGATTTATGATCAGTACGGTTCCATTGAAGCAGGAAAAAAAGCAGACATCGTATTGCTTGATGCAGAACTTGCATTACAGGCTGTCATCAAAAATGGCATCAGACTTTGATCCATTTCCGTAAAGAATGGTGAGAGCGTAAAAGGTATTTTGAAACAGAAAAGAGGATGGCGTATGCCATCCTCTTTTTCTTATGGGTATCGTTGATGTTTTCTGTCATTCTTCATAAGACTTTTTCAAAAGCGGAGAAAGATCACTGTTTACCGGTGGAACCGTGACCGCCTCGGTCTTCGTTGCCTAAGTCTTCTGTTTCGACAAAGTTCAGCGCAGGCTGATGTTCGAAGATACGGAATTGACAGATACGGTCATTTACTTCGATGACAGTATCCCGCAGGGCGTATGCAGGCATGAACCACTGGTCGTTATTGCCGCAGTAGCTTTCATCCACGATGCCGCAGTGGTTGGTCTGGATGATACCGTAATTCTTGAAGGTGGAACTGCGGGGCACGATGTGTGCTTCGTAGCCCTTGGGCAGCTGCATGGCGATGCCCAGAGGGATCAGTTTGAATTCGCCTGCTTTCAGTTCCACTCTTTCTGCGGCTCTCAGGTCGATCCAGTCGGATTTGCCGTCGATGTAGCGCAGTTTTTCAATTTTATCGCTCAGATATTTCACTTTAATTGTTTCCATATAATTTATCCTTTCTGGGAATTTCTGCAGGGAGTTTTTTGACTGCCAGCGATAAACGCTGGTCAGCTTCGCATCATAAATGATGCTGCGGGGGCGAAGCCCTCAAGGAACTCACTCAGCGTGATAAAGATACAGAGAACTGTTCTGTAAAGATTTCTGCACATCGATGATTCTCTGATTGAAAGAGCCTTTCCAGTGCAG
>NZ_JBGVHV010000046.1:0-13088 GCF_045122575.1 Anaerotignum sp. | reverse complement strand
GCAATGGCACTGGAAAGGGTACAACCCGTGCCATGGGTATTGGGGTTATGGATACGTTTGCCGTAAAACCACTGATATCTGCCCTGATGATACAGCAGATCATTGGCATCGTTAATGCTATGGCCGCCTTTTACCAGAACTGCGCAGCCATAGGTATCACCGATCTTCTTCGCTGCCTGTTCCATATCTGTTTCGTTTGCGATTTTCATTTCAGACAGGATCTCTGCTTCGGGAATATTGGGGGTCACCACCGCCGCCAGAGGCAGCAGTTTTTCCGCCAGAGCAGAAACGGCATCTGTCTTCATCAGGGAAGAACCGCTGGTTGCTACCATCACGGGATCGACCACAATATTTTCCGCCTGATATTCCTGCAGTTTTTCTGCAATTTTTTCAATCAGTTCCACAGAGGAAACCATACCGATCTTCACAGCATCGGGGCGGATATCTGTAAAGATACTGTCGATCTGCATCCCCAGAAAATCAGGAGAAACTTCAAAGATCCCCTGAACCCCTGTTGTATTCTGAGCTGTCAGAGCCGTAATCGCACTCATGGCATAAACACCGTTCATGGTCATGGTTTTCAGGTCTGCCTGAATCCCCGCACCGCCGCTGCAGTCGCTGCCTGCAATAGAAAGCACCGCTTTTTTCTCCGGACGAACCATCGCTTCGGAAAGCAGACGCAGTTCCTTACATTCCTGTTCAATATCCTCTGCGCCGAAAATAGCAGAAACCAGTGCCACGCCGTCTACCTCTGTTCCCTTCAGTTCCAGCATGTTTTTCTTGTTGATACCGCCGATAGCAACCACGGGGATATCCACCGCGTTACAAATAGCCTTTGCTGTTTCAAAGGAAACATCTTCCGCATCCAGCTTTGTGGAAGTGGAAAACATAGCCCCTACCCCCAGATAGTCTGCCCCTGCTTTCACTGCGGCCAAAGCCTGTTCCACATTTTTTGTAGAAACGCCGATGATCATATCTTCCCCCACCAGTGCACGCACATTGCCTGCTTCCATATCACTCTGGCCCACGTGGATACCATCCGCCTTACATTTGATCGCGATCTCCACATTGTCATTGACGATGAAAGGAACGCCGTATTTTGCGCACAGAGCCTTCATTTCATAAGCTTCCTGAAGGAACGCTTCCTCATCCAGTTCTTTTTCCCGCAGCTGCACACAGGTCGCACCGCCCTTCAGCGCATCTTCCACCTGCTCCATCAGGGTCTGCTTCCCTGTCCACATACGGTCTGTCACCGCATACAGACGCATATATTCTTCTTTACATTTCATAGATATCTCTCCTTAGAACACATCGAATTTCGCTGCCTGTTCCAGTTCTTCTCCCGTCAGACGGAAAATGGCATCGATGATATAATTTCTGTAGGTGGCATTGCCATCCTGTTCTGTCAGTCTGGCATAGGCCTTTTCCCCACAGACACCCATCAGACAGACTGCGGCTGCCGCCGCTTCCAGCGGTTTTTCCGAATTAGCCGTCACATAGGCCGCCGTAACAGCGGAAAGCTGACAGCCGGTGCCTGTGATGCTGCTCATCATGGGATGTCCGTTATAGATACAATATGCTTTTTCTCCATTTGCCACAATATCAATGGCCCCTGTGATCGCGATCACTGCGCCTGTTTCTCTGGCAAAGGCTTTGGCAAAGGCCACGGCCTGCGGCAAAGTTTCTTTCGTTACCGCATCCGCCACATCGGCATCTACGCCCCTTGCGCCTCCTGCCCCCAGCGCCAGCACCTTGATCTCAGAAATATTCCCACGGATAACGGTAAACCGCACCTCTTCCATCAATTTTCTGGCTGTTTCTGTGCGCAGTTTGGATGCCCCTGCACCAACAGGATCCAGCACAACAGGATGTCCCAGTTCGTTGGACTTTTTACCCGCCAGATGCATAGCTGGGATGGTACGCTGATTCAAAGTACCGATATTGATATTCAACCCACCACAGAGGGATGTAATCTCCTCTGCCTCATCCGCATCGTCAGCCATGATGGGAGAACCGCCACAGGCCAGCAGCACATTGGCACAATCATTCACCGTCACATAGTTGGTGATATTATGGATCAGAGGACATTTTTCCCTCACATTTTCCAACATTTCCCGAAACATTCCTATTTCCTCCTTTGTTTATCTGTATGTATCAAGCACACCCGTATTTTTCAGAGACCCCAGCAGCACCGCGGAAATCACCGCACCGCCCACTGTGGATACCAGAAACGGGATGATATATGCGTAAAAAGCGATCTCCCCTGCCTGCATCCCCATAAACAGGATGGCAATAGGATAAGCGCAAAGACCGCCCAGAATCCCTGTACCAAACACCTCTGCCAGCAATGTCAGAGGGATATTTCTGCTTTTCCAGAAAGCAATGCCGCACAGCAATGCCCCCAGCATACTGCCGGGAAAAGCCATCAGACTGCCCAGCCCCATCAGATTACGGATCAGGCTGGCACAGAATGCCACGCCAACCCCATACCAGGGCCCCAGCATCACCGCACAGAGAATATTCACCATATGCTGGATGGGCGCACATTTGCTGCCGAAAACAGGGAAGGAAAACAGGCTTCCCACCACTGCAACTGCACATAAAATACCTGCTACACACAGTTTTTTTGTTCGAGTATTTGTCATAAAAAAAACTCCTTTCCACGCTTTTGAGAACAGCAAAATAACAGCGTTCTCCAAAATACAGACTACCCCTGTGGGGTTCAACATTCAGAAAAATCGGTCGAAACTTACTGGTTTCCTCTCACGCCGGAACACGGCTTCCCATCGCTGTTATTTCTGCAGGGCACAGGGCGCTCCCCCTCTGTCCTTCCGCAAAGCGGTCTGTTTCCTAAAGCAGGAATCCGTCAGAAATACCCGTATTCATTTTTTCGTTTTTCTCCCTCCGCGCCTCCTCTTCCAAAAGCCGTTCTGAAGGCTTCGCCTGACTTTTCATAAAAAATAAAAGAAGTTATCCGTCTTTGGATAACTTCTTGGTATTCCGTCTATTTTTACACAGGCTTTCCTACGTTGGCATTATCCAAATCAGGTTAATGGGTCGAAGATATGATCTTCCTCTCAGCCTGTTTTACAAGCTCCCCGCTGTCTATTCGATTATGGCTTCATTATAAACCCGCTTTTTTCAAAAGGCAAGTCTTTTATTTTACGAAGTACTGCAGTTTCTCTGCATCCGCCGTGCCTTCCAGCAATGCTTTCCATTCCCTTTCCAGTTCTTTCAGCACCGCCGCTGTTTCCGTAATGACAGGTACCAGTTTCCAGTTTTTCTGTAAGCCTTTTTTATAAATTTCAAACGTAGTTGTCATTTCTTCGTAGCTGTCTGTGACCGTTCTCACGTCCAGTTTTCCGCCATTGCATCCAAAATGCAGAGCAGAAATCGTTTCCACGGAAGGCTCTTCGATCATTTTTTCATATTCATCATAGCCCTCTGTATAATACGCATCGATCTCATCCATGGTCATTTCTTCCAGATCGAACTGCATCATGGCATCGCAGTATTTTTCCAGTTTTGCTGCCACATCCTTCAGTTCTTCCCCATAAAACAGTTCTACATATCTGTTTCCATCATACATATCAGCCAGCACATACCACATGGCAGTCACTCCCTTCTGTTTCTATCCATTTTTCCGCTTTTTTTCTTTTATAATACGCAGCGATGCAGATAATCGATCACGATACCCATCGCTTCAGAGACCCATTTATCTCTGTGGTGCAAAAGCTGTGTCCAGACCTCCAGACGGATCTCCGGCACAGACACATACCGCAGTGTCCCCTTTTCCACATAGGGTCTTGTCACATAGTCCGGCAGCAGAGAAAGCCCTGCCCCCTGCTCTACCAGATGGCAGATCAGATCGGCATTGCCGCTGACAAAGACAGGCTTGATCTCCAAAGATCGGGCTGCCATCTGTTCGTCCATCAGGCGGCGGTAACTCATCCCTTTTTCTGTCAGAAAGAAGGGCTGCTTTGCCAGTTCCTCCACAGGCACATGGTCACGATCCGCCAGCGGATTGTCCGCCGCACAGACAAAATGCATGCTGATGCGGGCTTCCTGCAGGATCGCAAAATTCGTATCATAAATATGGCTGTCCAGGGTATACATCAGGTCTGCTTCGTTCTGATTCAGCAGGCGGAACATTTCCTGAGTGCCTGCCGAAATACATTCCAGTTTGATGCCGGGATAATTCTTATTTAATTCCGGGAACACACGGCGGATCACTTCATTGCAGAGGGAATCTGCCATGGCAAGGCGAACCGTTCCTCGGATTTCCGTTTCCTGTTCTTTTTCATGTTCAAAATCCTGCAGCACTTCGTTGATCTTATAAGCCGACTGCAAAAGACGGCTGCCGTGGTTGGTCAGCGTGACTGTGCGGTTGATACGCTCAAACAGAGGTACCCCCAGTTCATTTTCCAGCTGTCTGATCTGAAAAGAAACCGTAGACTGGGAATAGCCCAGCTTATCCCCCGCTTTGGTGAAGCTGCGCAGTTCCGCTACATGTATAAATGTAATGAGGTTTTTGATATCCATAAAACCACATCGCTCCTCTCCACATCTAATTTTTAAATCCAACTGATGTTTATTATCAATTTTACAAATCCTAACTCTTACTGTATACTAATCCCATTGAAAAAGCAAGACAAAGATGGGAAGAAAAACCAATTTCTTTCCCGCAGAAAGATGGAAAGGAGAACATCTTTCAGAAAGGGGTATTTACAATGACTTTGATGTATATGATTTATGATTTTTTATGGGCAGATCTGCTCACCATACCGCTGCCTAACGGCGGTTCTCTGGGACTTTCTCTGCTGGTGCTGATCCTTGTGCCTGCAGGCATCTATTTCACCATCCGCAGCCGCTTCTTGCAGATACGCCTGTTTCCCGAAATGCTACGCATGACTCTGGAGAAAAAGGCAAGTAACGACAAAAACAGCTTATCCGGTCTGCAGGCTCTGATCGTTTCCACTGCTACCCGTGTCGGCATGGGCAATCTGGCCGGGGTCGTTTCCGCCATCTCCATGGGCGGTGCAGGGGCTGTTTTCTGGATGTGGGTGTCCGCTCTGGCCGGTTCTGCCACTGCTTATATAGAAGCCACACTGGCACAGCTCTATAAGGAAAAAGACCCGCTGTACGGCGGTTTCCGCGGCGGCCCTGCAAGATATATCCACGTATTCGCCGCCAGAAAAAGAGGAAAAGATCCCCAAAAAATGCGTTACTCCGTTGTGGCTGTCCTGTTTGCCCTGTCCGGTCTGATCTGCTGGTGCGGCATCAGTCAGGTCATCGGCAACTCCGTATCCTCCTCCATGGAAAATGCCTTCGGCCTCCCTCCCATGACAACTGCAATCCTTCTGACCGCCGTTTCCGCTGTCATCGTTCTGCGAAAAAATGCAACGGTAAAGGTTCTGGATGTGATCGTTCCCATCATGGCCGGCTGCTTCTTCTTTGTCACATTGGTCATCATTTTTAAAAATATCGCTCTGCTGCCTTCCGTTTTCCAGCGTATCTTCGCCGAAGCCTTCGGCATGAGGCAGATCGCCGGCGGTACTATCGGTGCAGTCATCATGAATGGGGTAAAACGCGGTCTATTCTCCAACGAAGCAGGCTCCGGCTCTGCCCCCTGTGCAGCTGCTGCAGCAGATGTGGATCATCCTGCAAAGGGCGGTCTGCTGCAGGCCTTCGGTGTCTTTGTAGATACCATCGTGATCTGCTCCTGCACTGCCATGATCATGTTGCTTGTTCCCGAAGAACTGCTGACAGGGCTGACCGGCATGGATCTGCTGCAGACGGCAATGCACTTTCATTTCGGTGAGATCGGCGTGATTTTCATTGCCGTAACACTGCTGCTGTTTGCCTTCTCCACCTTCCTGGGTGTTCTTTTCTACGCAAGAAGCAATGTAGCATACCTCTTTGGCGACAACTGGCCTTCCCAGACTGCCTACAAACTTCTGGCTCTGGTGATGCTGTTCATCGGCTGTCTGGCAGCCTATACCTTCGTCTGGGATCTGGGGGATGTGGGCATCGGTCTGATGACCATCTTCAATATGCTGGTTCTGCTTCCTATGTCCAAAGAAGCACTGGCCTGCCTGAAAGAATATGAAGGTATGATAAAAGCAAAAAAATAATACATAAAAAGAAAACCACCTCCATGAGGTGGTTTTTGTTTTGATCAATAACCCAGCAGTTTATTTACATGATAAGGGAACTGGATGAGCCACCAAGGCCAGTCATGGTTCACATCTTCGCCCCAGACATCGATCCACGCGGGAACGCCCAGTCTTGCAAACTGTGCCTGCAGTGCCCATGCGTCAGCCTTTGCTTCGTCTTCCCATGCGCCCTGACCGCAGCAGATCACGATTCTGCCCTGACGGATCTGATCCAGCATAGGATGATCCGCAGCCATGTTAGGCAGATAATCTACGGGGGAGTTGTAATATACATCAATATCATTATAACCCTGGAAGAAATAGCCTGCATGGAACAGACCACTCAGAGACAGACAGCCGCCGAACAGATCGGGTCTTCTCAGATAGAAATTCACGCAGTGATAACCGCCCATGGATGCACCTGTCAGCATAACCTTGCCATAATAAGGGTTAGGGTCATGTTCTGCATGAATCTGGTGCAGACGAGGCATGAATTCTTCACAGATATATTTGAACCACTGTTCATGCCACATGATGCGGCCATGATGGTCGCCCCAGGATGCGCTCCATGTTTCTTCATCCACACAGCCAACGCAGAACAGCTGCAGACGACCGTTTTCCAGATGATCTCTGACTGTTTCGATCATGCCGCGGCTTTCGAAATCGAAAAATTTGCCATCCTGACAGGGAAATACCACCATAGGCAGACCCGCATGACCATATACCTTAAATTCCATATCACGGTTCAGGTGATGGGAATATTCTTTGTAATAATATGTATGCATTGCTTCTTAACCTTCCTTTTTCTCAATAACGAAATTCAAAAATTCGTGCAGTTCTTCATCTGTTGTAAATCTTGCCATATAAGCATGATCCCCCATGGCGCTTGCCAGAACCTCAGGCATTTCTTCATACATCACGATATTCTGACCATATCTGGCAAAGATATCTTCTCTTGTATGGGCATAGTTTTTGCCTTTTCTCTGGGAACCATAAACAGCCGCATAGGGTCTGTGTTCGGGATCGAAGAAGCCTTTATCATGGCAGACCATATCCGCCCAGATCTGATATACGTCAATATCATTCGCGTAGTTCATCATATCAGGTGTATAGCCGCCGGGTGGTCTCATGTTTACTTCCAGACCGAAGATATCGCCCTTCTTACCCAGACCGGCCTTATCTTCATTCAGCACGAAAAATTCGCAGTGGAAGAAACGAGAATTGCTTTCAAACGCTTTGATCGTTCTTCTGCCGGCATCTCTCAGTGCTTCAGGAATCTGTTTTCTGGAGTAATAGCAAAGTTCTAGACCTTTATTCACGACGTCCATAACAGGTTCTGTATAAAAATGGCATGTTTCAAAAACGATATCTCTGTTGGAATTGCAGATACCGTCATAGGAAACGATGGAACCATTGATGAATTCTTCCATGACATACTGCACTTCGGGCAGATTCGCATAGAAATTTCTCAGTTCTTCTTCATTTTTCAGTTTATAGGTAGCCGCCGCGCCAACGCCATTATCGGGTTTTACGATAACAGGATAGCCTGCTTCCTGTACGAAAGCCAGACCGCCTTCCAGCGTATCTACCAGATGATATCTTGCTGTAGGAACACCTGCCTTGGCATAATATTCCTTCATTTTGCTCTTATATTTGATGCCGTCGATATTCTGATTCTGCAGACCTGTGGTTACATTGAAGTCTGTTCTCAGCTGGGCATCTCGCAGCAGCCAGTATTCGTTGTTGCTTTCCATCCAGTCGATCTTGCCATATTTGAATGCAAAGAAAGCCACTGCTCTGTAAACTTCGTCATAGTTTTCCAGATTGCTTACTTTATAGTATTCCACCAGAGAATCACGGCATTCCTGGCTCAGCTGGTCATAGGGTTCATCGCCAATGCCCAGCGTTGTTACCCCGTTGTTTTTCAGACACTTGGTAAAATGATAATAAGTTTTCGGAAAATTTGGTGATAAAAAAATAAAATTCATACGGATCACATCCCTCTTTTGTATTGGTCATTATTGTACCAGATAATATGCATTGTTGTAAACGCTTGGGACAAGATTTTTTCATTTTATGAAAATTTGTCCCACTTTTTCATTGAAATAACCCTTTTTTCCATTTATACTATATCTAAAGTGAAAAATATACACCCCGAAAGGAGTTTCCTATGGATTTTGAAAAATTAGTGGCACAGCGAAACAGCACAAATAACTTTGCCCAGCATGTTGGGATCGTAACAACAAAAATCGAAAAAGGCTATGCGGAAGTAAAAATGGAACTGCATCCCTTCCACCTGAATCCCACCGGCATCGTACACGGCGGCGCCCTGTATACCATGGCGGATGTTGTGGTCGGTTCTGCCAGTGCCTCTCTGGGTACCCACGGCGTGACTGTAGACGGCACCTATCATTATCTTTCCCCTGCAGCAAATATGAAGGAACTGACCGCCGTTGCCAAATGCGTCAAATCCGGCATCAAAATCTGCGTATTCGATGTTGAAGTTCTTTCCGAAGAAAAGAAACTCATCGGCAAAGGAACTTTCACCACTTATCGTCTGCTGGATAAACCCATCGTTCTGGAATAAAAAATCATTGCAAAAAAACAGGATCTCCTGCAAGCAGGCGATCCTGTTTTTTTATTCCTATTTTTTCTCAGATCATCAGATATGCAAAATATCCACCGTAGCAAGCCAGCATGAGCACACCATGCAGCCTGTTCAGGGTCTGCTTGCGGAACACGCAAGCCCACAGCAATACAGCTGCCCCGATGGCAACTATGCTGTCGATTTTAAAAGCAGGTGCATATACTACCGGTGTGATAATAGCGGTAATACCCACAACAAACATAATGTTAAACAGATTGCTGCCAACGATGTTACCAACCGCAATATCACAATTCCCTTTTCTCGCAGCTGTTACACTGGTCACCAGTTCCGGCAGGGAAGTCCCCAGAGCCACAATGGTCAGCCCGATGAAACGTTCACTCATACCGAAGATACGAGCAATCGCTGTTGCTGCATTCACTGCGATGTCACTGCCCCAAACGATGGCCACTACACCAACAATCACCAAAAAGATCAATTTCCCCATAGAAGACTTTTTCGCATATTCATCCAGTTCTTCATTTTCGATGGTACCTCTTTTAGCCAGTCGCAGCAGATACATCATATAAACCACCATGCAGCCCATCAGGATCAGACCTTCCAGTCTGCCGACCACATGGTTCTGCAGCCCCATGACAGACAGAAGCACAGTAATCCCAATCACCATAGGAATTTCATAATAAATCGTTGTTCTCTGCACAAAAATCTTACAGATCACAGAGGTCAGACCCAGAATAATGAGAATATTCAGGATATTACTGCCCAAAACATTCCCGATTGTGATCTCCGCGCTGCCTTTCAAAGCTGCGGAAATACTGACCGCCGCTTCCGGTGCGCTTGTCCCCATGGCAACGATGGTAAGCCCGATCACGATCTGCGGAATGCCGAATTTATCTGCAATGCTTGCCGCCCCTTCTACAAACCAGTCTGCACCCTTTACCAGTAGCACAAACCCAACAACCAATAACAAAATCTGTATCAAAAGTTCCATAGATTCACTCCAGCCTTTTTCAATAAACTTCAATATTTTTCCTTAACTTTATTATTATACTATGAGAAATCCAGCTTTTCAACATTTCCCTCTCCATCCAAAAATCAGTTTCATAAAGTATTTTTTCATGGTACAATATGAAACAGAAAAGGAGGTCGATCCAATGAAAGAAGTATTTGAATTCCTGAAAAAATGTAATACATATTATCTGGCAACCGTGGAAGCAGACGGTCAGCCCCGCGTGCGCCCCTTCGGCACCATCGATCTTTTCGAAGAGAAACTTTACATCCAGACAGGCAAGGTAAAGGATGTTTCCAAACAGATCGCCGCCAACCCTAAAGTAGAAATCTGCGCCTTCGATGGTCAGAAATGGCTGCGCGTTACCTGTACACTGGTAAGAGACGAAAGATTGGAAGCAAAAACGCACATGCTGGACAATTATCCCATGCTGAAAAAAATGTACGATGCTGCCGATGATAATACGGAAGTGCTGTATCTGAAAGATGCCACAGCAACATTTTCCTCCTTCACAGAAGCACCGAAAACCATCAAATTTTAAACATAAAAAAGGAACGAGCCATCTCGTTCCTTTTTTATGTAGAATGTTGTGTGTATTTTGTTTTCTTACCGTTGGCTCTTCGGATTTGTTAACTCGAACTAACTCTGTATCTGTATCTTACCACTCATTCCATACTATGTCAATATGGTTAATATAATTTACCAAAAAATTTTCTGATTAGAAAAAGCTTCATCCCTGCAAGCAGACCTGAATCTATTCTCCCTTCTCAGTCTTCTTCTCTCCGTTTTTTCGCAAATAAAAAACCGCAGGTGTTTCCACCTGCGGTAATAAGGATCTTAAGTAGGCTGAAATTATTTCAGTGTTACTTTAGCGCCAACTTCTTCCAGTTTAGCTTTGATTGCTTCAGCGTCTTCTTTGGAAGCCTGTTCTTTCAGTACTTTGGGAGCGCCGTCTACAGCTTCTTTCGCTTCTTTCAGGCCCAGACCTGTTACTTCACGAACAACTTTGATTACTTTGATTTTTTCTGCGCCAACTTCTGTCAGTTCAACGTCGAATTCTGTTTTTTCTTCTTCAGCTGCTGCTGCGGGGCCAGCTACTACTGCTACGCCTGCTGCTGCGGATACGCCGAATTCTTCTTCTGCTGCTTTTACCAGATCATTCAGTTCCAGTACTGTCAGTTCTTTTACTGCTGCGATGATTTCTTCGATTGTCAGTTTTGCCATTTTAAAGCACCTCCGATAATATTTAGGTTAATTTTTTTCTCAATAATTTATTGGGTTCACCGCCCTATGCGGCGATTTTGCTGCGATTTACGCTGCGGTTGGAATTATGCGTCTTTCTTCGCGATCTGATCGATAACACGAGCGAAAGAGGACATGGGGGATTTGAAGCTGCCCAGCAGTTTGGAGAGCAGAACTTCTCTGGAAGGGATGTCAGCGATCAGCTTCATACCTGCTGCGTCGTAAACAACACCTTCAACTACACCTGCTTTGAATTCCAGTTCTTTTACGTTTTTCGCTACTTTGTTCAGCACTGCTGCACCTGCTGTAGCGTCTTCGTAAGAGAAAGCGAATGCGCTGGGGCCAGCCAGATACTGGTCCAGACCTTCGAACTGTGTACCCTGGATTGCGAAGTGTACCATTGTGTTTTTGTAAACTTTATAATCAACACCTGCTTCTCTGAGCTGTTTTCTCAGTGCAGTGTCCTGTTCTACAGTCAAGCCTCTAGCGTCAACCATTACTACGGATGTTGCTTTTTCCAGCTTTTCTTTGATTTCGTTTACGATAACCTGTTTCTGTTCGATTTTTGCCATTGTTTCCTTACACCTCCTTAAAATCCTACTTTTTCAATGTTATTGAAAAAAGCCTCTTTGCACGCAGACAAAGAGGCTCAAAAGCTCATTAGCAATTTTCCTCGGCAGGATTTATGCGGCGAACCGCTACCGGCTGTCTACGGCAATATACGATTTTTTCTATCAACTCGTTTATTTTACACCATAAACAAGTTCCTGTCAAGGGATTTTCCGAGATTATTCGGAAATTTTTGCATGGTTTACTTTTACGCCAGGGCCCATTGTTGTTGTCAGTGTTACGCTCTTCAGGTACTGACCTTTAGCTGCCTGGGGTTTTGCTTTTATAACTGCACTCATCAGAGTCTGGAAGTTTTCTGCCAGTTTTTCGGAACCGAAAGATACCTTGCCTACGGGCACGTGAATGATGTTTGTTTTGTCCAGACGGTATTCGATTTTACCAGCTTTGATGTCGTTGATTGCTTTAGTAACGTCCATTGTTACTGTACCAGCTTTGGGGTTGGGCATCAGGCCTTTGGGACCCAGCACACGACCCAGTCTACCAACAACGCCCATCATATCGGGTGTTGCTACTGCAACGTCGAAACCGAACCAGTTTTCATTCTGGATCTTGGGAATCAGATCCTCTGCGCCTACGAAATCCGCACCTGCTGCCAGAGCTTCTTCAGCTTTAGCGCCTTTTGCGAATACCAGAACACGAACTGTTTTACCTGTACCGTGAGGAAGAACTACGGCACCACGAACCTGCTGATCAGCATGTCTGCCGTCAACGCCCAAACGAATATGCGCTTCTACTGTAGCGTCAAATTTTGTTGTAGATGTTTTCTGTACCAGATCGATTGCTTCTGCTGTATCATACAGCATTGCTCTATCTACGAGTTTAGCTGCCTCGCTATATTTTTTACCTCTTTTCACTTTCGTGACCTCCTTATGTGGTAATATCGGGAGAATTCCCTCCCACTTCTATACGCCGTTAATTTATATCAGTAATTTTTGTCTAGAATAAATTTCGGCTTATTCTTCAACAACGATACCCATGCTTCTTGCTGTGCCGCAGATCATGCTGTAAGCAGCTTCAACGGATGCTGCGTTCAGATCGGGCATTTTCATTTCAGCGATTTCCATTACTTTTGCCTTAGGCAGTTTTGCAACTTTTGTTTTGTTGGGTGTACCGGAAGCAGATTCGATACCTGCTGCTTTTTTCAGCAGAACTGCTGCGGGGGGTGTTTTTGTAATGAAGGAATAGCTTCTATCCTGGTAAACTGTGATTACTACGGGAATGATCAGACCAGCCTGAGAAGCTGTTTTTTCGTTGAATTCTTTGCAGAAGCCCATGATGTTCACACCATGCTGACCCAGTGCGGGACCAACAGGAGGAGCGGGTGTTGCCTTCGCTGCGGGGATCTGTAATTTAATATAACCTGTTACTTTCTTTGCCATGATGGCACCTCCTATAAATGTGGTAATTAGCGGGGATTGTCCCTCCCACTCGGCAGAATTTTCTGCCT
>NZ_JBGVHV010000045.1:0-6057 GCF_045122575.1 Anaerotignum sp. | reverse complement strand
ATAGTTACCTACGAACATGGTGATCTTACCGTAGTCGATATCTGCAATGTTTGTGCAGACTTTGTTCAGGAAGTGACGGTCATGGGAAACAACGATAACGGTGTTTTCGAAGTTCATCAGGAATTCTTCCAGCCATTTGATAGCATGGATATCCAGATGGTTGGTAGGTTCGTCCAAGAGCAGGATATCGGGGTTGCCAAACAGTGCCTGTGCCAGCAGAACTTTCACTTTCTGACCACCGGTCAGTTCTTTCATTTTCATGTAGTGGAATTCATTTGTGATACCCAGACCATTCAACAGCATTTCCGCGTTGGATTCTGCAGCCCAGCCGTCCAGTTCTGCAAATTCACCTTCCAGCTCTGCAGCCTTGATGCCATCTTCATCTGTGAAATCTTCTTTCATGTAGAGTGCATCTTTTTCTTTTCTGATATCGTACAGTCTTTTGTGACCATACAGTACGCATTCTACTACTTCGAATTCATCGAACAGGAAGTGGTCCTGTTTCAAAACAGCCATTCTTTCGCCGGGAGTGATAAATACAGAACCTTTGTTGGGTTCCAGTTCCCCTGCCAGAATTTTCAGGAATGTGGACTTACCTGCGCCGTTGGCACCGATCAGACCATAACAGTTGCCCTTTGTAAAGTTGATATTTACGTCGTTGAAAAGTACTCTGCCACCATACTGGAGGCTGACACCCTGTGCAGCGATCATCGTTTTCTCTCCTTTTTATCTCATTTTCTTATTTTTCTCAGTTCTTTGCGCCAAACGCACTAAATTAAATTATATCACAATGTATACATAAAGGAAAAGCCCCTAACCCCTTTATTTCCAAAGAAAAAACCCGTTTTGGATGCCCAAAACAGGTTCAACTTGCACAATGGATTTAATTTTCACTTTCCAGCAGGGAAATTTCTTTTTCATAATTGATGGCAGTATCCTTTGCTTCCGCAGGGATCTCTTCTGCTTCCACGCCGCCCAGCTGTGTCAGTTCCGATGTGATCTGATAAGATTCCACCGCCACGCCATTTTCCAGTTTGCCGCCGCCCAGTTCTGTCAGAACATTATTTGTCATGATCTCCAGAGGTTTTGCCAGGTCTGCTTCATAGGAAAGGGGTGCACCCGTTTTGCTGTCCAGCATCACCGTCACGGGAACATCGCCAATGCCTGTGTAATATACTTCAGACAGGCCGCTCATCCCTGCCAGCTGAAACCAGCGGGTATATTCTTCCACATCATAAAACTTGCTTTCGGGGATCACACCCTGCAGACGGATCTTTCCGCCATCCCTTTCTGCAGTCCAGTTTTCCCCTGCAGAAAAGATGGTTTCCATATTGTAGAGGGTATGATACAGATGGGTACTGGTCAGAGCGTCTTCCTCTGACATGTTCATTTCCGTCCATTCGCCGTCATAGTTCATGTACTGATTGACACCATCCTCTGTTTTTTCCAGATACATATCGTATTTCTGCACCAGATTATCAAAGGTCAGCGTGGTATCCACATTCATATAAAGAGGATCCTTCACCACTGCCACCGTGCCTTCGGTAACCGTTTTGCCGGCACCTTTCATCTGTACCGTTGCTGCAAAGGTTGCCGTAAAGCTGTCTGCTTCCTCCAGCATCTGATGAGCCTTCTGCACATATTCCTCCGCGGATGCCACATTTTCCGAAGCGCCGCCGCAGCCTGCCAGTGCAAACATGCACACTGCCAGCAGCCCTCCCGCCATTCTTTTTTTCATAGGGATTCCTCCTTTTTGCCCCTCGTGCCGAAGCCCGAAAAAGGCAACAGAACACCATACTTTATTATCTCGATTGTAGCGAAAATCCCATTCCTTTGCAAGTGGGTTACACTTTTCTTCAGAAAATTCTAAGAATTCTGTAAGAATTCAGGAAAAATCCTCCACTTGTTCGCCGAAAACAACGCTTTCTCTTTTTTCAAAAATACCCGTATTTTTTCCGCAGGACAAAGAAACAGACCGCCGTGATCAGCAGAGAAGCCGTCTCAGCCACGGTGATGGCACACCAGATGCCGTCCAGTTTGAAAAAGAGGGGCAGAATCAGGATCGCCGCCACTTCAAACACCACCGTCCGCAGGAAGGAGATCACTGCAGAAACGATGCCGTTATTCAATGCCGTAAAGAAGGAAGAGCCATAGATATTGAAGCCCGCCAGCAGATAGGAAACAGCATACAAACGGAACCCTCTGGCCGTCATGGCATACAGTTCCCTGTCATAGCCTACAAAAATCTCTGACAATGTCCCTGACAACAGGAAAGCCACCCCAAACAGGGTGATCCCCGCTGCCAGAAGGATCTTCAGGCTCTTTTTCAGCACATTCTGCAGTTCCGCCCGATTCCCTGCGCCGTAGTTGAAGGCAACAATGGGGGCTGTACCAAAGGCATAACCCAGATAAATGGAAATAAAAATAAAATTCACGTACATGATGACGCCATAAGCCGCCACACCGTTCTGCCCTGCAATTTTCAGCAGCTGCATATTATAGAGCATACATACCAGCGACAGGGAAATATTTGTCACCAGTTCCGAGGAACCGTTGGTGCAGGTACGCAGCAGTTCTTTCCCCATCAGCCCTGTTCTGGCCAGGCGCAGTTTACTGCTGTTCTTTCCTGCAAAAAACAGCAGGGGAACCACGCCGCCCACAAACTGGCTCAACGCCGTTGCCGCCGCAGCACCTACTACGCCCCATTGGAAAACAGCAATAAACAGACCATCCAGCACCATATTGGTCACCCCGGCCGCAATGGTCACCGCCAGCCCCATCTTCGGTTTTTCCGCCGCGATCAGGAAACTCTGGAACATATTCTGCAGCATGAAAAAGGGCAGCCCCGGCAGAACCACACGGGCATAGACCACACAATAGTCCAGCATGGATGCATCCGCCCCCAGCCGCAGGGCAATGGGTCTGACAAAAAGGATGCCAAAAAGAGCCAGCAAAATCCCCAGCCCCAAGGCAAAATAAATCAGCATAGAGAAAATACGGTTGGCCTTTTCCGCCTCCCCTTCCCCCAGGGTTTTCGCCACCAGAGCCGTGCCGCCAGTGCCCAGCATAAACCCAAAGGCACCCAGAATCATGCAGAAGGGCATAATGAAATTGACCGCCGCAAAGGGTGTTTTTCCTACAAAATTAGAAACAAACAGACCATCCACCACACCATAGATGGAGGTAAAGATCATCATGGCCACGGAAGGGATGACAAAACGGATGAGCCTGCTGTATGTAAAATGATCCGATAACTGGATATGCATAAATTTCCTCCTAAAAAGATAACTCGGTCATTCTTTCGAATAACCGAGTTTAGTTTATCAAATACCATCAGATTGTCAATCACTTTATTTCTGCGATATGCTTCAGTACTTCCCCTGCCAGGATCATCCCTGCCACAGGGGGCACGAAGGACAGGCTGCCAGGGGTCTGCCGTCTGGATGTTTCATCAGAATCCGCAGGCTTCACGGGGATCTCCTTGGAATAGACCACCTTCACCCCTTTGATGCCGCGGTCTTTCAGTTCCTTGCGCATCACCTTTGCCAGAGGGCATACGCTGGTTTTGGAAATATCCGCCACTTCGAAGAGGGTCGGATCAAATTTATTACCCGTACCCATGCAGCTGATGACTTCCGTTCCGGCTTTTTTCGCTTCTTCGATCAGAAGCAGTTTGCTGGTCACCATATCAATGGCATCCACAATATAATCATAGGATGCAAAATCGATCAGGTCTCTATTTTCTGCCGTATAATTCACGGGATATGCCAGAACTTCCGTTTCGGGGCAGATATCATGGATCCGCTCCGCCATGACCGCCGTTTTTTCTCTGCCCACAGTGGAATGGAGGGCGATCAGCTGGCGGTTGATATTGGTCAGGCTGACCGTATCCCCGTCAATGAGGGCAATATGGCCTACACCGCCTCTGGCGATGGCCTCCGCCGCAAAGGAACCCACGCCGCCGATGCCAAACACCGCCACGCGAGCCTTCCTCAGTTTTTCCAGTTTTTCTTCTCCCAGCAGCAGTTCCGCTCTGGAAAATACATGCAGTTCGTCCATATCTTATTCCTCTCGTTTTTCGGATTCTCTCAGTTCTTTCGGCAGATTCTGCCAAGGCAGGCGCTCATACAGATGGGCAATCTTTCTGACCACGCTGTCCCCGCCATAGCCCTTCAGCTGCTGATCCGCCGCCGCGGCCGCTTCGGGAATGGCACTGGCTGTGGCAAAGGAAAGGTCTGCCGCCGCCAACATGGAAATATCGTTTCTGTTGCTGCCAAAAGCCACGCACTTTTTCTGGGGGATCTCCTCCATCAGCCGCTGCAGCATATATTCCTTGGTGGCATTTTTATGATAGATCTTCAGATGACAATAGTCTTCGGGGGTTTCCGATTTATCCCGCAGAAAAAGCAGTTCCTGTTTTGTGTCCATTTCCTGCAGTTCCGCCTCCAGCACATCTGCTTCTGCATCCTTCAGCACCAGCAGGATATATACAACAATACCATTCTCCGGCACTTCGCCATTGACATAATTTCGGTAAGGAGAGCGGCGGTTGGACAGATAGGTCTGTTTTTCTGCCTCATTCTTGAAATCTTTGAAATCGTTATAGTAAATCAGGAGCACATTCTCCCACACAACATTACGAAAATAATGATAGCCCTTTTTGTCCGCATGGTCACAGATGGCATCCGCCAGCGTTCTGTCCAGACCATTGGTGGCAAGGTAACGCTTATCTTTCACATCATACAGCACCGCCCCATCCATGGCGATGACAGGCAGCCGCAGCTCCACATCCTTCAGGTCAGATACCAGAGAGGCGGGAGTACGTTCCGTTGCAATGGTAAAGGGCATCCCGTCGTGGATCAGCTGATTCAGTTCAAACCGAACATAAGGCGTGATGCCTTCCATTTCATCATACAGTGCGCCGTCAAACCCTGTCACAAACAGGCAGTCATCCGAATACTTTCTGGGCAGATGCATGCTGTTGACCACCAAAGAAACCAAAATACCGATAATGGTTTCCACAGAACGGTTCATCGCATCGACGATGGGCGGCTGCCCTGCATTGGAAAGGCAAGTACTCAACAAAACGATACCGGCCAAGGCTGTGGCACCGGTTTTTTTCAGCAAAACAGTCACATACATGACAGGAATGATGGTCAAGGAGATAACCACATAACGGAAGATGCGATAATACCACGGAATCTCTCGCACAAGATAAACAATCAGGATGGCAAACACTGCTCCGACCAGCGTGCCGACAATACGGTTAAAGGCAGCCTGACGGCTGTTTTCCACCTGCGGCTGCATGCAGATGATGGCTGCAATGGTAGAGAAAACAGGGGCACCTTCTTCCCCCCGCAAAAAATAGATCAGAAAGCAAATGCAGACTGCCAAAGATGTTTTGATCATACGCAGTCCGACTCTGGGCAGATGATGTGTCATAGGGAGCCTCCTTTCTTTTTTCGTTTCTGTGGAAAGTATAGAAAAACCGAACCCTCCTGTCAAGCATCCCTCCTGTATTTTCTGCACAAAAATCCCGTCCCCACATAGTATGGAAGAAGAAACAGGCCTGTTTCTCAAAAAATCAAACAGGAGGAATGTTTATGCATCAATATCCTTACGGCTATCCTGACCGTGACTGCGATCGACAGGATAATCATCATCCAAATTGCTGTTGGACACGCTGTTGCGTACTGACAGGCGCGACCGGGGCAACCGGCGCAACAGGCGCGACCGGTCCCACAGGCCCCATGGGCCCCAGAGGCTTCATGGGCTATCCCGGCCCTACAGGCGCGACTGGGGCTACGGGCGTAACCGGCCCTTTCGGCCCTCAGGGAAATCCTGGTGCAACGGGCGCAACTGGTGTCACCGGTCCTGCAGGCCCTGCCGGCCCTACCGGTGCAACGGGGGCAGAAGGTCCCATGGGTGCAACCGGCGTAACCGGTCCCATCGGTCCTGTTGGTCCTACCGGTGCAACGGGCGCAACGGGTGAAATCGGCCCTATTGGCCCTGCCGGCCCTACCGGTGCAACGGGCGCCACGGGGGCTACAGGTGCTG
>NZ_JBGVHV010000044.1:0-5811 GCF_045122575.1 Anaerotignum sp. | reverse complement strand
TGTCAGTACCAGAATCCCCAGAATATCATCAATGACTGCCGCACCCATAATGACTGTACCCATAGGTGTATTCAGTTTGCCCATTTCCTTCAATGCTTCTACAGAAATGCTGACGGAAGTTGCAGTCAGTACCACCCCTGTGAATACTGCCTTCAGCAGATCTGCCTGTGTGTTGCCGCCGAAGAACATCATATATACGGCTGTGCCGCCTACCAGGGGCAGCAGCACCCCACAAACGGCAACCAGAAGAGAGGTTGCCCCTGTTTTCTTCAGTTCCTGCAGATCTGTTTCCAGACCGGCGTGGAACATCAGAAAGATAACACCCAGTTCAGCAATTTGTCTGAGGAACTCTGTTTCATTCAGAATAGAAAAACCTGCAGGCCCCAACAGCAGACCCGCCAGCAGCGCACCAACAATCTGAGGCATACGCATGCGTTCTGTCATCAGCCCCATCAGTTTGGTGGCCAGCAGAATAATTACCAGTGCCAATAAATAACCTTTTGTTTCCATAGATTTATGATCTCCTTTTCTGTATCATTCTTTTCATTCTTTCTTCGGCTCCCAAAGCCATTCCATAGATTACCCCCATCTTTCATAAAATGCAATATTTGCGGATATCAATTCTTTTTCCAAAAAACGCACAATTTTTATGTAAATCGCATCCCTATTTGTTCTTTTTTTCACAACATCCAAATATTTTTTCTCATTTCTTTCAAAGGGATTCAGCAAAAAGTATGTGAATTCTGTAACATATTCACGCAAAACGCCCCTTTTCGGAGAAAATTTTGCCGTATAAAAATACCGTAAAAAAAGCTCCACAGACCTTTTATGGTCTATGGAGCTTCGCTGTGATACAAATATTATGTTTCCCTTTATTTCCCGCGAACCACTCTGCTCAGCTGGATGATAAAGGTAGATTCGTATACCACAGGAAGGAGGATATGAAAGTATTTCAAAGAAAAAAGAGAGGAATCCCCTATCTTTTCCATCAGATTTTCTTCTCGAATGCAATTTTTTCACTGTTATCGAACCAAATCACGCCACAGTAAGCAAAGCCATTTCTTTTCAGCACGCGCTGCATGATTTTATTGGCTTCATCCGTATCCACGCGGAAGTTTTCGACCCCCTTTTCTTTCGCCTGCTCTGCAACCAGACGGAACGCCACATCTGCCAGACCTTTACCACGGCTTTCTTTTGCAAATGCCATGCGATGTACCACCACATAGTCTGCATCCATGGGGCTGATCCAGCTTCCCTTCAATTCGTTATAGGCAGGTTCGCCTTCATAATCGATGCAGGCATAACCAAAGATCACCCCATCTTTTAAAAAGAAATACCCTCTCTGTTTTTCAATATCACCAAGGATGGCTTCCATATTGGGATAGCCCGTCTGCCACTGGTCAATGCCCTGCTCCTTCAGGAAGACTTTCGCCTGATTGATGATATCCATAGCGATCTGTTCTTCGCCCGCTTTTGTATTTCTCAGCTGATACATATTCATTCTCCTTTATCCTGCATGGGTCTGCCCATGATACGTTCAATTTTTTCCATAGCATCTAATAAAATCTGATATTCTTTTTCATTGATGCCCTCTATCTGCCGCAAAATCCTTCGGTCTGCCTTTTCTTCCAGAAGAATGTTCAGTTCCTCCCCTTCCGCCGTCAATCGAAGGAATTTCTCTCTGGCATCCGTTTCTGATTTTACACGCTGGATCAGCCCTTTCTTCTCCAGATTCTGCAGCATACGGCTCATATAACCCTTATCTACCGAAAGAAAGTCTGCCAGTTCCTTTGCCGTCAGACTGTCATTTCTGTCAATTTCCCCGATGATGCGAACTTCTGTCACATTGAAATCCACACCGAGATATTTTTTATCAAACACCCCCAGAATACGGGCATAGTATCTGTTAAATGCTCTGATTTTCTGCACATCCATAGACCTCACCGCCTTTTTCAGAAACAATATACTCTTTTTAGTTGCTTTTGTCAACTATTTTGTTGGAAGAAAAAGAGCGCTCCAAAGAACGCTCTTTGAAATTCGATTCTTATTTCCCGCGAACCACTCTGCTCAGCTGGATGATAAAGGTAGGAATAAAGGCAAAGCCTACGATTTTCAGGATATGAGCCAGAGTCAGAGCATCGTCGATATCAAACAGCCCGTGGAGGCCTTTGATAAACAGCACCGCCACCAGGAACAGCGCGCCTACCGCAAAAGCACCCCAGCTATAGATATTGGAGGGCAGACGGAAGATGGAGCGTGTACCGCGGCAGTTGAAGCCATGGAACAGACGTGCCAGACACAGAGTCGCAAAGGCCATCGTGCAGGCCATCGCATCATTTACCGCCAGACCTGTGTAGAAGCCCATCATGGTCACGATAGCGATCAGGCCGCCCTGTACTGCCAGATTTTTCAGGAAATCCTTCGTCAGAATACCTTCTTTGGGGTCACGGGGTTTCTGATTCAGCAGGTCGCCTGTGGGCTGTTCCATATTTACCGCCAGAGCGGGCAAACTGTCTGTCAGCAGATTGATGAACAGCAGCTGTACTGCTGTGAATGGCAGGGGAAGACCCATCAGGGAGGTAAACACAACCACCAGAATGCCGGCTAAGTTACCGGAGAGCAGGAACTGGATGGAGTTTTTGATATTGGTATATACGTTTCGGCCGTTGCCAACGGCTTTTACGATGGTCGCAAAGTTATCGTCTGTCAGGATCATGGCAGCAGCATCCTTGGATACTTCCGTACCGGTGATGCCCATGGCGATACCGATATCCGCCTGTTTCAGCGCAGGAGCATCGTTAACACCGTCCCCTGTCATGGCTGCAATGCAGCCGTTTTCCTGCCACGCGCGAACGATTCTGATTTTATGCTCGGGAGAAACACGGGCATAAACGGAGATCTGTTTTACTTCTTCTCTCAGTTGTTCATCTGTCATGTGTTCCAGTTCTGCGCCTTCGATGGCTCTGTCGCCTTCCTGCAGGATACCGATCTGTTTTGCGATAGCAGAAGCCGTTACCTTATGGTCGCCTGTGATCATCACAGGGCGGATGCCTGCACGGCGGCAGTCTGCAACTGCAGGAGCAGATTCTTCACGGGGAGGATCCATCATAGCGATCAGACCAACAAATGTCAGGTCATTTTCATCTTCCAGACCCAATGTCCTGTCTTCGCCGATCACTTTTTCCGCAAAGGCCAGTACACGCAGACCCTGAGAGGAGAATGCAGCATTCTGTTCCTGAATTTCCTTACAGAAGTCATCATTCATAGGCACGACACCTGCTTCTGTTTTCGCAGATACGCATCTTGCCAGCAGCACATCGGGGGCACCCTTTGTCATCAGTGTGTATGCACCGTCGATGTGATGCAGGGTAGACATCAGTTTTCTGTCGGAATCAAAGGGAATTTCCTTCAGACGGGGATATGCATTTCTAACATCCCCTTCATTACCGCCGGCTTTACGGATGAATGCCAGCAGGGCAGTTTCTGTGGGGTCACCCACCTGCACTTCGCCATTGATGGCGCCGTCGTTACACAGTACAGAATGTTCCACCAGTTCTTTCAGAGGGGAAATTTTTGCATCTGCGCCTTCTGCTTCCCAGATCTTGCCCAGTGTAAAGGCTTTCTGTACAGTCATGCGGTTCTGTGTCAGTGTACCTGTTTTATCGGAACAGATAACGGAAACGGAACCCAGAGATTCCACGGCACGGAGTTTTTTGATGATGGCATTTTCCTTGGCCATTTTCTGCGTACCGATGGCCAGACCAATGGTCACGATGGAGGACAGGGCTTCGGGAATGGCTGCTACTGCCAGCGCCACCGCAAACATCAGGGCATCCCCCAGCCCCATGCCTCTCCACATGCCCAGACCAAACACGATGGCACAGATTACCAGAATGATAATGGACAGCTTCTTGGAGAAATCATCCAGACTGCGCTGCAGGGGTGTTGCTTTTTCCTGGGCGGATTCCATCAGATGAGCGATCTTACCCATTTCTGTATTCATGCCTGTGCCTGTGACCAGAACCACCGCACGGCCATAGGATACCAAAGAGCCACTGTAGACCATATTCACGCGGTCGCCCAGAGGCAGTTCTTCCTTTTCAATAGGTTCATCAATTTTATTTACGTTTTCGGATTCCCCTGTCAAAGCAGATTCATTGACCTGCAGGGAATAGTTTTCCAGAATACGGCCGTCTGCCGCCGCCACGTCCCCCGCTTCTAAGAGCAGGATATCCCCGGGCACCAGTTCGGATGCGGCAATTTCCTGCTTTTCACCATCACGGATCACTCTTGCATTGGGTGCAGACATGGCTTTCAGGCTGTCCAGAGATTTCTGTGCTTTGAAATGCTGGGCTGTACCCAGAATGGCATTCATGATCAGAACAGCAATGATAACAATGGTACCTTCAATGCCGCCGGTCAGGGCAGAAATGATGGCCGCAATGATCAGGATCACGACCAGAAGGTCTGCAAACTGTTCCGCAAATACCTGCAGCACCGTTTTCCGTTTCCCTTCCTGCAATTTGTTTTCACCGTATTTTTCCAGTCTTGTTTTTGCTTCTCCCGCTGTCAGTCCACGGGGATCGCTTTCCAGCAGAGAATACAGCTCCTCTTTCTGTTTCATCCACAATTTTTCCATATATATGCTCCTTTCCAAGTATTCGCGCACAAAAAAAGACTTTCATTGCACGCAAAAAAAACGTTGTGCAATAAAAGTCTTGCTTCTTCGATCGGTCAGACGATTCTGATGGACGGTGTCCGGGCTTTTCTGCCGTGATGACGAACACAGTCAGCGGATCTCTCCGCAAGCTACTCCCTCTTATCGATTGAAACATTTTACCACGCACACACTGCGAAAGCAAGTTAATTTTTCTTTACTCTCCAGTATGGACGAAATTTTTCACCTCAAACCACTCTATGCAGGAATTTTTCGTTTGTATCTTTTTTTCCTGCGGAATTTTTGGTAAGATAGAGAAAACCACAGAAAAACATCCCCAAAGGAGGAAACATAGATGAAACACGACAAATACCGCTACACCAACACAGAAGAGATCGTATGGTATCTGAAGAAATACCGCCGCGTAGACGAAGAATGGCAGGCCGATTTTTACGATGAATACGGCAGACACATGCTGACCTTCGAAAGCGACGAAGAAACACTGGAGGCCCTGCAGAACGATGACAGCCTGTTCCAGATGGTGGCAGAATGGCTGGACTTTGCCCTGATGGTTTCCCCCGAAGAATAAAACAGACATTGCAAAAAAAAGCGACAGGAGCTTCCTGTCGCTTTTTCTTATCGCATGTTTACCAATTCAATGGATTCTTTCCCTGTCAGATGCTCCAGATCAAACTGCAGCATACACAGGTTTGCGAAATGTGTTTCGATTTCTTTTTCCATGCCCTCTGCCCCCTGATCGCCGGAATATTTTTCCGTCAGGATGCGGATGGCTTTTCTTTTTTCGTCCTCGTTTTCCAGAATACGCACCCTGCCGAAGGCAATGACACTGCGGAAATAGGTGGTATATTCCTCAGAAACCACTTTGTCCTGATCGATGACGCAGAACGATGCTTTTTCTTCTCTGCGGATAGCATCGATCTTATGGCCTGTTTTTGCACAATGGAAGAAGATCTTGTCCCCCGCCAGCACATAGCTCAGGGGAACACCATAGGGATAGCCCCCGTCCCCCAGCACAGACAGGATGCCGGAAGTATTTTTCTGCAGAATTTCTCTGCTGACTTCCTCAGACAGAAGCTGTTTTTTTCTTCGCATTTTCCGAAACATAAACAGCCTCCTTATGCCTTTGCTTCCGC
>NZ_JBGVHV010000043.1:0-13566 GCF_045122575.1 Anaerotignum sp. | reverse complement strand
AGGATCTTTCCTGTGTTGAAGATGTTATAGATTTCTTCGTCTTTTGCAACGCCGTCTGCGTGGATACCTGCTCTGGTTACGTTGAAATCACGGCCCACGAAAGGAGTGCGAGGGGGAACTTTATAGCCCAGTTCTTTTTCGTAGAATTCTGCAATTTCTGTGATAACAGTAGGATCCATGCCATCCAGTGTGCCGCGAAGAGATGCATATTCCATGACCATAGCTTCCAGAGGGGTATTGCCGGTTCTTTCACCGATACCCAAAAGGGAAGTATTTACAGCGGAGCAGCCATACAGCCATGCAGTAGATGCATTTACAACCGCTTTATAAAAGTCGTTATGACCATGCCATTCCAAAAGTTCGGAAGGGATCTGTGCGAAGTGGTTTACACCGTAGATGATACCGCCAACAGAACGGGGCAGTGTAGCACCGGGATAGGGTACGCCATAACCCATAGTGTCGCAGAATCTGATTTTCACGGGAATCTGATATTTATCCATCAGATGTTTCAGTTCTGTGGCAAAAGGAACAACGCAGCCATAGAAGTCTGCTCTTGTAACATCTTCAAAATGGCAGCGAGGGGTGATACCCATTTCCAAAGCTGCTTCTACAATTTCCAGATAACCGGCAATGGCTTCGCTTCTTGTTTTGCGTAATTTATTGAAAATATGATAGTCAGAGCAGGAAACCAGAATACCGCATTCTTTCAGGCCCATTTCCTTGACCAGTTTAAAGTCTTCTTTCGTTGCTCTAATCCAGCCTGTGATCTCAGGGAATTCAAAACCCATATCACGGCAGGCATCGATCGCCTTGCGGTCTGTTTCGCTGTAAAGGAAAAACTCACACTGTCTGATCTTGCCGTTAGGGCCGCCCAGTCTGTGCATCATTTCATAGAGTTTTTTGATCTGATCTACTGTATAAGGAGCACGGGACTGCTGGCCGTCACGGAAAGTTGTATCTGTGATCCAGATATCATCAGGAACATTCATGGGAACCTGACGATAGTTGAATGTGACCTTGGGCACTTCGTCATAATTGAAATTATCACGGTAGAGATTTGGTTCTTCTACGTCCTGCAGGCTATACTGATATCTTCTCAGTTCCAGCAGGTTGGTTTTATCGTTATACGTGATCAAATAAATCACCCTTTCTCTCTTTGTTGTTTTCAATACAGAAACAGATGTTTTTACATTGCTTTATTTAATTATAGAATATATCAATGAAAATATGGTTTGTCAATAGCAAATGATAAAATTTCATTATGTTTCATCGTGATAAAATAAAATCGTTAAAACGTTGATATTATAATGTTTTTGTTATTTTTATATATAACAAAAAAATAGTATAATTGATTATAAAAATGAATATATTCGCTGTTTTCTATGGAATTGATTTAAATTATCTATCAATTGTTCGTTATAAAAATATGTTCTGCGTGTGGATGATTAAAGGTTGCTGGACTTTTTAGGGAAATGTGATACAATTTTTTCAAAGAGTTTTTCGGGAGGAATTTTAAGATGGAAATGAAAGATATTCTAAAGATCGTAGAAGAAATTTATCAGAAGAAAAATGAAGTGGATGCCACCGATATTTATCGGGCAGTAGGGATCACCGCCGCGGAAGCAAATGATTTCATTACACGGATGGAAGAAGAAGATCTTGCAGATGTGATTGAGATCGATATGTGCTGTGGTGCAGATTATGTAGTAAAGGGTCTGACAGAAAAAGGGAAGGCACTGATTCAGGAATAAAAAAGACCGATGGATTTCCCATCGGTCTTTTTTATTCATCTTCACCGTATACACAGTAAGCGTTTCTTTTTTGTTTTGCTTTATAAAGGGCTTTATCGGCTTTGCGGAACAGAACATCATAATTCCTGCCCATATCAGGAAATAGGGACATGCCGATGCTTTTGGTGATGCCATAATCATTATCCTGCAACTGCAAGATTTCTTCTGCTTTCTGTTTCCCGACCTCAATGCTGGTCACATCCAGCAACAGCAGAACAAATTCATCTCCGCCGAAGCGGGCAACGATATCTTTTTTTCGAACGGCAGCGGAAAGATGCTGGGAAAAAGAGAGAAGCACTTCATCGCCGGCCATATGACCATGGTTATCATTCACAGATTTGAAATAATCCAGGTCAACGATCATCATAATACATTTGGCATCTTCTCTGTCGGCAAGAACGCTGGTACACAGCTCTTCAAATCGTTTTTTGGAATATAATCCTGTAAAATTATCTTTATAAACAGAGTTTTCCAGAAAGTCGATACGTTTTTTCATATGATGGATATCCGAAATAATACCGATCATTTTAATGGGCTGATCATCTTCCAGCACAGGGGCAACGTCTACCTTGCACCATTTATAGGCTGTATCGCCGGCATTTAATCTTGCTTCAAAGGAAATGGGGCGTCCTGTCATAATGCTGCGGAACGCATTTTCCATGAACTGTGTATCCTCAGGATGTGTGAAATATGCACTGACCGCAGAGAGATATTCGTTCCAGGGAAGGTCGTGATATTCGTTGACGTCGGCAAGGATCGCACTGCCTTTCTTTTCAAAAATACTTTCTGAATTTTCAAAAAAAGTAAATAACTGATTTTTCAGGTCAACTTCAAAAATAGAAATATCCGCAATTTTCAAGGCAACAGAAAGTCTGTCTTTATAGTTTCTTAAATCTGCTAAAAGAGTATTTAACTTTTTATTCAAACTTTCCCCACCTTTCATAATATATTTCCACTTATTTATTATATCCTTGTTAATTTCAAGTGTAAATATAAAAGTTGCCCAAATCCTTTTTTTGAAACCGAAGATTTATCTCATTTTCGTGCGCTAAGCTTTCCTTGTCAATTTTTTTTGTCTATGATATATTATTTTGATAACGGAATATTCCATTGATGAGAGATGAAAGATGAAATGGAGAGATTTTTATGACCGAAAGATTTGAAGTAATGTTTCCGCTGCTGGGGGGCAGTGAAGAACGTTATGCCTATATTCATCTGCCGAATTCCTATTTTCAGAATGAGAATAAAAGGTATCCGGTATTATATATGTTCGATGGGCACAATGTGTTTTTCGACGAAGATGCAACGTATGGCAAAAGCTGGGGGATGGAAAAATACATGAACCGCAGTCGCACACAGATGATCGTTGTGGCAGTGGAATGCAACCATGACGCAAACAACGGCAGACTAAAGGAATATGCACCTTTTACCTTTAAAAATGCACAGGTAGGGGTGATCGAAGGCCGCGGTATGGTAACAATGGACTGGTATGTAAATGAACTGAAACCGGCGATCGATGAACATTTTCGTACACTGCCTGACAGAGAACATACTTTTATTGCCGGCAGTTCCATGGGCGGTCTGATGAGCCTGTATGCACTGATGAAATACAATCATGTTTTTTCCAGAGCGGCAGCACTTTCTCCTTCTCTGTGGGTTTCTCCCAGAAAAGTGAAAGAAATGATCAATCGTGCTGCATTGCTGCAGGATACTGTGCTGTATATGGATTATGGTTCGGAAGAAATGAACAACCATAAGGGAATGAGCCGTGTTTTCGGGGATATCACCTCTTTGCTGATCCAGAAAGGGGTCATGGTAAACAGCCGCATTGTACCCTATGGGGAACATTGCGAGGCCAGCTGGGAACGACAGCTGCCTTTCTTCATGAAGACATTATTATATAAATTCAAATAAAAAATTTTTTTTACAAAAGAAGGAGGCACCATCCTATGAAGAACTTTATTTTTATTTCGCCAAATTTCCCTACGAACTACTGGAAATTCTGCAAAGAGCTGAAGGATAACGGCTTGCGCGTGCTGGGGATTGGCGATCAGCCCTACGATGAGCTGAGTGATGAACTGAAGAACAGTCTGCAAGAATACTATAAAGTAAGCAGTCTGGAAAATTATGATGAAGTTTATCGTGCGGTTGCATTTTTCACATTCCAGTATGGCCGTATTGACTGGCTGGAATCCAATAACGAGTACTGGCTGGAAAGAGATGCGAAACTGCGTACAGATTTTAATATCACAACCGGTTTCCAGACAGAAGATATTCCTCGTATCAAATTCAAATCTAAAATGAAGGAATATTATAAAAAAGCAGGTCTGACCGTTGCACGCTATCATCTGGTAGATGATCTGGAAGGCTGCAGAAAATTTATCGAGGAAGTTGGATATCCTGTTGTTGCAAAACCCGATAACGGTGTTGGTGCTTCTCATAATTTCAAGATCAAAAATGATGAGGAATTGGTAAGCTTTTATGGTCAGAGACACGAAGGCGTTGTCTATATCATGGAAGAATTTGTAAACGGCATTGTAAATTCCTATGATGCCATCATCGACTCCAACGGTGAGATCATGTTTGAAACAGGGAATGTTTCTCTGGGCTCCATTATGGATATCGTAAATGAAAAACAGAATTCTCTGTTCTATATTCTGAAAGAACTGCCCGAAGAAACACGCAGAGCCGGCCGTGCTACCGTAAAAGCCTTTGATGTAAAGAGCCGCTTTGTTCATTTCGAATTTTTCCGTCTGCTGCAGGATCAGGAAGGTCTGGGTAAAAAAGATGATATCATGGCGCTGGAAGTAAATATGCGTCCCAGCGGCGGTTTCTCTCCCGATATGATCAACTATGCCCACAGCACAGATGTTTATAAGATCTGGGCAGATATGATCGCCTTTGACAGATCCACAAAACCCAAGGGTGAATCCAATCACTGTGGTTTTGCAGGTCTGCGTGATGGTAAACCCTTTGCTATGTCTCATGAAGACATTATGCAGAAATACGGTTCTCATATCAGAATGGTAGACCGCATTCCCGAAGCACTTTCCGGTGCAATGGGCAATCAGATGTATCTGGCAACTTTCGGCACAGAAGAAGAACTGATGAACTTCTATGCGGATGTTACCAGAGAAAAATAATTCAAGATAAACCGCTGTCTGTTTCAGTGGTTTACTTGGTGTTGCAAGGAACGCTCTGTTTCATCCTTGCAATCGTGATAGAACATGCTATAATGAGCGTATCATAAAGAATTTTTTTGGGGGGACATCCCTTTGTTTTTAGAAAGGAAAAATTGATATGAAAAATCTTTTAGTTGCACAATCCGGCGGGCCTTCTGCAGCAATCAATGCTACCCTGGTAGGTGTTGTAGAAAAAGGTCTGGCAGATTGTAATATTGACAGAATCTATGGCGCAGCAAATGGTATCATGGGTCTGATGAGAGGGCATCTGATCGAACTGAACGATAAACTGTCTGATCCTGCAGTATTGCAGCTGCTTTGCCAGACACCTTCTTCCGCGTTGGGTTCCTGCCGCATGAAGTTATCTGATTTTGAAGAAAACACTTTTGAATATGAAAAGATCATCCAGATCTTCCGTAAATACGAAATCGGTTATTTTGTTTATATCGGCGGCAATGACTCTATGGACACAGTTCATAAAATTTCTCAGTACTGTGAAAGAATGCATATCAACGATATCAAAATCATCGGTGCTCCCAAAACTATCGATAACGACCTGATGGAAACAGACCATTGCCCCGGTTTTGGTTCTGCTGCCAAATATGTTGCAACTACCATGTCTGAAATTTCCTGCGACTGTAATGTATATGCACAGCCTTCTGTTACAATCGTAGAGATCATGGGCAGAGATGCAGGCTGGCTGACAGCATCCTCCGCACTGGGCAGACTGAATGGGGATACTGCACCTGATCTGATCTACCTTTGCGAAAGACCTTTTTCTGTGGATCAGTTCCTGGATGATGTCAGAGCGAAAATGACTGAAAAACATTCTATCGTAATTGCAGTCAGCGAAGGTATTCGCAACGAAGAAGGCGATTATGTGACAGATACACTGCAGAACAGAGCTGCAGATGCTTTTGGCCACAAAATTCTGGCAGGTGCTTCCCGTTATCTGGAAGAAATCATCCGTTTCGAAATCGGCTGTAAGGTAAGAAGCATCGAACTGAACGTTATGCAGCGCTGTGCATCCCACGTAGCTTCTGCATCTGATATTTATGAATCCAGACTGCTGGGTGCTGCTGCGGCAGATTATTGTATTTCCGGTGGTACAGGAAAAATGGCTTGCATCAAAAGAACATCTACAGAGCCTTACCGTTTTGAAATCGATTTTGTAGAAATCGAAAAGATTGCAAATCAGGTGAAAAAAGTGCCTGATGAATGGATCAATGAAGCGGGTAACGATGTAACACAAGAAATGATCGATTATCTGCTGCCTCTGATTCAGGGGGAACTGCCTTGTACATTCAAAAACGGGGTTCCTGTACATCTGAGACTGTACTAAACATCAACATATTAAAGAATACAAAGACTGTATGGAATTTTCTGTACAGTCTTTTTGTATAAAAAGCGAATATTTGTCCATACTTCCATGCAAGAGGTGGTCGTATGCGAAAAATAGTAATGATCGTGGCGTTATGCAGCTTTCTGCTTTTTATGCTGGCAGGATATTATGTAACGCTCTGGATGGGAGAAAGAGACCAGCGGATGGAAGCGGCACAAGCGAATTATACGCTGCAGGCAAAACAGGTGATCGGCGCAGATACAAAAATAATTTACCAGTATTTTTATAGTCGGGATCGCGTGATCAAAGAGCAGATCGAACATGCACCGGCGTTTCTGCAGGGATTGGATATGGAACAGCTGAAAAGCATTTATACCGGCTGGCAGATCATACTTTTTTCTCCTGAAAAAGTGATTTTACGCTGTAAAATAGAGGGTTTGAGCAGTGAAACATATATCCTCGGGGAAAGTGATGGATTCCTCGCTGTATTTTACGAGGATACAAAAAAGAATATCCGGTTGAAAGAAAAAACGGATCTGCCTGTTTCCACATTACCGGAAGGGGAGGCAACACAACTGCGGGAGGGGATCCGTGTCACGGGTGAAGAGAATCTGGCAAAACTTTTAAGTGATTTTATGAGTTAAAAGGATCAGATTTTATATAGGATTTTCCATTATTGTTCAAAACTTTTAACGTAATTATAATTAACATAAATACAAGTTTTGCTGGACATATTTGACCCCACGTGATATAATATTCGAGTGAAGACTCCCCAATCTTTTCACACTCGCACCGTTTTGACGGTGCAGCATCACGCAAAGTGATGTGATCCCAATAAGAAATACCTTCTCTTTTGGAAAAGAACAGCCATCGGCAGGCTGTTCTTTTTCATTTTTAAACAAAAACAGTAAATATAAATACAGAAGGATCGCATTAACAGAAACATAAGGATGAGTCTGCCTTGTAATTGACACAAACCACCGTTGTCATGTATAATAATTTTGGGTTTTTATAAAATTTTAAGGTGGTGTATCTATGCCAGAGCACAAAGCATCCGGCTTATTTCTGCCAGAGGAACAGTTCCGTTCTCAGGCAGTATATAGTGATGAGACAAAACAATTCCGTTCTCCTGCAGAGCCTCTTTCTACGGATGAAGTGGATATCTTCATTCGTGTTGGGAAAAAGACTTTTTCTGCTGTCTTTTTATGTACAAGCGAAAGAGAATATCTGATGGATCTGGCAGAGACAGACGAAATCTTTGCCTATTATAAAGCAACTCTTCCTCCTACAGAAAAGAAAATCACCTATTACTTCCGTCTGCAGCATGGGGAAGAAGAAGGTTTTTATACAAAATACGGTTATTTTGATGAATTTAAGGATGAAGGAAGATTTGAGATCATCCGCGATTTTGTGACGCCGGATTGGGCGAAGGGTGCAGTAATGTATCAGATCTATCCTGATCGTTTCTGCAACGGCGATCGTTCCAATGACGTAAAAACAAATGAATATCTGTATCTGAAACGCATGGTCGAACAAGTGAGAAACTGGGATACACCTCCTTCCGCCACAGATGTGAATCATTTTTACGGCGGCGATCTGCAGGGGGTTATTGATAAACTGGATTATCTGGAAGATCTAGGCGTGGAAGTGATCTATTTTAATCCGATCTTCGTTTCTCCCAGCAATCACAAATATGATGCACAGGATTATCATCATATCGATCCTCACTTTGGCAAGATTGTAAAAGACGGTGGTAAGGTTTTGAAAAACTGCGCTACAACCAATGCAGAAGCATCTATGTATGTGACCAGAACAACAAGAAAAGAAAACCTGACAGCCTCTGACAAACTTTTTGCAGAACTGGTGGAAAAAGCCCACGCAAAAGGCATTCGTGTTCTGGTAGACGGTGTATTCAACCATTGCGGTGCCTTCCACAAATGGCTGGACAGAGAGGGCTTTTACAGAAAAAATGGTAAAGGGGCATATCATCATAAGACAAGCCCTTATCGGGATTATTTCTATTGGAATGAAGACGGCAGCTATGAAGGCTGGTGGGGGTATGAAAATCATCCCAAACTGAACGAAGAAGGCTGCGAAGAGCTGAAAAAAGAGATCCTTGAAGTCGGTAAAAAGTGGGTTTCCGCACCTTTTCATGCAGACGGATGGCGTCTGGATGTTGCGGCCGACCTAGGCAAAACTGCCGAGTTCAACCATAAATTCTGGGCGGAATTCAGAGATGCTGTAAAAAGTGTTTCTTCTGATAAACTGATTCTGGCAGAGCATTACGGTGATGCGGCAGGCTGGCTGCAGGGGAATGAATGGGATTCCATTATGAACTATGATGCGTTTATGGAACCTGTCACATGGTTTTTGACCGGTGTTTCCAAGCATAGCACGGAAAAGCGGGATGATATGTATAACAACGCAGATATCTTCTGGGGATCCATGATCTATCAGATGGGAAAATTGCCTATCCAGTCCCTGATGACATCCATGAACGAGCTTTCCAATCATGATCATTCCCGCTTCCTGACCAGAACTAACCGACGCATCGGCAGACTGCAGACAGAAGGCAGTGAAGCGGCTGAAAGAGACATTGACAAGGCTGTACTGCGGGAAGCGGTCCTGCTGCAGATGACATGGCCTGGTGCACCTACGGTATATTATGGCGATGAAGCCGGTCTGGTTGGCTGGACTGACCCCGATAACCGCCGTACCTATCCTTGGGGGAAAGAAGATCGCGACCTGATCAATTTCCACAGGGAAGCGATCTTTATCAGAAAAGAAAATCCTGTTTTGCGACATGGCTCCCTTCATCATCTTTATGGTGATTATGGTGTGATTGCCTATGGTCGCTTTGACAGAGAAGATAAATTCCTGATCGTATTAAATAATAACGAAGAAAGCCGTAAAGTTTCTATTCCTGTATGGGAAACAGGGATGAAACTGGATACGACACTGGAAAACTGCCTGATGACGAATCGGGATGGATTTACTGACTTTGCATTCCAGTGTCCCGTAAAAAACGGCTTTGCGGAACTGACTCTGCCTCCGAAGAGTGCAGCGGTGCTAAAGGAAGTGTAAAAAATGAACATCCTTTTTGAAGATGAATATATGCTGGCAGTGGTAAAACTGCAGGGTGTGCCTGCACAGGCAGATAAAACAGGGGATCCTGATCTGCTTTCTCAGCTGGAAGAATATACCGGGCAGCCTCTTGGCCTGCTGCACCGTCTGGACAGACCTGTCGGCGGGGTCATGCTGTTTGCCAAAGAGAAAAAAGCTGAAGCGATTTTATCCAAGGATATACAGGAAAACAGGCTGAATAAAAGATACCTGACGGTTCTTTGCGGCAGACTACCGGAAGAACAGGGAACTTTGGAAAATTATCTTTTGAAAAATGCACGCACAAATCTTTCCGAGGTAGTTTCCAAGGACAGAAAGGGCGCGAAAAAAGCCATTCTGCATTATACAAGGATCGCAGAAAAGGAAACGGATATGGGCTGGCTGACACTGGCGGAGATCAAACTGGAAACAGGCCGCCATCATCAGATCCGTGTGCAGACATCTCACGGTGGATTTCCCATCTGGGGGGATAAAAAATACCATAAAAATTTCCCCAAAAGAGGAAAAACGGACATCGCCCTCTGGTCTTATAAACTGGAAGGGGTACACCCTGAAACAAAACAACCCTTTTCTCTGACTGCAAAGCCCGAAAAAGAACCTTTTACTCTTTTTGCAGAAGACTTAAGAGATTTGTAAGAAAGAGGCATAAAGTATCCTTTGCATTTTATAGGAAATGGGTATATAATTAAAATCTGAATTGAAAAATAATAAAAGAACCGTATATTGGTTCTTTTATTTTCTAGCATAAATTAGCAGTCACAACTTTAGTTGGCTAACAAACTGACAAAGGAAGGTGAAAGAAATGCAGAATTATACGAAAAAAGCCAAGGACGTGCTGGTAAGAGCCAAAGAGGCTGCCGGTACTCTTGGAAATGGATACATCGGTACAGAACATCTCCTGCTGGGGCTGACACTGGTGCAGGAAAGCACAGCTGCAAAGGCGTTGGAGATCCAGAATGTTACTTATCATCAGGTGATGGAACGTATTTCCGAAATGGTTGGTAATCAAAAACAGGAAGGACCTGTAGCATATACGCCACGGGCAAAATACGTGATCGATATGAGCGGACAGGAAGCTGTACGCATGGGCGCAGATATGGTTGGCACAGAGCATATCCTGATTGCTTTGCTGCGGGAAACTGATACGCTGGCAGTGAAGATCATGACAGGTCTGGGCGTAAATATCCAGACTTTGTATGAAGACCTGATGCTGATGTTGGGAGAAAGTGATGCCCAGCCCGCCGGAGCAAAAGGGATGCATGAAAATCCTGAAAAAGAAGAAAAATCCGCTACGGAAACACTGGAAAAATTCAGCAGAGATCTGACTTTGCTGGCAAAGCAGGGGAAATTTGATCCTATTGTCGGCAGAGATCATGAAATTGAACGTATCATCCAGATCCTGAGCAGAAGAACAAAGAACAATCCCTGCCTGACCGGTGATCCCGGTGTCGGCAAAACGGCCATTGTAGAGGGGCTTGCCCAGAAGATCGCAGTAGGCGACATTCCTGATACACTGAAAAATAAGAAGATCTTCAGCCTCGATCTTTCTGCCATGGTTGCAGGCTCCAAATATCGCGGCGAATTTGAGGAACGCATGAAAAAGGCACTGGAAGAAGTCCGTGCAGACGGCAATATCATCCTTTTTATCGATGAAATCCACACCATCATCGGTGCAGGGGCAGCAGAAGGGGCAATCGATGCCTCCAATATTCTGAAACCCGCCATGGCAAGGGGGGAAATTCAGCTGATCGGTGCAACGACACTGGAAGAATACCGCAAACATATCGAAAAAGATGCTGCCTTTGAGCGTCGTTTCCAGCCTGTTCGTGTGGAAGAACCTACAGAAACAGCAGCGATCCAGATGTTAACAGCATTGAAAGAAAAATACGAAGCACATCATAACGTAAAAATCTCTGCTGAAGCCATTGAAGCGGCCGTGAAATTGTCGGCTCGCTATGTAGCAGATCGTTTCCTGCCTGATAAAGCCATCGACCTGATCGATGAATCCGCATCTCGCTTGCGTCTGAATGCCTATACACCACCCACTGCCATTATGCAGCTGGAACAGGCCATCGAAAGAATGGAAAAAGAAAAAGAACTGGCTGTGAAAACAGAGGATTTTGAAAAAGCAGCAGATCTGAAAAAGCAGCAGGACAGCCTGCGTTTCAGTCTGAAAGCAGCAAAAAATGCATGGGATACGGAGCATAACGCTCAGGCCATTGTGACAAAAGAAAACGTAGCAGAGGTCATTTCCCGCTGGACGGGAATCCCTGTGCAGAGTCTGAAGGAAGAAGAGAGTCAGCGACTGCTTCGCCTGGAGGATACCCTGCATCAGCGTGTCATTGGTCAGCAGGAAGCAGTCAAGGCACTTTCCAAGGCAGTGCGCCGCGGTCGTGTCGGTCTGAAAGATCCTAACAGACCCATTGGTTCCTTCCTGTTCCTGGGGCCTACGGGGGTCGGGAAAACAGAACTTTCCAAGGCTTTGGCAGAAGCTCTGTTTGGTGACGAAAACGCCATGGTACGTATCGATATGTCTGAATATATGGAAAAACACAGCGTTTCCCGTATGGTCGGCTCTCCTCCTGGCTATGTAGGCTACGAAGAGGGTGGCCAGCTCAGTGAGCAGGTACGCAGAAATCCTTATTCCGTTGTTCTGTTTGACGAGATTGAAAAGGCATCTCCCGAAGTTTTCAATGTCCTGCTGCAGGTATTGGATGATGGCCATATTACTGATGGTCAGGGCAGAAAAGTGGATTTTAAAAATACCGTTATCATCATGACTTCCAATGCCGGTGCAAGAAGCATCGCTGCGCCCAAACGTCTGGGCTTTACCAGCATGGAAACAGCAGAACAGAGCTATGAGCACATGAAAAAAGGCGTAATGGATGAGATCAAAAATATCTTCAAGCCTGAATTTCTGAACAGGATCGATGATATCATTGTTTTCCATCCTCTGGAAAAAGAAGATATCATTCAGATCGTCAGACTGCTCACAAATACTCTCTCCAAACGGATCAGAGAAAATATGAATATTTTTGTTTCCTTTACAGATAAAGCCATTGAAAAAATTGCCGAAGAGGGCTACGATAAGGCCTACGGCGCAAGACCACTGAGAAGAGCGATCCAGTCCAAAATTGAAGATTCCTTTGCAGAAGCCTTTCTCAGAGGTGACTTTAAAGCAGGAGATAAAGTGTCTGTCGGTATGAAAACAAATGGTGCTTTTCACTTCCGCGTTGTCAAGTAATAAGGGGAGAATAATTATTCAGAATTAAGAAAAATTTGCTATACCAAACGATAAAACTGTGCTATACTATTTATACAAAGTGGGGAAGAATTTTTGTTCTTCAGATGCTTTGTATACTGATTATGATTCAAAAACAGCCTTGCATGGTATGAAATAGATCGCTGTGCAGGCGAAACACAATAGAGAGTTACGACTGGAGGTACTGAAAATGGCAGTAATCGAAGAATTGATCAGACAGGAAGATAATAATACAATCAGCTTCGGCAATCATCTGATGGACGAAAAGAAAAAGGTTCTGGATTTCGAAGTGAATGGTGATATGTATAACGTAAAAACCTTCTCTGAAATCACAAGACTGGAAAAAAATGGAAAAATGCTTTTGGAAACAGTGCCCGGTGCAACCGTACATAATTTCGAAATGGACGAAAGAGGTGCCCGTTTTGCAGTGGAAGGCGCAGAAGATGTGCAGATCACACTGGAACTGGAACCCGAAACAGAATATAAAATCCTGATCGACGATGTAAACGTTGGCAAAATGAAATCCAATCTGGCCGGCAAAGTAAACTTCAGCGTAGAATTGCAGAAAAATGCATCTTCCGTTGAGATTGATAAAATCGGCTGATACCACTCAGGGGACTGTAATGCGATTACAGTCCCTTTGTTTTTCACAGAAAGTATGGTAGAGAAATGAGAATCAAAACCGTGTACAAATGTTCGAATTGTGGATATAAAAGTCCGAAATGGGTAGGAAAATGTCCGAATTGTGGTGAATGGAATACACTGGAAGAGACAGAAGAAACCAAATGTGGCGCGAAGATGGCAAAAGTGACATCAAAACAGCCTGTTTCCCGTCTGGCTGAAGTAGAAACAGGAAATGATCAGCGC
>NZ_JBGVHV010000042.1:0-2128 GCF_045122575.1 Anaerotignum sp. | reverse complement strand
GACAAACGCCGCGGTGGTTTTGTCATGGGCGAGGGTGCAGGCGCAGTCATTCTGGAAGAATATGAACACGCAAAGGCTCGTGGTGCAAAGATTTATGCGGAAGTAGTGGGCTATGGTTCCACCTGCGATGCTCACCATGTGACAGCTCCTGCAGAAGAAGCCATTGCCAGCGGCAAGGCCATCAGAATTGCAGCAGAAGGGCTGGATGGTATCGATGCAGAAAAAATCTACATCAATGCCCACGGCACAGGGACACCCCTGAACGATAAAACAGAAACCAGAGCCATTAAAAATGCCTTTGGGGAAGATGCGAAAAAGGTACACATCAGTTCCACAAAATCCATGACAGGTCACATGCTGGGTGCAGCCGGCGCTGTGGAAGCCATTGCGGCCATTCTGGCGGTGAAAGAGGATATCATTCCTCCTACCATCAATTTCAGAGAAACTGACCCTGTCTGTGATCTGGATTATACACCCAATCAGGCAGTGGAAACTGTGGTAGAAGGGGCGATGTCCACTTCTCTGGGCTTTGGCGGTCACAATGCCTGTGTGGCATTTAGAAAAATGAAGGATTGATAAAGAATGGATACAAATAAAATCAATGAACTGGCGAAAATTCTGCGCCAGAATCAGCTGACAAAATTAGATCTGACAGAAGGCGACAGCCGTATTGTGCTGGAAGCGGCAGGCAGGGTTGTGACAACCGTGGATATTCCTGCGGTTTCTGTGGATAACACAGCAGAAGCGGCGGCAGAACCTGCAGTCGTTGTGGAAAAAACAGAAGAAAAAACAGGGGTAGCGCAGAAATCCCCTCTGGTGGGTACCGTTTATCTGGCACCTCAGGCGGGCGCGGAACCCTTTGTCAAGGTGGGCGACAGAGTGAAAAAAGGCGACGTTGTCTGTATCGTGGAATCCATGAAGATGTTCAATAACATCGAAGCGGAATATGACGGTACCATTGAAGAAATCTGCGTGGACAACGGACAGATCGTGGAATTCGGTCAGACCCTTGTAAAAATCCTTCCCTAAGGAGGAACAAAAATGAATCAGGAAGAGATCAAAAAAATCCTGCCCCACAGAGACCATATGCTTCTCATCGACGAAGCGGAACTGCGTGAGGGCAAGGCTTACGGCAAAAAGACCATCCGCGGGGACGAATTTTTCCTGCAGGGACATTTTCCCGGAAATCCCGTCGTGCCCGGTGTGATTTTATGCGAAATTCTGGGACAGAGTGCCTGTGTGCTTTTGTCCGCCGAAGGGGAAGGGAAGACTCCCTTTTTCACAGGGCTGGATAAGGTACGCTTCAAAAACAGCGTCCGTCCCGGGGATGTATTTGAAACAGAATGTACTTTGCTGAAACACAAAGGCCCTTTTTACTGGGCAGAAGGCAAAGGCTATGTGAATGGTAAATTGTGTGTCAGTGCGGAGTTTTCCTTTGCGCTGATAAAGGAGTAATGGCTTATGTTTTCGAAAATTCTCGTAGCCAACCGAGGGGAAGTGGCTGTTCGCATCATCCGTGCCTGCAAGGAAATGGGCATTCGGACGGTGGCGGTCTATTCCGAAGCGGACAGAGATTCCCTGCCTGTGGCACTGGCCGATGAACGCATCTGCATCGGCGGCAACGCTGCGGCAGACAGCTACTTAAATCAGAAAAATATCATCAGTGCGGCGCTGGCGGCGGGGGCAGAGGCCATCCACGCGGGTTACGGTTTTCTTTCGGAAAATGCGTCCTTTGCCAAGCGCTGCGAAGAAAACGGCATCGTTTTCATTGGCCCCAAAAGCGAAGTCATTTCTGCCATGGGGGATAAGGATGCTTCCCGTCAGCTGATGCAGCAGGTGGGGGTTCCTGTTGTGCCCGGTACGGAAATTTTGCAGGATGCGGCGGAAGCCAAAAGACTGGCGAAAGACATCGGCTATCCTCTTCTGGTAAAGGCAACGGCCGGCGGCGGCGGCAAGGGCATCCGCGTGGTGGAGCGGGAGGAAGAGTTGGAAGAAGCCTTCCTGACGGCATCCCGTGAGGCGGAAAGTGCCTTTGGCAATGGGGATGTGTTTCTGGAAAAATATCTGACCTCTGTGCGCCATGTGGAAATGCAGATCCTTGCCGACCATTACGGAAATATCCTCTGTC
>NZ_JBGVHV010000041.1:0-4783 GCF_045122575.1 Anaerotignum sp. | reverse complement strand
GATACTCCTTAAAAAGTTTCCATACCAGTATACAGAAGAAGACTGCTTTTTGCAACGGATTGGAGAAAAACTTAAGAAATCGTTAGAAAAGGGGGAGGGGTTGCAGTAGGCGGGGAAAATGTGATACAATGAATTGTGTATGAGAAGAATACAAACGGCTTTTTGTGGCGTATTTTGCCGGAAAGTCGGGAAAAAATAGAGACAGGAGATGAAATGGAAATGAAAACGATCGGCATCATCGGCGCGATGTCTGAAGAAATGGCATATCTGAAAGAAAAGGTCGAGATCGTGACGACAAAAAACGTCATTGGTCTGGATTTCCATATCGGGAAATATTGCGGCAACAGCGTTGTGCTGGTCATCAGCGGCATCGGTAAGGTCAATGCGGCTGTTTGCACACAGGTATTGATTGACCATTTTGGCGTAGACTATATCATCAACACAGGATGCGCGGGGGCTCTGAATGAAGAACTGGGCATCGGTGATATTCTGATCTCCACAGATGCCGTGCAGCATGATATGGATGTTTCTGCTCTGGGTGACCCTGTGGGTACGATCCCCAGACTGGCGGAAAGCTATTTCAAGGCAGACGAAATGCTGGTGAAGATCGCACAGGAAGCAGCGGCGGAATCTCAGGAGGAATATAAAGTTATTTTGGGACGCGTTGCCAGCGGAGACCAGTTTATCGGCACAAAAGAAGGAAAGGAACGCATCAAAAAGTACGTACAGGGTGACTGTGCGGAAATGGAAGGCGCAGCCATTGCCCATGCATGCTGGCTGAACCGTATTCCTTTTGTGGTGATCCGTGCCATTTCCGACAGTGCGGATGAAGAAGCAAATATGTCCTTTGACCAGTTTGTGCTGCTGGCAGCAAAACGCAGCAGTGATCTGGTAGAAAAAATGCTTGGAAAAATGTGATTTGTTATAATGAAGGGAGGATCTTCAATGACAGCAAAAACTCATGGTTATATCACAAAGGAAATCGAACTGGAACAGATCTATCAGTTTGTATTAAAATATTTTGACCCCGAAGCAAAAGTAAACCGTTATGAAAACCGTTTTGGCGAAAGCAACGAAATGGCTGTTTACTTCACCTATAAAGGCGAAGAAAGACGACTGTTCACAATGGTTTACAAAAGCCGTAAATTCTCCAGAACAGGCGACAAGGCAAGAATGGTGTTCCTGGATCTGGACTACTGGGGCCACAGTGTAGAAATCATGCGCTCCATCATGTCCTACTTCAGCGGCTGGCTGGATGAAAACGACTGTGATAAGGAAGATGCATACTTCATCGAAGAACAGCCTGACGGCGTAGTGCCCAATATCATCAAGATCACAAGAAAAGAACTGAACAGAAGAATGGGCGGTATGGTAGTCATCATCGAGGATGAAGACGAATAAGAAAAAAGGAAACAAAAAAGCACGGGCTTTGCAAAGCTCGTGCTTTTTCTGTTTGGAATTATTTTTTCTGTCTTTCAGCTACATCCACGATGCTGCCAACGCCGTCCAGAATGATGGAGGGGCGATAAGCGAATGTATCAACGGTTTCGCGGGTGGAAACGCCGGAAAGTACCAGAACGGTGGACATACCAGATTCCATACCAACGACCACGTCTGTATCCATGCGGTCGCCGACCATAACGGCTTCTGCGGAATGGCAGCCCAGAATTTCCAGACCGGTATGCATCATCAGAGGATTGGGTTTGCCGCAGAAATAAGCCTGTTTGCCTGTTGCCAGTTCAATGGGAGCAACCAGCGCGCGGCAGGCGGGCATGATGCCGTTTTCGATGGGGCCTGTCAGGTCGGAGTTGGCACCGATCAGTTTTGCACCCTTCAGCACCAGATTGGTTGCCTTTGTCAGCGTATCCAGAGAGTAGCTCTTGCTTTCGCCTACGACTACATAGTCGGGATTTACGTCATTCATAGTGATGCCTGCATCATAAAGAGCATTCAGCAGGCCGGCTTCGCCAATGGCATAAACGGAACAGCCGGGATCCTGTTTTTTCAGGAAAGCAGCTGTTGCCAGTGCGCTGGTGTAGAAATGTTCTTCGGAAACATCCAGACCCATACGAGCCAGCTTCTGCTGTAATTCTTTGGGTGTATAGCCGCTGTTGTTGGTCAGGAAAAGATATTCTTTATTTTCGCGGTGCAGCCAGTCGATAAATTCAGCAACGCCGGGCAGGATTTGATTGCCGTGGTAGATGACACCGTCCATATCACAGATAAAACCTTTTTTTTCGTTAAAATCGATCATGATATTATTCCTTTCTTCTTGGGATCCTTTTTTATGGCACACTTCGATTATAAATTGGAAGCGGTCATATTTCAAATCCTCTTTTGTTAAAATTCTGTTTGGTTTCGTTTTGCGAAGCAACCAGTCAAGGGTGCTTTTATTCCTGCAGTTCTAAATCTTTCAGCAACTGATACAGCTGGGGCTGTTCCTTCTGCAGGCGGATAAATCTGCCTTCTGCATTTAGGAAGCAATGTTCGGAATAGCCTTCACAGGCCAGACGGCCGTCAGGCTTTTTCATTTCGTATTTCAATTTCAGCTTTACCCCTTTGCATTCCAGTACGGAAACGGTGATATCGATCACTTCGGCGTAGGTGGTGCTGCATTTGTAGCGGCAGTCCACCGCGGTCACAGGGGAAAAGACGCCGGCTTCCTCGATTTTATCATAGGGCCAGCCGTATTCTTCCAGAAAAACGGTACGGGCTTCCTCCATCCAGCGGATATAGTTGGAGTGGTGGGTAATGCCCATTTTGTCGGTTTCGTAATATTGCACCTTATGCTGATATGCTTTCATCGGCAGTACTCCCTTCGGAAAACGATTGTCCATATATCATATCATAAAGAGAAGGGATTTTCAAATGAAACGAAAGATGAGAGAAATAGTATGAATTCTTGCTATTGCGGCGGTAAGTATGCTATACTAAAAGATAATCGATTGCAGAAAGGACGGTGGCAGATATGAAAGAGGAAAAGGATATTTTTGTAGTAGTGGATGAAGATATTGCGCACGCGGAAGCCGTCTGGGATGCATCCTCCTATGACAGTGATGCCATGGAGGGGTTGTTTTATCGCCTGATGGAACATTACGGCGATCAGATCGATGGTTTTATGAAGGGCCTCAGCGTGATCCAGTCTGACGAAGACACGGCAGATCTGGCGGAGGTCTATCGGGAAAACGTAAAAGTAATGATGGAACGACTGAAAGGCTTTCGGGAAAATGGCTGCAGCAACGAAGGCCTGATGGAATATTACATGGCGAAGGACAGACAGGAACTGGATTTTGAAGCAGATTTTACTGCCGTCCGTCTGGATCTTGGCATGATGGATTGTCTTTCCCGGGCAGAACGGGAGGATATCATCGGTCATCTGGACGAAATGGAAAACATTTGCGCCCGGGTGATGACGAAAAAGGAAAAATGGGAAGAAATGAGAAAACATCTGGTCTGGCTTTCCGGGAAAGATGTGACGGTGGCCATGAAACTACTGCCCCTGTTCTTCCGCATCAATTAACAAAGGAAAAAGGGACGAAGGAGAAAAGAATGATGATCAGGCTGATCGTATCCGATATGGATGGTACATTGGTGAATGATGAAAAGAAAATAGATGAAAATATTTATGCGCTTTTGCCGAAGCTGAAGGAAAAGGGGATCCGATTTGTGGTTGCCAGCGGCAGACAGTATCCCAGTCTGTGCAAGGATTTTCAGGAACATGTGAAGGATGTTGTTCTCTGTTCGGAAAACGGGGCTTTCATCATGGATAACGGAAAAGAACTTTATGCCAGATGCATGACGAAGGAGCAGGTGAAGATGTCTCTGGATGCGGCTTTTGCTGTAGAGGGGATGGAACCTGTGGTATGTGCAAAGCATGTGACCTATACCAGAAGTCCGGAGATGAAGGAATTTCTGGAGTCCCCCAAGTTCAATTATAAAATGGCTATGACCGATGATTTATACGCCATCGAGGATGATATCATCAAAATTTCCATGATTGTGCTGAATGGCGAAGATACGGTGACCATGTTCCGCAGGGTGCGGGCGGCGCTGGATGAGAGTCTGAATCTGGTGACCAGCGGCGAAGGCAGCATGGATACGGGGATCTATGGTGTCAACAAAGGCGCTGCCGTGGAAGTGCTGCAGGAAATGTGGGACATTACACCGGAGGAAACTATGGTGTTCGGCGACCAGTATAATGACGTAGACATGTTTGACAGAGCCCATTACAGCTTTGCTATGGCAGGGGCTGTTGAAGGTGTGAAGAAAAAAGCCCGTTATCTGGCGGGCAGCAATAACGAAGGCGGCGTGGTGAAAGAGATTCGTAAATTCACCGGAATCTGAGCCTGAAGGAGAGAAGAATTATGAAAAAAGCGGCAAGTTTTGCCTTAGGCTGTAAAGTAAATCAGTATGAAAGCGAAGCCATTGCGGAGCTGTTCGCAGAAAAGGGCTATGAGATCGTCGGCATCGATGAAGAGGCTGATGTATATGTGATCAATACCTGCACGGTAACGAATTTCGGGGATAAAAAATCCCGTCAGCTGATCCGTAAGGTAAAAAGACAGAATGAAAATGCCATCGTGGCGGTGGTGGGCTGCTATGCCCAGACAGCACCACAGGAACTGGTGCAGGTGGAAGGGGTCAACCTTGTCATCGGCACAAAGGACCGTGCCCAGATCGTAGAGATGGTAGAAAATTATAAAGTGGAAAACGGCGTGGAAAACCACGTTTCCGATATTATGAAGGAAAGGGTATTTGAACCCCTGTCCATTCAGAAACTGGC
>NZ_JBGVHV010000040.1:0-13154 GCF_045122575.1 Anaerotignum sp. | reverse complement strand
AACGTCACAGGCTACCAGCAGAGGATTTCTGCCCTGCTTACGCAGCTGACCTGCCAGTTTACCACTGGTTGTTGTTTTACCGGCACCCTGCAGACCTACCATCATGAATACTGTGGGAGGTTTTCTTGAGAATGTCAGCTGCGCCTGTGTGGAACCCATCAGGGCGATCAGTTCTTCGTTTACGATCTTGATCACCTGCTGACCAGGGTTCAGACCCTGCAGCACCTCTGTACCTACAGCGCGTTCGGTTACTTTTTTGATAAAATCTTTTACGATTTTGAAGTTAACATCGGCCTCCAGAAGAGCGATCTTTACTTCTCGCATGGCAGCCTTAACATCTGCTTCTGTCAGCACACCTTTGCTTTTCAGCTGCTTGAATACTTCCTGCAGCTTATTGGAAAGATTTTCAAATGCCATGGATCGCAACCTCCTTTCAGGACAATATCCCTTCAGCGATCTTTTTCATTTTGGAGATTGCCTTCACCACAGCAGCATCGGGATTTTTCTTTTCCATGCTCTCCATGATGTGCTTCATTTCCTGTACGGCTTTTTTCTGAGCCTGAAAACGGGAAACCAGCTGCAATTTCTCCTCGTAGTCCTGCAGGATCTTTTCCGTTCTCTTGAGCTGATCGCGGACAGCCTGTCGGCTGATGGACAATTCATCACCTATCTCCGTTAAGGATAAGTCATCCTGATAATGCAATTCATAGACCTGCTTCTGTTTTTCTGTCAGCAATTCGCCGTAAAAATCATAGAGCAAAGTCAGCTGCAAAATATCGTCCATTTCGTCCCTGCCTCCTGTAAAGGTAAACTACTTTACAATCACCTTGAATACTTTACCATGAGTATCCCCCTATGTCAAGTATTTTTCCTTTACAAATAAAACTTTTTTTCATATTCGTGTTTTTCCGATAAAATCAACGGTTTTACGACCATGTGTTTTCATGGCACGGACATTTTTTCTCTTGCTTTTCCGATATTTTCAAAGATTTTATACGCAGTTTCTCTGCTGATTTTCTCTGACAGATTTTCTTCCAGTGCAGATAAGCCAAACAACATACCAAAGGCAGACAGTTCCTCTTCCGCTTCAAAAATCTCCTGTTTTTCCCCTGTGATTTTTTCTTTCCAGTTGGGCTCAAAAACCACCATCTGCACAAATGTGCGGAAATTTTCCGCCAGATACCAGCATTCCAGTTCATTGGAAATAAAATAAATGGTACTTTCCAGACCTTTGCCGCTGTGAGCAAAGTATCCGCCTCTGCCGTCATGGGCAAACAACGTCAGACTGGGTACAGGATAGAAATCCAGTTTCGGCAGCATCCCTTCCCAGATGAGGTTGATGCCCCTTTTTCTCTGCAGAGAAGTAAACCCATTTTCCTCACAGGTCATCACAAAAGCATCAAAACGTTTTCCTGCAGGGATCTGTTCTGTTTCAGGGAGCTTTTCCATCCCTTCCACATTTATGTATGTTTTTTCCACGCTTATTCTCCTTTTTTGCAGACAGGATAGTTAAAGCAATCGTATGTCAGTTTCTTTTCGGAAACCCATACCGCACTGTAATGACCCTGTTTGGAATTAAAATTCCAGAAGCCTTTGGGGCCTGCCCCTGTCAGATGGCAGTGCATGGCACTCAGGGCACCGTTATGGGATACCACCAGCACATGTTTCCCTTTGTTTTCTTTGATGATCTGATCCAGACCTCTGGTCACTCTTTCGTAAAAGCCCAGAAAGGATTCCCCTTCGGGGATCGTCAGGTTCGTCCAGTCATATCTCCAGATTTTCAGCAGCTCGTGGTCGGCTTCCGTCATACTTTCCCACGTGCGGTTTTCCCAGATACCATAGGCCATCTCTCTCAGATCAGGCATTTTTTCCACCGGTCTGCCGTCTGCAATGATCTCTGCTGTATGGGCAGCTCTTGTCAGATCGCTGGAATAGATCTTATCAATATGTATTTCTCTGAACGCTTCCCGCAATTCTTCCGCCTGCGCAACGCCTTTTTCATTGATATCCGCATCATACCAGCCATAAAACATATTATTTTTATTCATATCCGTTTCGCCGTGGCGAACAAAATAAATCTTCATTCTTCTTCCTCCTTGCAGAGATTCTGTCCCCTACCCCTCGATCCAATACAATTTATTACTAATTTATTATTATATCATTTTATTCCATATAAAAAAACGGATACTCCGATTTTTTCGGAATACCCGCTTTTTTCATTCGTCCTTATTTCACTGCAAAGGACATACAGTCTGTGCACTGGTCTTTTGTAGGGTTCATTTCATGTGTGCCTACCTGAATGGAGTCCAGTGTGCAGTAATTTTTTGTGCCGTGGTGGTGTCTGCACTGTTCCACTGTACATTTGATGCATTCATTACATTTTTCCATGTTCTAATCCCTCCTCAAATTTGGTACAAGGGTAGTATGTGCAGATTTTCAGAAATCATAACAGCATATTTTTCTTTTTTTATTTTTTGTGTTAATATAAAAAGGAAGGAGTGGATACCCCATGGCAGAAAAGAAAACAACCACCAAAAAGACAACTACAAAGAAAACCACCGGCACAACAAAAAAGCTTTCCGTTACACTGGATAAGGAAACTTACGCACTGCTGGAAGAATACCTTGCTGAATTCGGCTTCAGCAAAGACGAGTTCGTCAAAAAAGCCATCATGGAAAAAATCAGCCGCGATAAGATCAGCAGCATGATCGACGATATGATCAAATTATAAGCAAAAGAAAAAAGCCCTCTTTGGAGGGCTTTTTGTTATTCTTCTTCAAATTCAAACAGATCTGCATTCTGTTCTTTGAACAGGTCAAAAACAGCATCAACAACTGCTTCGTCTTCCACGATCACGCAGAATTCTGCTTCTTCTTCGTTGTATTCGATCTGCATTACCAGAACATAGCCGTCATCTTCCTCATCCAGAGGCAGCATCACCGCATATTCGTTGTCTTCATACTCTACCGTATCCAGACATTCAAACACATACTCTGTGCCGTCTTCTTCATCGGTCAGATAAACCACGGTATCGATCGTTTCCAGTTCGTTCCATTTTTCTTCACTCATACGCTGCGCTCCTTATGCGTTTCTCTCATCTGCCTGCATGCCTTTCAGTGTATATTCCATCAGCTTGTCCATATCCCAGCCGAGGCGTTCTGCACCTGTTCTGATGATATCACGATTACAGCCTGCTGCAAAGGCTTTATCCTTAAATTTTTTCTTTACAGACTTCAATTCCATATCTTTGACGCTCTTGGAAGGACGCATCAGGGCTGCCGCACCGATCAGACCCGTCAGTTCATCCACCGCAAACAGCACTTTTTCCATTTCATGGATAGGTTCCACATCACAGCAGATGCCGTAAGCATGGCTGGCAATGGCATGGATCATTCTTTCATCGATATCCAGTTCTTTCAGCAGTTCCTGCACCTTTACGCAATGTTCTTCCGGCCACATTTCATAATCCAGATCATGCAGAAGGCCTACATTGCCCCAGAAATCCACTTCATCCCCATAGCCAAGCTCCTGTGCCAGATAGCGCATAACGCCTTCTACCGTTTCACCGTGGCGCAGGTGGAAAGGTTCTTTATTATATTCTTTCAGCAGTTCCCATGCTTCTTCTCTTGTCAGTGTTCTTGCCATAGGGCATCCCTTCTTTCTCATGTATTTCTATCTGTACATTATAACGAACTTTGATACATCCTGCAACAGATTTCGGCAGGTATACAGTATGGATGGAAAGGCTTGCATTCCGCGAAAAAAGGCGGTACAATGGGTAACAGTAAACCTTCATGAATTATGGGAAAGGATGAAAAAAATGGACGTAACAAGCTTTGGCATCGATCACGACCGCCTGCTGCGCGGTATCTATGTTTCCAGAAAAGATACTGTTGGCAACGGCGTTCTGACAACATTTGATATTCGTATGAAAGAACCCAACCGCGAAATGGTCATGGACACTTCCGTGATGCACACCATCGAACACCTGATGGCAGTTTATCTGCGTGAACATCCCGTTTGGGCAGAAAAAACCATCTATGTTGGCCCCATGGGCTGCCGTACCGGTATGTATGTGATCTTCAAAGGCGATCTGGAAAGCGCGGACGTGGCTGAAATTATGAAAGAATGTTATCAGTATATGGCTGATTTCGAAGGCGAAATTCCCGCTGCAAAATCCGAAATGTGCGGTAACTATCTGGATCACAATCTGGGGATCACAAAAATCGAATGTCAGAAATTTGTGGATGAAGTGCTGACTGATATCAAAGAAGAAAATATGGTTTATCCACGTCAGAATGGCTAATAGCCATTCTGCAGGGAGCTTTGCGACCATACAGACAGAACGGTTAACTGAATAAAATAACGAAAGGCATCCGTAAGACTTCGTCTTACGGATGTTTTGCTACGCAAATTTGATACGATAAAACAAAAACCGCTGCGTATGCAAGCATCTCCAGCGGCTTTTCTTTTATGTATCAACCTTTCTCCGCGATTAACAAGAAAGAGGGTGCCGCAGAATGCAGCACCCTATGGTTTATATTCACTTTTTATTGAATTCTGTTTTATTCAATTTTAAAAGAGCTGTTCGAATACGTCCAGCAAGGATCAGGAAGCGTAGCTTCTTCTGAACTTCTGTGCCAGGCTCTCAACGATCTGTGCATATTTGCGTTCTGCAAATTCGCAAACCGCGCAAGTCTTATCGACAAAAGTAATCACATAAGATTCGATATAGCGGGGAGGTACAGGAGTACAAGGCCACATATGCTTTTCAATCGCATCAATTTCTACTTTATTCAGCTCTGTGATTTTTCTTGCATTGTCCAGTGCAACACGAGGATGCCAGGACGCATGACCGGAACGCAGATATTTCGTTACACGCCAATCATAGAAGTATAAGTCGTGCAGTAAGCCTGCTCTAGCTGCGGAACGATAATCCCAACCGAACATACGGCAAATCAGAAAGCTGTAATAGGAAACATTTACACTATGCTGAAGTCTGCTTGTATTGCAATGCTGTGTGTGCAGGTCCAGTTTCATTACCTGCTCATGGTCCAGAATTCCTTCCAGACATGCTTTGTACTCTGCCAGCAGCTGATCTTCATCTAAGTTGCTGAAATCCTTGCGGGACCCAATAGCACTGTGCATGGGTTCCACATCCTTTCTTTTCATATTCTTTTTATGGCTTTATTATAGCACACCATATCCAAATTGTACAGAAAAAAATACATTGTTTTCCAATGAAATATTTTCCAGTTCTTTTGATGTTCAAACTATTTTCCCCCTCTATTCTGAACAGAATTTCAGTACGATTTGGTTATTTTTCCTTAGGGTTGGAAACCAGCGCCGCAAGGAAAGCAAAAAACACCGCCGCTGTGATGCCGGCTGCCCCCGCCTTGATGCCTCCCGTAAAAATGCCAAGGAAACCGGCACTGTCCACTTCCTTCATCACGCCTTCTGCCAGACGGAATCCAAATCCCGTCAGAGGGACCGTTGCCCCTGCCCCAGCAAATTCTTCCAGCTTTTTATAGATCCCCAATCCGCCTAACACGCACCCCAGACAAACGAACAAAACCAGAATTCGCCCTGACATCAGTTTTGTTTTGTCGATCAGGATCTGACCCACTACGCAGATCAGACCGCCTACTGCAAATGCTTTCAGAAGCTCCATCCACTCCATCATTTCGCCCCCTTTTTGCAGCCTTCGATCACGACCCCATGGGCGATGCCGGGAATGGGCTGCCCCTGCTGGGAGGAGGTAGGGCTCATCAGAGCCCCTGTGGGGATGAACAGCATACGTCCGATCTCACCCGACACCAGTTTCGGATAAAAATAAGCACAGAACGTCACCGCGGAACAGGCACAGCCGCTGCCGCCGGCATGGGTATCCTGCGTTTCGGCGTCAAAAATCTCAATGCCGCAGTCCGTATAGCGGCTGTCCATGTCATATCCTTCTTTTTTCAGCAGTTCCACCACCAGTTGGCGTCCTACTGTTCCCAAATCTCCCGTGGCGATCACATCATAATCCTGCGGTGTTCTACCCGTATCTTCAAAATGGGCTTTTAAAAGGGATGCTGCTGCAGGAGCCATAGCTGCTCCCATATTATTGGCATCGGTCACGCCCATATCCACGATTTTCCCCGTTGTAATTTCTACGATCCGCGGTCCTTCTCCCTTTCCGGAAAGCACCACCGCCCCATCCCCTGTCACTGTCCATGTGGATGTTGGCGGACGCTGTGTCCCCAAAGGCAACGGAAAGCGGAACTGTTTTTCTGCCGCGCAGAAATGACTGGAGGCTCCTGTCAGCACATGATTGGCAAAGCCGCCATCAATGAGCATAGCTCCAAGACTCATGGATTCCCCCATAGTAGAACAGGCACCAAAGAGCCCGAAAAATGGAATCTCCAGATTTTTGATGCCAAAAGTAGAACCGATGCATTGATTCAGCAGATCACCACAAAGGACGTAATCGATATTTTTGGGTTTCAGGTTCGCTTTCTGGATAGCCAGCCCCATATTTTTCTCTACAAATTTACTTTCTGCCAGTTCCCAGCTTTTTTCTCCAAAGAAAGGATCTTCCACTGTCTGATCAAAATATTTCCCCAAAGGACCTTCTGCCTCCTTCGGCCCAACGGTAGAAGCCGCAGAAAGGATCACAACCCCCTCAGATAATCTTACCGTCTGTCTCCCGATTTTCTTACTCATCCTCACAGCACCTACTTTACGAAGTAATAAATGAAACCCACCAGCATGGAAGTCAGCGTACCATAGACGATGACAGGCCCTGCCACAATGAACATTTTCGCCGCCATGCCGAAAATCATGCCTTCCTTTTTAAATTCAATGGCTGGAGAAACTACGGAGTTGGCAAACCCCGTGATCGGCACAATAGTACCTGCACCGCAGTATTTTCCCAGTTTTTCATAAATCCCTAATGCCGTCAGCAGGGCAGAAATCCCGATCAATGTGATGGACACCCACAACGCGGCATCCTTTTTCACAATATCCATGCCTGTATAAAAATTTAACAGCAGCTGTCCGATGGCGCAGATGATGCCCCCGGAAACAAAAGCTTTTATGCAGTCCGAAAAAACAGGGCTGTTGGGAGATGCCTGTTTCACCATCTCGCTGTATTCCTGCTGTCCTTTTTTCGTTGTATCCAAAATTCTTTCCTCCTTATAAAACATAAAATCCATCTACCAGATAATAAAGCAATGAACCAACCACCTTCCCCAGTGCAAATGCCAGAATGATCCACTGCAGCCCCTTAGTCAGTCTGGCGCGGCGCATCAGAATAGGCATTACATTTAACACTTCCGTCAGTGCCATGGCAAGGATCCCTACAAAAAACCCTTCCAGTAACACCACCACAACCATGAGCCATACCCATGCCGGCAAACGATAATTGACGAACATGGTGCTCGTCCCCCAGATACCACCCACCACAATGACATCTTCATAAAAACGAACATACTGCCTTGTTCCCGTCCGCCACGCCATTCGGGGAATGATACCAATCGCCCCGATAAAAGCAAAGATCCCTGCTGAAACCAGCAGACCGGAAGCCACACTGAAAATGATCAGAAATCCTTCCTTCATTTTTCACCGCCGCCCTTTCGGCGCCCAAGAAAATCGATCACACTGGCATTGGTCTCTTTCTCATAAGTCGTCATTTCGATCTCGATCGGTGTGGGGTCTTCCGTCAGAGAAAGTTTCGAAAAATGATTGAAGAAAATGATGATGCCCAGTCCCAGCCCGATGCTGTAAGGAATAGAAATCAGCGCCGGCATTTCCCGATTTTCTCCAAAGAAAATGTAATAGATATTCTGGAAAATCAGGGGCAGCTGCACGTCCGTATGAAAACACATGATAGTGGTGGCTGCACCGACAAAGAGGATCAGCGAAACAAAAGCCACCTTTGCCAGTGTCCAAAGTTTTGCCGGCTGTTCCGCTTTCGGCAGATATTCGATCAGGATATCCACTGACCCCACATTGGAAACCACGGCATCGGGATATGTTTGATTCAATGCCCGAATCAGATCGATGACAGAAAGAAGATAGGTCTTTTTTCTGTCGGAAGGGATCTGAAAAACCATGAGTTTCTCCGCTTCTCCTTTGGTCTGTCCGCCCACAAAAACCTCTGCCACATCCCGCAGGAACACTTCCCTTTTCTGTACGATCTGCACTTTTTCTACCGGCTTGATGTAAATATCCACCTTCTCCACACCTTTCCATACAGCTTTTCCTTAGTATGGCAGAGTTGCAAAAAAACATACATCTTCCGCTCTTTTTTAGGCAGTCTGTTCTCCCCAATAAAAAAAGCCCCGTATCTTTTCTGATACGAGACTTTCACAGCAGCGCCAGAAATTCCTTTCTCTGTATGGGTTTTCCATAATAATATCCCTGATGGATCTCTGCGGGAAAGCGGCTCAGATACTGCAGTTGTTCCTGATTTTCCACACCTTCCAGACAGACATGGATCTGCAGTTGTTCGGCACAGTCGATCACCGCTTTTACAATGGCCTGATCCGCTTTGTTTTCCACTATTTCGGCCACAAACAGACGATCGATCTTCAGATAATCCACCTGCAGGTTCCGCAGTAAATGAAGGGCTGCTGTGCCTGTTCCAAAATCATCAATGGCTATTTTCAGTCCACACCTGCGCAGAAGAGAAAAGGTATCATTCAGTCGCTTCATGTGTTCCAATTTTCCCCGTTCTGTCAGTTCCAGACAAAGGTTCTGAAAAGGGAATCTCTGTGCCTGCAGCAAGGAAAAAAGTTCCTTTACAAATCCCTTCTGTTCCATCTGCCTGACAGAAATATTCACATTTAAAATAAAATCCGGCTTTTTCCTCAAAAAAAGTTTTCCATCCTGCATCGCCTGCTGCAAGATCCATCTGCCAAGATCAAAAAAGCAGTCCTCTTTTTCCAGCAAAGGGATCAGCCGATCGGGCATCACCTCGCCATAGGGTTCTTTTTTCCAGCGCAGCAATGCTTCCGCTCCCATGATTTCTCCGCTTTCTGCAAAAACCAACAGCTGATAATATAGAAAGAAGCCTTCAAAATCACCGCGAATACTCTGACGAAGGGCAGACAGCAGCCCTTTTTCCGTCTTTTTCCCCTTCATCTTTTCCCCTGCTTTCTTTTTTCTTTTCTATATTTTATTTTCTGCTTTTTCCAAGGTGATTTTTTCCGGCAGAAAAAAACTGTTAATATTCCCGGAAATATGCAAAAAGGATCTCCTGTTCCATTTTCTTTTTACAGCCGAAAAGACTTGATATTTGCATCCTCCACAAAAAGATCCGCCAGATCAGTGCAGGTAATAGTATGATCCCTGCTGACTTCGAGCTTTACTTTCACGCCGCCGTCCTCCAGTTTTTCCATCTGGATATGGTGGATCAGGATTTTCCGTTCTTTCAGTTGCTGCTTCAGTTCTTCCAATCCATTCGGCGCATCCTGATAGGTGATGGAAAAGGAGTCATAAACAGGCCCATCCAGTTTCTGCAGACTGCCATGGGTAAAAATCTGAATGACCATGATCAGAATTGTAGCAAAAATACCAACACCATACATCCCCGCACCGATGGCCAGACCGATGCCTGCCATGGCCCAGAGCCCCGCTGCCGTTGTCAGCCCCTTGATGGAAGCTTCCCGAATGAAGATGACCCCTGCACCCAGAAAAGAAATGCCCGTAATAACATTGGAAGCAATACGGGCCGCATCCACGCGCATGCCGGGAATCTCCAGTACATCCATAAAGCCATATTTGGATACGATCATCAACAGCGCAGAACCGACCGCAACGATAATATGGGTACGAAGGCCCGCCTCCTTTTTTCTGCGGCTGCGTTCATAGCCGATGACACCGCCGCAAAGGGCAGCAATGACCATACGCAATACATATTCCAGATCATAAGAGAAATAGGTTAAAATCTGTTCCATCATGCGTCCCCCCTTTCGCATTTTTTAATTATATCATATTTCTATGAAATAGAAAAGGGACGCAAATACGTCCCGAAATTTCTTATTTTACGATCATATGCAGAACAAACTGGTCTAACAGCAGAACCGCCCCCAGAATGAACACATATACAGAGAACCATTTCAGTTTGCCTTTTTTGATAACATCTACCATGAAGCGGATCGCCAGATAACCGGAAACCGCTGCGGCAATGAAACCGCATACCATAGGAGCGATACCCATAGCATCTGCCAGAACAACTTCCCCTGTCACGATATCTTTGATGGTCAGAACCATGGCCCCCAGAATTGCAGGAATGGACAGCAGGAAGGAAAATCTCGCCGCTTCTTCTCGGTTCATACCTCTCGCCAGACAAGTGGAAATGGTCATGCCGGAACGTGATACCGCAGGCAGGATCGCTACGCCCTGCATAGTGCCCACAACAATGGCATCAAACAGAGACATATTTCTGATTTTCTTCTTACCTGCAATACGTGTATCTGCATAGAGCAGGATACAGCCGGTAAAGAGGAAATTAAACCCGATAAATTTGCCTGCACCGAAAATTTCATTAAAGGTATCATTGAAGAGCAGCGCGATCACTACAGTAGGCAGTGTACCTGCGATGAGCAGTACTGTCGTTCTCTGGAAAGGATTGCGGATCAGCGCCCAGATATCCTTCCAGTAATATACGAATACCGCGATCAGCGTTGCCACGTGCAGGATGATGGAAAACGCCTGCCCTGCTTCTTTGATGCCGAACAGATTCTGGAACAGAACCAGATGCCCGGAACTGCTGACGGGCAGAAACTCTGTTAAGCCCTGGATCAGCCCTAAAATAATTGCCTGAATAAATTCCATATCGAAAAAACCTCCGTTTTATCATAGTTCCACTTGATTTACAAATAATGATTATAACGCATATAATTATTTCTTGCAATTCTTATTTTTTCCTGTTAATATAGATTTCTGCGGCTTTTTGCCGTAAATACGCGCATGAAAAGGGTTTGTTAAGAAAATCCTAAGATTTTCTTAAGTACAACATATTCTCCAAAACAGAGAATGATGCTTTGCGCATGCGCCAAAAGTCGAAGAAAACTGATTTGCGTCTGCAAGTTTGCAGAAAGGGTTCTATGTTTCGTTTTTTCTTCGGCTTTGTCACTGAAAACCGAAGAAAAGAAAGGAAAAAACAATGGAACACATCAAATTTGAAGAAATGAATATTTCCGAGGAAATCCTCCGCGCCGTACTGGATATGGGCTTTGAAGAAGCCACACCCATCCAGTCTCAGGCCATCCCCATGGTGCTGGAAGGCAAGGACATCATCGGTCAGTCTCAGACAGGTACAGGTAAAACTGCCGCTTTCGGTATCCCCTGTCTGGAACGCATCGATCCCGATGACAGAAGACTGCAGGCATTGATCCTCTGCCCTACAAGAGAACTGGCCATTCAGGTATCCGAAGAATTCCGCAAACTGCTGAAATACAAAGATAACATCCGTGTACTGCCCATCTACGGCGGTCAGCCCATCGACAGACAGATCGCTGCTCTGAAAAAAGGCGCACAGGTTGTCATCGGTACCCCCGGCCGTGTGATGGATCACATGAGAAGAAGAACCATCAAAGCGGAAACCGTACAGATGATGATTCTGGACGAAGCAGATGAAATGCTGGATATGGGTTTCAGAGAAGATATCGAAACCATTTTGGTAAAAATCCCCGAAGACCATCAGACACTGCTGTTCTCCGCTACTCTGTCTCCCGAAATTCTGGATATCACAAAACGTTTCCAGAGAGAACCCGAATTCATCAAAATCGTTCGTAAGGAACTGACCGTGCCCAGCATCGAACAGTACTACTTCGATGTAAAGGAAAAATCCAAACTGGATGCCCTGTGCCGTATCATGGACGTATATGATCCTAATCTGGCAATGGTATTCTGTAATACAAAAAAACGCGTGGACGATCTGGTGGAAATGCTGCAGGGCCGCGGTTACTTTGCAGAAGGTCTCCACGGTGACCTGAAACAGCCCCAGCGTGATAAAGTAATGCAGAAATTCCGTAACGGCACCATCGAAATTCTGGTTGCCACAGACGTAGCGGCAAGAGGTCTGGATATCGACGATATCGATATCGTATTCAACTACGACGTTCCTCAGGACGAAGAATACTATGTACACCGTATCGGTCGTACAGGCCGTGCCGGCAGAAGCGGCAAAGCTTTCACATTCTGCGTAGGTAAGGAAATTTACAAACTGCGTGACATCATGCGTTACACAAAAACAAAGATCCAGCAGCAGAAACTGCCTACTCTGAGCGACGTTGAAGAACTGAAAACACGCTTCTTCTTAGAAAAAATCAAAGGCATCATCGATGAAGGCCATCTGACAAAATATATCAATCTGGTAGATAAACTGATGGAAGAAGATTATACCAGCATCGACATTGCAGCAGCTCTCTTGAAAAACCATCTGGCAGATGCAATTGCCGATGACATTGATGCTATTGAAGATATCAACTTCAACGGTACAGAATTTTACGGCGGCGAAGGCGAAACCATGGTTCGTCTGTTCATCAATGCTGGTAAGAAAAACAAAATCAGAGCAAAAGATATCGTTGGTGCCATCGCCAACGAAGCAGGCGTTCCCGGCAAAACTTTAGGTGCTATCGATCTGTATGATGATTATACTTTCGTGGATGTTCCCAGCGAATTTGTAAGGGATATTCTGCACGGCATGAAAAATGCGAAGATCAAAGGTAAAAAAGTACACATTGAAATCGCAAAAAAAGAAAAAACATACGGTAAAAAAGGCTGATAATCATTTTGTCATATAAAAAGGCTGAATCCCAAGGATTCAGCCTTTTTCTTATTCATATACTCCCATTGTTTCCTCTATCGCACTGTAATCATAAGAAAGGGTATCGTAATTGACAGCACTTTTTGCAATCTGTTCCAGCTTATCCATGGGAAGATTGCCTTCCAGATAAAGGGTCAGGTCTTCATAAAACCAGATCACCTGATTTCTTGTTCCTTTTTCTTCTGTATAAAGCTGACCTTCCTTCTTTTTCACCCCATCGGGAACATGGCCTTTATTATAGTCATAGTCCGCAGACTGAACGAAGTAGAAAAACTCCGTTTCTGTTTCCAGATCATAGAAAACTTCTGTGATGATATGGTCACCGCGAGAACTGGAC